>NZ_QTQF01000015.1:0-160597 GCF_003854235.1 Burkholderia sp. Bp8998
GCGCTCACGGGCCTGCTCGTGACGACGTTCGCGTTCCTCGGCGTCAACATGTTCCTGTCCGGGCTGCACAGCTACGGCAAGCTGTAAGTTTTCCGACGCGGGTCCGACAAAAGACCGCCGGCGCACTGCGTGCCCGGCGGTTTTCTTTTGTAACGGGCGGGCGGTCCGGGCGTCGAACGGCGCAGGATGGGTCGGGTCGAACGCTCATGAAGCGTGCGCGCCGCGCATGCAGGAGGAGCAGCACGATGTGGATCAAACACCCTTTGCGCACCGTACTGACCGGCGGTGATATCGCGCAGAGCCAGATCACGCCGCGCGCGGTGTTCGAGAACCGGCGGCGCGTATTGCAGGCCGCCGGCCTGGCGGCGGCGGGCGGAATGCTCGGGGGCAGCGGCGCGGCATTCGCCGCCTATGCGTCGCCCGACGCACGAGCCGCGAAGCTCGCGGCGAAAACCAACCCGAAGTTCGTCGCGGCCGACAAGGTGACGCCGTTCAAGGACATCACGTCCTACAACAACTTCTACGAATTCGGCACCGACAAGGGTGACCCGGCCCAGAGCGCCGGCACGCTGAGGCCGCGCCCGTGGCGCGTGAGCGTCGAGGGCGAGGTGCTGCACCCGAAGGTGTTCGATCTCGACGAACTGCTGAAGCTCGCACCGCTCGAGGAGCGCGTGTACCGGCTGCGGTGCGTCGAAGGATGGTCGATGGTGATCCCGTGGATCGGCGTGCCGCTGTCCGAACTGATCAAGCGCGTGCAGCCGACCGGCAACGCGAAATACGTGCAGTTCATCACGTTGGCCGATCCGTCGCAGATGCCGGGGCTGTCGACGCCGGTGCTCGACTGGCCGTACTCGGAAGGGCTGCGGATGGACGAGGCGATGAACCCGCTGACGCTGCTGACGATGGGCGTCTACGGCCAGATGCTGCCGAACCAGAACGGCGCGCCGGTGCGGATCGTCGTGCCGTGGAAGTACGGCTTCAAGAGCGCGAAGTCGCTGGTGAAGATCCGCTTCGTCGACAAGCAACCGAAGACGAGCTGGAACACGTATGCGTCGAACGAATACGGCTTCTATTCGAACGTGAACCCGAACGTCGATCACCCGCGCTGGAGCCAGGCGACCGAGCGCCGGATCGGCGAGGACGGCTTCTTCACGCCGAAGCGCAAGACGCTGATGTTCAACGGCTACGGCGATCTCGTCGCGTCGATGTATCAGGGCATGGACCTGAAAAAGAATTTCTGAGTGCGACGGTGAGAAACGACATGCCTCCTTCGACGCTGCCGCCGGGGCACGCGTCCGGTACGCGCACGGCCACCCTCGGTAGTTCCCGGGTCGGCGCGGTGCGTGCCGCCGCGCCGCGCTGGCTCGCGCCGGCCAAGGTGCTGGTTTTCGCGGCTGGCCTCTATCCGCTCGCACGTCTCGTGCTGTTCGGGCTGACCGATCGCCTCGGCGCGAACCCGATCGAATTCATCACGCGTTCGACCGGTCTCTGGACGCTGGTGATGCTCTGCCTCACGCTCGCCGTCACGCCGCTTCGGCGCGTGACGGGTGTTCCCGCGTTGCTGCGTTTTCGCCGGATGATCGGCCTGTTCGCGTTCTTTTATGCGACGCTGCATTTCACGACGTATCTGTGGTTCGACAAGTGGTTCGAGGTGCTCGCGATCCTGAAGGACGTCGGCAAGCGTCCGTTCATCACGGTCGGCTTCGCCGCGTTCGTGCTGCTGATTCCGCTGGCCGCGACCTCGCCGCGCGCGATGGTGCGCCGGCTCGGCCGTCACTGGGCGACGCTGCATCGCGCAATCTATGCGATCGCGCTGTTCGGCGTGCTGCATTTCTGGTGGATGAGGGCAGGCAAGCACAACCTCGCGCAGCCTAAGCTCTATGCGGCGATCGTTGCGGTGCTGCTCGGCTGGCGGCTGCTTGAATGGGGCTGGCGGCGCGTCCGTGCGTGACGAGGCGGGCGGGAAAAAACAAAAGGCGATGACGGGAAGTCATCGCCTTGGTCGCGAAGGAAACCGCGCGAGCGGCGGCGCGCGATTACTGCGTGGCGGCCGGACCGGATGCCGGCGTCGCGGCCTTCGACGCATCGCTCGACAACTCCGGCGACAGCGTGAGCGGCGTGCCGGAAGAATCGGGAATGCTGTCGGACGACGCGTTTTCGTCGGTGGGGGTGACGTCGGACGGCGGCGTGTCCTGCTGCTGGATGGGCTTCGCCGGCAGCGGGGGCACGGTGGGCAGATAGAGCGGGCCGCGTTGACCGCAGCCGGCAAGAATCGCCAAAGCCGCTACAATCGCGCTCATCCGGAAAACGACTCGCATGATCGTCCCTGAACAATTTAACCGATAGAGTTTAGCATGTCCGATACTGAATACCTGGCCCGTGCCGAGGCCGTGCTGGCGGCCGTCGAGCGTACCGTGGACGCCGCGAACGACGGCGATCACGACATCGATCTGGAGCGCAACGGCAGCGTGCTGACGCTGACGTTCGAGAACGGCTCGAAGATCATCGTCAATCTCCAGCCGCCGATGAAGGAACTGTGGATTGCCGCGAAGGCGGGCGGCTTCCATTACCGTTTCGTGGACGGCGAATGGCGCGATACGCGCACCGGTACCGAGTTCTTCGCGGCACTCACCGACTATGCGACGCAGCAGGCCGGCCTGCCGATCACGTTCAGCGCGTAACGTCCGGCGCGCGCCCGGCCGGGCGCTGATACGCCGGGTCGAAGCACAAAGAAAAAGCGCCCCGCGGGGCGCTTTTCTCATGTTCGGGCCGTGCGTGTCAGTGGCCGCGGAACAGGTTCATGATGTCCTGCTTCTCCTGCTCGTCGACGTGCGGCACCGGTTCATCGGTGCTCTGCACCGCCGGCGCCTGCGGCACGCCGACCGTCGACACGAAGCCGTGCCCCGGCGTGAACTCGGTGAAGTACAGCTCGCTGCCGAGCGCCTGGACGTCGTCCGGCATCGCCGGCTTGAACTCCGGCACACCCTTCAGCGCCGCGCCCATGTAGTCGATCCAGACCGGCAGCGACAGCCCGCCGCCGGTTTCGCGATCGCCGAGGCTGCGCGGGTTGTCGTAGCCGATCCACGCGATCGCCGCGAGCGTGTGCTGGTAGCCGGCGAACCACGCGTCGTGCGAGTCGTTCGTCGTGCCGGTCTTACCCGCGAGGTCGGTGCGCTTCAGCACGTTGGTACGCGCGCCCGTGCCGCGCTGCGCGACGCTCTGCAGCAGGCTGTTCATCACGTATGCGTTGCGCGCGTCGATGGCGCGCGGCGCGTTCTGCTCGGCGATGAGCGGCTGCGCACGCGCGACGATCGCGCCGTTCGGATCCGTCACTTCGGCGATCAGGTACGGATTCACGCGGAAGCCGCCGTTCGCGAACACCGAGTACGCGCCGGCCATCTGCAACGGCGTGACCTGGCCAGCGCCGAGCGCCATCGGCAGGTAGGCCGGATGGCGCTCGGCGTCGAAGCCGAAGCGCGTGATGTACTGCTGCGCGTACTTCGTGCCGATATGGTTCAGGATCCGGATCGACACGAGGTTGCGCGAGCGCTGCAGCGCGGTGCGCATCGACATCGGGCCTTCGAAGCCGCCGCCGTAGTTCTTTGGTTCCCACGGCTGGCCGCCGGTTTCCGCGGCGCTGAAATACAGCGGGCCGTCGTTGATCACCGTGGCCGGCCCGAGGCCCTTGTCGAGCGACGCCGAGTAGATGAACGGCTTGAACGACGAGCCCGGTTGCCGCCACGCCTGCGTGACGTGGTTGAACTTGTTCTTGTTGTAGTCGAAGCCGCCGACAAGCGAGCGGATTGCGCCGTCCTGCGGGATGATCGAGATGAACGCGCCTTCGACCTGCGGCAATTGCGTGATCGACCACTTGCCGGCGTCGTTCTTCACGACCCGGACGATCGCGCCCGGGCGGATGCGGCGGTTAGGCTGCGCGCTGGTCGACAGCGCGCCCGACGCGAAGCGCAGGTTGTCGCCTTCGATCGTCGCGCTGCTGCCGTCGATGAACGCGACGGTGATCTGGCGCGGGGTGGCTGCGGTGACGACCGCCGCGATCAGCTCGCCGTTGTCGGGGTGCTCGAGCAGCGCATCGTCGATTGCCTGCTCGCGGTCGTCGGCGCCGGCCGGCAGCTCGATGAAGCCTTCCGGCCCGCGATAGCCGTGGCGGCGCTCGTAATCCATGATGCCCTTGCGCAGCGCGGTGTACGCGACCTGCTGGTCGGCGGAATCGATCGTCGTGACGACGTTGAAGCCGCGCGTGTAGGTTTCCTCGCGGTACTGCGCGTACATCATTTGTCGGACCATTTCGGCGACGTACTCGGCGTGCACGCTGAACTCGCGGCCCGCGCCCTTGACGACGAGCGGCTGCGCGACGGCTTCGTCGTACTGCGCGCGCGTGATGAAGTTCAGCTCGAGCATTCGCTGCAGGATGTACTCCTGACGCACCTTCGCGCGCTTCGGATTGACGACCGGGTTATACGCGGACGGCGCCTTCGGCAGCCCCGCCAGCATCGCCGCTTCGGCGAGCGTGATGTCCTTCAGATCCTTGCCGAAATACACGCGCGCGGCGCTCGCGAAGCCGTACGCCCGCTGGCCGAGATAGATCTGATTCATGTAGACCTCGAGAATCTGATCCTTCGTCAGCGCGCGCTCGATCCGGTACGCGAGCAGCATCTCGTAGATCTTGCGCGTATAGGTCTTCTCGCTCGACAGGAAGAAGTTGCGCGCGACCTGCATCGTGATCGTACTCGCCCCCTGGGACGCATGGCCGTTCGTCAGCGCGACGAAGCCGGCGCGGGCGATGCCGGTGAGGTCGACGCCGCCGTGATCGTAGAAGCGCGCATCCTCGATCGCGAGGATCGCCTTCTTGAGCGAGTCGGGCACGTCCTTGAAATGGACGATGTCGCGGCGTTCCTCGCCGAATTCGCCGATCAGCACATGATCGGACGTGTAGATGCGCAGCGGTACCTTCGGACGATAGTCGGTCAGCGCGTCGAGCGACGGCATGTTCGGCCATGCGACGACGAGCGCGTAGCCGAGCACGAGGCCGCCGGCCACGACGAGGGCCACGCACATCGCGGCGAGGCCGATCAGGACTTTCAGCCACCAGGACCGCTTCTTCGGCTCGGGCGCGGGAGGCGGGGACGTAGGAGACGTGGATTGCATAGGCATACCGGAAAACAGTCCCGCGATTATAGCTGCCCGGTAAGACCGGTCCTGACGCGGGGGGCGCCCGCCGGAAAGCGGCGCATCGCGATGCCGCCAGCATAGCGTCCGCGCGGCCGTTCCGCGCCATGGCTGGCCGTCCGGCCGACTGTCGGGCATGCGCGCCGCTTTGCAGAATCAGGCCTCGGAAACGCGGCGTGGGCCGCAACGATCGCGGGAGGCTGGGATGGCAGGACGATGGGCGGCGCGGTTCGCGCCGGGCAGGCACCGTTCGACGGGCATCGACGTCGGGGCGGACGAGGTGAGGGTGGCCGTGCTGAGCCGGCGCGGCCGGGTCGTGGATGTGCGGGTCGAAGGGCTCGAGCGGGAGCCGGTCGGATTGGCGGGCGGGCCGGATGACGCGCGCTGGGCCGCGGTCGCACGCGCGTTGGCCGCGGCCGTGTCGCGGCTATCGGCGGCGGGCGTGCACTGCGACGCGCGCGGTGTGATGGCGCTGCGCGACGACGAGATGCGGACCGCGACGCTCGACCTGGCCGGGCGCGACGACATCGCGGACGCCGCCCGGCAGGCGGCAGAACGGATCTCGGGGCTGGCGCCCGACAGCCTCGCGTTCGACTGGCGGCAGGACGACGGCGCGTGCGCGGGCGAGATTGCGGTCGCCGTGGCGCCGCAGGCATTGCTCGAGCGGCGGATCGACGTGGCCGCGCAGGCCGGCATCGATCTGACGGCCGTCGACGGCGAGTCGGCCGCCGCGCTTCGCGCGTTGCGCTATGCCGCGCAGTTCGAACCCGACGCGCACGGCCCGTACGCTGCATTCTGGTTTTGCGACACGGGCGTGCGCGGCTGGCGGGTCGATGGCGCGATCGCCGCGCCGGTACTCTCGGTATCCGGTGACGTGCAGGCGGCATTCCCCGACGCATTGCGCCAGTGCGTGTTCGAGCCGGTGCGCTGCGTGCTCGTGGCCGGCGACGAGCGCTGCATCGTCCGCTGCGGCACGTCGATCGCCGATATCGGCGACGCACTCGGGGTGGCCGCGGTGCCGTTCGATTGCACCGGATGGGACGGGCTGCCGGGCGAGTCCGCCGGCGCGCCGGGCGGTCCGGCGTTTGCCCTCGCGGTGGGGCTGGCGCTGCGCGGGGTGTGGGAATGACGGCGGGGTTCGGGCGGGTTGCCGCCGGCCATGCCGCGCTCGGCGGCTTCAATCTGCTGCCGTACCGTGAGCGGCTCGCGCAGGCATTGCGGCGGCGCCGTGCCATGCAGTGCGGGGCGGCGATCGTGCTCGGCATACTCGGGGCCTGCGTGTGGACGGGGGCGGCAACAGTGTGGCGATGGCGCGTGGATGCCGAGCGTACGCGTGTGGAGGCGCGGCTGCGGCAGCTGCAGCCACGGGTCGATGCCGCACGGCGCGCCGCCGGCGCGGCCGCCGATCTCGTGCAACGCGATGCACGGGCGGTCGGGCTTGCCGCGCCTTACCGGCGTGTCGCCGGGCTGCTCCTGACGCTGGCGCAGGTGCGCGACGATACCGTTCGGCTCGAGGCCTTGCGCACGACATCGTCCGGCGCCGTGCTCGACGCACGCGCGACGAGTTACCGGGCGGCCGCGCGATGGCTCGCACGGATCGCGGCCGAGCAGCGCGAGTGGCGATTCGATGTCGGTGCGCTGACACCGGCTTCGGCCACGCCGGTCACGGGCTCGGCCGTGCCGTTCCGGTTTTCCGTGCAGGTGCGCTGGCACGACGCGCCGCCGAGGCAGAAGGCAGTCGGAGGCGACGCATGACGGCGATCGTGCATCGGTCCATGCGTGACGGTGCCAAGTGGCTCGGCCGCGTGACGCGGATGTCGCCGGCCGCCGCGCATGCCGTCGGCTGCGCGCTGGCATTCGCATTCGTGATGGCGGGCAGTATTCATCTGATGGATGCCGTCGACGCGAGCGGGCTCGCACGCAGTCGCGCGTTGCTGGCAACGGCACAAGTGCGTGCCGCCGACGCACAGCGGCTGCTCGCGGCCGCGCCACGGCGCGACACAGGCCCGGCTGCCGGGCGCGACCCCATCTCGCCGCGTGCGCCAGGGTGGCCCGCGCTGATGCTGGAGCTGGCGGACCTGGCCGGCGCGAGCGGACTCCGGATCGTGTCGATCGAACCGCGGCACATTGACGATGCGGCGCCGGATGGCCGTCGTACGGTGCGGATCGTCGCCGAGGGCGGTTTTCCGGCGCTGCTGCGGCTGATGGGCGGGCTGGCGGGCTTTCCCGCGCTGGTGGTGCCGTCGAGGCTGCATATCGAGCGGAAACCGCCCGCGTCGCGAGTGGACTTGACGATTGACGTGTTTCCTGCGCTGTCAGGGGCCCGCGTCCGGGATGGCGCGGTACCGGTGCTGGCCGGTGCGCCGAGCGACGATCCATTCGGCGGCGCCGGTTCGCCCACAGTGGCCGTCGATGCGGCACCGCGCCTGGTCGGCACGATTCGCGACGTACGCACCGGGCTCGCGCTGTTCGACGCGGGCGATGGCGTATTCGCGACCGTCGCGCCGGGCGAAGCGTTCGGGGTGTCGCGCGTGGTGAGCGTCGATGCCGGTGCCGTGACGCTTGCGACGGCCGATGGTGCGCGCCGGTTCGTCGTGGACGACGGAGGTCGCCCATGACGAAGTGCGGATGGTGGGCGATCGCATTCTGGCTCGGATCGCGCGTGGCCGCGGCGCATGCGGCGCTACCGCCTCTGCCCCCGTTGCCGCCTTTGCCGCCGGCCGGCTGGCCGATCGCATCGATGCAGGCGCACGCACAGGACATACCGCTGCCGCAGGGCGCGCCCGGCGCGGCGTACAGCGCGGAAGGCGTGGACGTTGCAGCGCCCGCGCATGACGGCCCGCTGCCGTTCGATCAGGCGGCGCGCGCGGCGCGTCAGCCGGACACAACCGCACCGGTGCCCCGGCTGGAAGGGCCGCCGGTTCCATTGCCGCCGCCGACGCGCATGAGCGACGCCGCGGCGCGGCATCCCGGTGATGCGGACGACGCGCGGCGGATCTCGCTGAATCTGCAGGGCGCCGGGCTCGCGGCCGCGTTCGGCGCGCTCGCGCGATTCACCGGGCTCAACATCATCGTCGGCGAACAGGTGCGCGGCACCGTGACGTTACGTCTGAACAATGTCCGCTGGCGCGATGCGTTCGACACGTTGCTCGACACGCACGGGCTGGTGATGTCCCGGCGCAGCAACGTGGTCTGGGTCACGCCGGCGGCCGAACTCGCCGCGCGGGAGCGCGAGCGCTTCGAAACGCACGCACGCGCGGCCGAGTTGGAGCCGCTCGCGAGCCGGACCTTCGCACTGCATTACCCGCGCGCGCACGACGTGCAGCGGTTGCTGGCCGGGGCGACGGGCCAGCGCCTGCTGTCGAAACGCGGCGCTGCAGCGGCCGATCCGCGCACGAACCTGTTGTTCGTCACCGATCTTGCGCCCCGCATCGTACAGATCGCGGGCCTGATCGACGCGATCGACCGGCCGTCGCGGCAGGTCCGGATCGAGGCGCGTATCGTCGAAGGCGAGCAGGGCTTCTCGCGCAACCTCGGCGCACGCGTCGCGCTGCGTGCGCAGGGACGGGCGCCCGCGGCCGACGGCGCGCCATTCGCGGCGGACACGCGCAACGCGCTCGACCTGGCCGCACGACCGCTCGGCGGCTTCGAGGCGGCGACGGCCGGCTTCACATTGTTCGCCGCGCCGCTCAGCCGCGTGCTGGACGTTGAATTGAGCGCGCTCGAGGCGCAGGGGCGGGGCCAGATCGTTTCCAGTCCGCGCGTGGTGACGGCCGACCGCGTGAAGGCGATCGTTGAACAGGGCTCGGAGCTGCCGTACCAGGCCAAGGTCGGCAACGGTGTGAGCGGCGTGCAGTTCCGCCGTGCGACACTGAAGCTCGAGGTCGAGCCGCAGATCACACCCGACGGGCGCGTCGTGCTCGACTTGGACGTGGCGAAGGACAGCATCGGCGAGCCGACGGCGGCTGGCCCGGCGATTCATACGAAGCACGTCCAGACGCGTGTCGAGGTCGAGGATGGCGGAACGGTCGCGATCGGCGGGATTTACGAGCAGTTGAACCGGGATGATGTGACGCGGGTGCCGCTCTTGGGCAAAATACCGGTTCTGGGCGCGCTTTTCCGGCACCGCGCGCGGCGTGAGCAGCGCAGCGAACTGGTCGTCTTCATCACGCCGACGGTCGTCGGCGCGCGTTGCGAGACGGCCGGCGCGGGCGACGCGGATGCGGGAAAAACGGGGCCGGAAGCCGGCGGCGCAGGCTCGACAAGGCAGCCGCTTTGCCAGTAAGCTGCGCCACACACCAGCAAGATTCAAGCAGAGGAAGCCGTTGCAAGCGCGGGACCCACATGCAAACGTATTTTTCGTCGGCCTTATGGGAGCGGGTAAGACCACCGTGGGCCGCGCGGTCGCGCGCCGGCTCGACAGGACGTTCTTCGACTCCGACCACGAAATCGAGGCCCGCACGGGTGCGCGCATTCCGGTGATCTTCGAGATGGAGGGCGAGGCCGGGTTTCGCGACCGCGAATCGCAGGTGATCGCCGATCTCACGCAGCGCGAGAACATCGTGCTCGCGACGGGCGGCGGCGCGGTGCTGCGGCCCGAGAATCGCGATTGCCTGAAGGGAAACGGCATCGTCATTTATCTGCGCGCCAATCCGCACGATCTGTGGCTGCGAACACGCAAGGACAAGAACCGCCCGCTGTTGCAGACCGACGATCCGAAGGCGCGTCTCGAAGCGCTCTACGAAGTGCGCGACCCGCTGTACCGCGAATGCGCGGACTTCATCATCGAGACCGGCCGCCCGTCGGTCAACGGCCTCGTCAACATGGTGCTGATGCAACTCGAACTGGCAGGCGTCATCGCCAAGCCGCTACAAGCATGATTACCATCAACGTCGACCTGGGCGACCGCGCCTACCCGATTCACATTGGTGCCGGCCTGATCGGCCGCACCGAACTGTTCGCCCCCCACATCACCGGTTCGTCGGTCACGATCGTCACGAACACGACGGTCGACCCGCTTTACGGCGACGCGCTGCGCGCGGCGCTCGCGCCGCTCGGCAAGCGCGTCTCGACGGTCGTGCTGCCGGACGGCGAGGCCTACAAGAACTGGGAAACGCTGAACCTGATCTTCGACGGCCTGCTGACCGAGCGCGCCGACCGCAAGACGACGCTCGTCGCACTCGGCGGCGGCGTGATCGGCGACATGACCGGCTTCGCCGCTGCGTGCTACATGCGCGGCGTGCCGTTCATCCAGGTGCCGACGACGCTGCTGTCGCAGGTCGATTCGTCGGTCGGCGGCAAGACGGGCATCAACCACCCGCTCGGCAAGAACATGATCGGCGCGTTCTACCAGCCGCAGGCCGTGATCGCCGATATCGGCGCGCTGACCACGTTGCCCGATCGCGAGCTGGCGGCCGGCGTGGCCGAGGTCATCAAGACGGGCGCGATCGCCGATGCGGAATTCTTCGGCTGGATCGAGGCGAACGTCGACGCACTGAACCGCCGCGAGCCGGCCGCGCTCGCGCATGCGGTGAAGCGCTCGTGCGAGATCAAGGCGAGCGTGGTCGCGGCCGACGAACGCGAAGGCGGCCTGCGTGCGATCCTGAATTTCGGCCATACATTCGGCCATGCGATCGAGGCCGGGCTCGGCTACGGAGAATGGCTGCACGGCGAAGCGGTCGGCTGCGGGATGGTGATGGCGGGCGACCTGTCGGTGCGGCTCGGCCTGCTCGACGAAGCGTCGCGGCAGCGGCTGGATGCGGTGATTGCCGCCGCCCATCTGCCGGTCCGCGGGCCGGCACTCGGCGATGCGCGCTACATGGACCTGATGCGCGTCGACAAGAAGGCCGAAGCCGGTGCGATCAAGTTCATCCTGCTGAAGCGATTCGGCGATACGCTGATCACCCAGGCGCCCGACGAAGCCGTGTTCGCCACCCTGACGCAGACGACCCGGTAACGGCGCCCCGGATGCCCCGGCGCCCCTGACATGGAGGAGACGTGAGCGAGACATCCAGCAGCAAACCGACCAAAGCCGGCCGCGCATCCGTCGCGGCGCTGGCCGAGCCGCCGACGCTGGCGGCGCTGGAAGCCCATCTCGCTCCGTATGCCGCCCACGCGTCGCAGTCGCGCGGCCGCCGCCATCAGGAAACGCCGCCGGCGGCGCGCACCGAATTCCAGCGCGACCGCGACCGCATCGTTCATTCGACCGCGTTCCGCCGGCTCGAATACAAGACACAGGTGTTCGTCAATCACGAAGGCGACCTGTTTCGTACCCGTCTCACGCACAGCCTCGAAGTCGCGCAGATCGCGCGTTCGGTCGCGCGCAACCTGCGGCTCAACGAGGATCTCGTCGAAGCGATCTCGCTCGCGCACGATCTCGGTCATACACCGTTCGGCCATGCCGGGCAGGACGCGCTGAATGCGTGCATGCGCGAGCACGGCGGCTTCGAGCACAACCTGCAGAGCCTGGCCGTGGTCGACGAGCTCGAGGAGCACTACGGCGCGTTCAACGGCCTGAACCTGTGCTTCGAGACGCGCGAAGGCATCCTCAAGCACTGCTCGCGCGAGAACGCGCGCAAGCTCGGCGCGCTCGGCGAGCGTTTCCTGCAAGGCCGCCAGCCGTCGCTGGAAGCGCAGCTCGCGAACATCGCAGACGAAATCGCATACAACAACCATGACGTCGACGACGGCCTGCGCTCCGGCCTGATCACGATCGATCAGCTCGCCGAAGTCGAGCTGTGGCAGCGCCACTACGACGCGGCGCTCGCCGAATTCCCGCATCTCGAAGGCCGCCGCCTCGTGCACGAGACGGTGCGCCGCATCATCAACACGCTGATCGTCGACCTGATCGACGAGACCACGCGCAATCTCGCGCGCGTCGCACCCGCGTCGCTCGACGACGTGCGCGCCGCGCCGCCGCTCGTGGCGCACAGTGAGGCGATCGCCGCGCAGGCGGCCGCCCTCAAGCGTTTCCTGTTCAAGAACCTGTATCGCCACTACAAGGTGATGCGAATGGCGAACAAGGCGCAGCGCGTCGTCACCGGGCTGTTCGACGCGTTCATCGACGATCCGCGCCTGCTGCCGCCGCCGTATCAGTCGGACGACGAAGCGCAGCAGCCGCGCCTCGTCGCGCACTACATCGCCGGCATGACCGACCGCTTCGCGCTGAAGGAATATCAGCGCCTGTTCGTCATCAACGACAACTGACTGTCACAAACGATCACTAGACTTCGCCGGTTCAATGGCGATGGGAATGTTGCACACGCTGTTGGTAACGTTTTCATAGGAGAGAGGTCGATGAAGAAGAAGCCTGCGGGGACAGTGGTTCGCTCGATCGCGCTGGGTGGCGCGCTCATGTTCGGTATGCAGCATGCGGCGTTCGCCGTGACGGAGATCCAGTTCTGGCATGCGATGGAGTCGGCGCTCGGCGAGCGCGTGAATGAACTCGCCGCGCAGTTCAATGCATCGCAGGGTGACTACAAGATCGTGCCGGTGTTCAAGGGCACCTACGACCAGGCACTCGCGGCCGGCATCGCCGCCTATCGCAGCGGCAACGCGCCGGCGATCCTCCAGGTCTATGAAGTCGGCACCGCGACGATGATGCAGGCGAAGAAGGCCGTCGTGCCCGTCTACGACGTGTTCAAGCAGGCCGGCGTGCCGCTCGACGAAAAGGCGTTCGTGCCGACCATCGCGAGCTACTACAGCGACGCGAAGACGGGCCATCTCGTGTCGATGCCGTTCAACAGCTCGACGCCGGTGCTCTACTACAACAAGGACGCGTTCAAGAAGGCCGGGCTCGATCCGAACCAGCCGCCGAAGACGTGGGCCGACGTGCAGGCCGACGCGGAAAAGCTGCGCAAGTCCGGGATGGCGTGCGGCTTCACGACCGGCTGGCAGGGCTGGATCCAGCTCGAGAATTACGGCGCGTGGCATGCGCTGCCGTTCGCGAGCCGCAACAACGGCTTCGACGGCACCGACGCGGCGCTCGAATTCAACAAGCCGCAGCAGATCGCGCACATCGCGTTCCTGCAGCAGATGCAGAAGGACGGCACGTTCACGTATGCGGGCCGCAAGGACGAAGCGTCCGCGAAGTTCTACAGCGGCGACTGCGGGATCCTGACGACGTCGTCGGGCGCGCTCGCGAACGTGCAGAAGTTCGCGAAGTTCAGCTACGGCACCGGCATGATGCCGTACGACGCGAACGTGAAGGGTGCGCCTCAGAACGCGATCATCGGCGGCGCGAGCCTGTGGGTGCTGGCCGGCAAGGATCCGGCGACCTACAAGGGCGTCGCGCAATTCCTCGCGTTCCTGGCCTCGCCGCCGATCGCCGCGAAGTGGCACCAGGAAACGGGTTATCTGCCGGTCACGACGGCCGCGTACGACCTCACGCGCCGGCAGGGCTTCTATGCGAAGAACCCGAGCGCGGAAACCGCGATCAAGCAGATGATGAACAAGCCGCCGCTGCCTTATACGAAGGGGCTGCGCCTCGGCAACATGCCGCAGATCCGCACGATCGTCGACGAAGAGCTGGAGCAGGTCTGGGCGCAGAAGAAGTCGCCGAAGGACGCACTCGATTCGGCGGCGTCGCGCGGCGACGAGCTGCTGCGCCGCTTCGAGAAGTCGGGCGGCTGACCCGCATCGCGTTCGTGCCGCCGGTCGCCGCGCCGCATGGGCGCGCGCGGCCGGCGGCGCGGTTCCCTTTCCGTTTTGCCTGACCGGATGCCCGCGATGCAATCCCGTTCCCGTTTCGGCGCGAGCCTGCTGCCGTACCTGCTGATCGCGCCGCAGCTCGCGATCACCGCCGTGTTCTTCCTGTGGCCGGCCGGCGTCGCGTTGTGGCAGTCGACGCAGATGCAGGACGCGTTCGGCACGTCGAGTGAATTCGTCGGCTTCGCGAACTTTGCCCACCTGTTCGCCGATCCGCTGTACCTCGACTCGTTCCGCACGACGCTGGTGTTCAGCTCGCTCGTCACGGTCAGCGGGCTCGTCGTGTCGCTGTTGCTCGCCGCCTGCGCCGACCGCGTGATCCGCGGCGCGCGCGTGTACCGCACGCTGCTGATCTGGCCGTATGCGGTCGCGCCGACGATCGCGGCCGTGCTGTGGGCGTTCCTGTTCAACCCGAGCATCGGCCTCGTCACCTATGCGCTCGCGAAGGGCGGCATCGTGTGGAATCACGCGCTGAACGGCGGCCAGGCGATGTTCCTCGTCGTGCTCGCGTCGGTGTGGAAGCAGGTGAGCTACAACTTCCTGTTCTTCTACGCGGGGCTGCAGGCAATCCCGCGCTCGCTGATCGAGGCGGCGGCGATCGACGGTGCCGGGCCGGTGCGGCGCTTCTTCCACATCGTGCTGCCGCTGCTGTCGCCGACGAGCTTCTTCCTGCTGGTCGTGAACCTCGTCTACGCGTTCTTCGACACGTTCCCGGTGATCGACGCGGCCACCGCGGGCGGCCCCGCGCAAAGCACGAAGACGCTGATCTACAAGATCTTCACGGAAGGCTTCCAGGGGCTCGACATCGGCAGCTCGGGCGCGCAGTCGGTCGTGCTGATGATCATCGTCGTCGGGCTCACGGTGATCCAGTTCCGTTTCGTCGAACGCAGGGTGCAATACGCATGATCGAAAATCGCAAGGGCTTCGACCTGTTCTGCCACGCGGTGCTGATCGCGGGTGTCGTGCTGATCGTGTTCCCGGTGTACGTCGCGTTCTGCGCGGCAACGATGAACGCGCAGGAAGTGTTCACGATCCCGCTGTCGCTGGTGCCGAGCACGCACCTGCTGGAGAACATCGCCTACATCTGGGGGCACGGCAGCGGCGGCACGACGGCGCCGTTCGGCCGGCTGCTCGTCAACAGCTTCGTGATGGCGCTCGGGATCGCGGTCGGCAAGATCGCGGTGTCGATCCTGTCCGCGTATGCGATCGTCTATTTCCGTTTCCCGTTCCGCAACACCGCGTTCTGGCTGATCTTCATCACGCTGATGCTGCCGGTCGAGGTGCGGATCTTCCCGACCGTGCAGGTCGTGTCGACGCTGAACCTGACGAACACTTACGCCGGGCTTTCGCTGCCGCTGATCGCATCGGCGACCGCGACGTTCCTGTTCCGCCAGTTCTTCATGACGCTGCCCGACGAGCTGATGGACGCCGCGCGCATCGACGGCGCGGGGCCGCTGCGCTTTTTCCGCGACGTCGTGCTACCGCTGTCGAAGACGAGCATCGCGGCGCTGTTCGTGATCACGTTCATCTACGGCTGGAACCAGTATCTGTGGCCGATCCTGATCACGACGGAGGCGTCGCTGTCGACGGCGGTGGTGGGCATCAAGACGATGATCGCGAGCGGCGACGCCGCGACCGAGTGGCAATACGTAATGGCGGCGACGCTGCTGGCGATGATTCCGCCGCTCGTCGTCGTGCTGGCGATGCAGCGCTGGTTCGTGCGCGGCCTCGTCGATTCCGAGAAATGAACCACGGACGGCAACCGGGAGAAGAACCAAGTATGGCTGCGCTGAGCTTGAAGGGCGTCAGGAAATCCTACGACGGCAAGCAGCACGTGCTGCACGGCATCGACGTGGAGATCGCCGACGGCGAATTCATCGTGCTGGTCGGCCCGTCGGGCTGCGGCAAGTCGACGCTGCTGCGGATGATCGCGGGGCTCGAGACGGTGACGGACGGCGAGATCGCGATCGGCGATCGCGTCGTCAACGCGCTGGAGCCGAAGGATCGCGACATCGCGATGGTGTTCCAGAACTATGCGCTGTATCCGCACATGACGGTCGCGCAGAACATGGGCTACGGGCTGAAGATCCGCGGCATCGAGCGCGCGACGATCGACTCACGGGTGGCCGCGGCCGCGAAGATCCTCGAGCTCGAGCCGCTGCTCGCGCGGCGGCCGCGTGAACTGTCGGGCGGCCAGCGGCAGCGCGTCGCGATGGGGCGTGCGATCGTGCGCGAGCCGTCGGTGTTCCTGTTCGACGAGCCGCTGTCGAACCTCGATGCGAAGCTGCGCGTGCAGATGCGGCTCGAGATCCAGCGGCTGCATGCGCGGCTCGCGACGACGAGCGTATACGTGACGCACGACCAGATCGAGGCGATGACGCTCGCGCAGCGCGTGATCGTGATGAACCGCGGCTATGCGGAGCAGATCGGCGCGCCGGTCGACGTGTACGAGAAGCCGGCGACGGTGTTCGTCGCGGGCTTCATCGGCTCGCCGGCGATGAACCTGATGCACGGCCGGCTGTCGGAGGATGGCGCGACGTTTACGGTCGCGGGCGGCGGTCCGGCGCTGCCGGTCGCCGGCGCGCCCGGCATCGGCACCGCGATCGCCACCGGGCGCGACTGGGTGCTCGGCGTGCGGCCGGAGCACATGACGCCGCAGCCGGGTGTCGCGCAGGCGACGCTGCCGGTCGACTCGTGCGAACTGCTGGGTGCGGACAACCTCGCGCACGGCCGCTGGGGTAACCACGACGTCGCGGTGCGGCTGCCGCACGCGGATCGTCCCGCGCGCGGCACGGCGCTGGGCGCCGCGCTGCCCGCGCACCGGCTGCATTTCTTCGATCCCGAGACCGGCAAGCGTGCCGGCTGAGCCTGACGGACCTGCTGCGAGGCGCACGATGACTTCCCGTACCGACTGGCCCTATCCGCGCGTCGTCGCCCATCGCGGCGGCGGCACGCTTGCGCCGGAGAACACGCTCGCCGCACTCGACGAGGGCGCGCGGCGCGGTCACCGGATGGTCGAGTTCGATGCGAAGCTGTCCGCCGACGACGTGAGCTTCCTGTTGCACGACGACACGGTCGACCGCACGTCGAACGGCAGCGGGCCGGCGGCGGGCATGCGTTATGCGGCGCTGGCCGAGCTCGACGCCGGTGCCTGGTTCGACACGCGTTTCGCGGGCGAGCGGATGCCGACGTTCGAGGCTGCTGCGGCGCGCTGCATCGCGCACGGGCTGGCCGCGAACGTCGAGATCAAGCCGTGCCCCGGCCGCGAGCGCGAGACCGGGTCACGAGTGGCCGCCGATGCGGCAGCGTACTGGCACGGTGCGCCCGTGCCGCCGCTGCTGTCGTCGTTCTCGTTCGACGCGCTGCAACAGGCGCGCGCAAGCGCGCCGGCGCTGCCGCGCGGGATGCTGTACGAGGCGGTGCCGGACGATTGGCATGCGCAGGTCGTTGGCGCGCTCGGCTGCGTATCGTTGCACGCAAGCCACAAGGAACTCGACGAACCGCTCGTGCGAGCGATCAAGGCGGCCGGGCTGCGCATCCTGGTTTATACGGTCAACGACCTCGGCCGGGCGCGCGAACTCGTGCGCTGGGGCGTCGATGCGGTCTGCACGGACCGGATCGACCTGATCGGCCCGACGGCGCTCGACGACATCGTGTAACGCCGCGCATCCGGCAAAACCCTGCGCGGGAACGTGCCTGACGCGAAAAAACGACGCCCCGGCGGGATTCCGACCGGGGCGTTTTGCATCGCGGGCCCGTTACTCGAGGAAAATTCCGCTACAAATTGCAGCAGGATTAACCATTCCCCAAATATTCGACTACGCTTAGAAGCGGTAGCCGATGTTCAGGTACGTGACGATCGGGTTGAGCGAGATCTTCGCTTTCGACGTCTCGGTCAGGGTGCCGACCGGCGTCCGGCGGGCCGTCGTGAAGGTTGCGGTCACGCTGACCGGGATGTACGAGATCGACAGGCCCCCGAACCAGTGTTTCGTGAAGTTGTACGTGAAGCCGGCATTGAAAACGGGGGCCCATTGGTTGCTGGTCGTAGCGCTGGTCGGGCCACCGAGCACGCCGTTCTCGAAGCTGCTGTTTGTGATCTTTGCGCCGGTGAACCAGACATACGTCGCGCCGACGCCGACATACGGACGGAACTTCGCGTTGGCGTCATTGAAGTGGTAGCGAAGCAATAGGGCGGGGCTCCACTGATACGCACGGCCGAGTATGCCGAACTTTTCGAACTGACCCTTGCCGGTAATGTCGAACTTCGGCGGTATCCCCATGACGAGCTCGGTGGAGATGTGGTCGGTGACGAAGTAGCCAGCTGCGAGCCCAAGCGTATCGGCGTCGTTGATGCCGGCGCCCGTGTTGGGGATCGATTGGTTGATGGGCGTGCCGCCGACCCCGTACAGGAACAGTGGGTCGCTGCTGTCCTGCGGGGACAGGTGGAACCAGCCGGTGCTGACGTAGAAATCACCTGCGGATTGTGCGTGTGCCGTACCGCCCGCAAATGCGAATGCGAGCGCTGCGGCCCCCGTAATGGCCAGTTTTCGTTTCATTGTGTCTCCTCCGATCAAAGGCGTGCTCATTATGACGACTGCGTTTAAAACCAAACAAGCTCGGAAGTTAGAGCTTTCTCCCTAGGATTCGCACGACCGTACGCTTCCGCGCCCCGCCGGGACAAGCATTCTACGCAGGTGCGCATTTTCGGACCTTCGGGTATTTCCTAACGCGTTCAAACGGACATTCAGCATGGCACGGTTAGCACGACTCTACGTTCCCGACCAGCCGCAGCACGTGATACTGCGCGGCCTGGATCAGCAACCCGCGTTCGTCGACGACCAGGACTACGAACTCTTCATCGATTGTCTGAAGGCCGCGGCACGCGATCACCATCTTTCGATACATGCCTACGTGCTGCTTCCGCGTCAGGTGCAGCTCCTTGTGACGCCGAGCGACGAGGCGAGCCTGCCGAAGGCGATGCAGGCGGTCGGCCGCCGCTACGTCGCGCATTTCAACCGGCGTTATTCGCGCCGCGGCACCCTGTGGGAAGGCCGCTATCGCGCCACCGTGATCGAAGGCGAGCGCTATTTCTTGCTCGCGAGCCGCGTGGTCGAGATGAGCCCCGTGCGCTCGCAGCTGGTCGCGACGCCCGACGCCTATCGCTGGTCGAGCTACCGGCACCACGTCGGGCTCACCGTCGACAGCCTGATCACCGACCATCCGCTCTACTGGGCGCTCGGCAACACGCCGTTCGACCGTCAGCGCGCGTACAAGGAACTGTGCGAGCAGCCGCTCGACGAGCGGCAGGCCGATCAGCTTCAGCAGGCGACGCTGAAGGGTTGGGTGCTCGGCGGCGAAAACTACCGCGAGTGGGCGGCGCGCACCGCGAACCGCCGCGTGTCGCCGCTGCCGCGCGGACGCCCCAGAAAGGTGCGTGAAAACACGCCGCCGATCCAGCAGTAACGCGGGAAAGGCGGATCACGAGGCGGCGCTGCGGGCGCCGCTTCTTTTTGCACCAAAGCAATGCGACCCCAATAAAGTGGCACCAGATCGGAGCATCTGTTTAATTGGGGTTCGACCAAGCGGTTTTTGTTGCTATTCCTTTGATTCGTCGCGTATATTCCGAATTCCGGTGGCTTGGGTGAAGCTCGCCCAACCACTGTCGGCCGTGCCGTCTCCCGTCGGGAGCGGGATCGACGGCAACAAGAAAATGGTTCAACGGCCTCCAGGCCCCCTTTACGACGGTGTCCCCATGAACGACCACCAGCAGCCGCTCGCCGCGGTGCCCGCCGCACAAGGTCTGTACGACCCGCAAAACGAACACGACGCCTGCGGCGTCGGCTTCGTCGCTCACATCAAGGGCAAGAAGAGCCACGAGATCATTCAGCAGGGTCTGAAGATCCTCGAGAACCTCGATCACCGTGGCGCGGTCGGCGCCGATCCGCTGATGGGCGACGGTGCGGGCATCCTGATCCAGATTCCGGACGCGTTCTATCGCGAGGAAATGGCGAAGCAGGGCGTGAATCTGCCGCCGGCTGGCGAATATGGGGTCGGCATGATCTTCCTGCCGAAGGAAAACGCATCGCGTCTCGCGTGCGAGCAGGAGCTCGAGCGGACGGTGAAGGCCGAAGGCCAGGTCGTGCTCGGCTGGCGCGACGTGCCGGTCGACCATGCGATGCCGATCTCGCCGACGGTCAAGGCGAGCGAGCCGCTGATCCGCCAGATCTTCATCGGCCGCGGCAAGGACATCATGGTGACGGACGCGCTCGAGCGGAAGCTGTACGTGATCCGCAAGACCGCGAGCCACCGCATCCAGGCACTGAAGCTCAAGCACGGCAAGGAATACTTCGTGCCGTCGATGTCGGCGCGCACGATCGTCTACAAGGGGCTGCTGCTGGCGGGCCAGGTCGGCGTGTACTACCGCGACCTGCAGGACGCGCGCGTCGTGTCGGCGCTCGCGCTCGTGCACCAGCGCTTCTCGACCAACACGTTCCCGGCCTGGGAACTGGCTCACCCGTACCGGATGATCGCGCACAACGGCGAGATCAACACCGTGAAGGGCAACGTGAACTGGCTGAACGCGCGTACCGGCGCGATCGCGTCGCACGTGCTCGCCGACGATCTGCCCAAGCTGTGGCCGCTGATCTACCCGGGCCAGTCGGACACCGCATCGTTCGACAACTGTCTCGAACTGCTGGTGATGGCCGGCTACCCGCTCGTGCACGCGGTGATGATGATGATCCCCGAAGCGTGGGAACAGCACACGCTGATGGACGAGAACCGCCGCGCGTTCTACGAATACCACGCCGCGATGATGGAGCCTTGGGACGGCCCGGCCGCGATCGCGTTCACCGACGGCCGCCAGATCGGCGCGACGCTCGACCGTAACGGCCTGCGCCCGGCGCGCTACATCGTGACCGACGACGATCTCGTCATCATGGCGTCGGAAGCCGGCACGCTGCCGATCCCTGAATCGAAGATCGTCAAGAAGTGGCGTCTGCAGCCGGGCAAGATGTTCCTGATCGACATGGAACACGGCCGCATCATCGACGACAAGGAACTGAAGGACAACCTCGCGAACGCGAAGCCGTACAAGAGCTGGATCGACGCCGTGCGCATCAAGCTCGACGAGATCGAGCCGAAGGCCGAGGATGTCGCGGCCGGCCGCACGCAGGGCGCCGCGCTGCTCGACCGCCAGCAGGCGTTCGGCTACACGCAGGAAGACCTGAAGTTCCTGATGGCGCCGATGGCGCAGCAGGGTGAAGAGGCCGTCGGTTCGATGGGCAACGATTCGCCGCTCGCGGTGATGTCGAACAAGAACAAGACGCTCTATCACTACTTCAAGCAGCTGTTCGCGCAGGTCACGAACCCGCCGATCGACCCGATCCGCGAGAACATGGTCATGTCGCTCGTGTCGTTCATCGGCCCGAAGCCGAACCTGCTCGACACGAACAACATCAACCCGCCGATGCGTCTCGAAGTGTCGCAGCCGGTGCTCGACTTCAAGGACATCGCGAAGATCCGCGCGATCGACCAGTACACGGGCGGCAAGTTCAGCGCGTACGAGCTGAACATCTGCTACCCGGTCGCGTGGGGCAAGGAAGGCATCGAGGCACGCCTCGCGTCGCTGTGCGCGGAAGCCGTCGACGCGGTGAAGTCGGGCTACAACATGCTGATCGTGTCGGACCGCAAGACGGACGCCGAGCACGTCGCGATTCCGGCGCTGCTTGCCACGTCGGCGATCCATACGCACCTCGTCCAGCAAGGGTTGCGCACGAGCACGGGCCTCGTCGTCGAGACGGGCTCCGCGCGTGAGACGCACCACTTCGCGCTGCTCGCGGGCTACGGCGCGGAAGCCGTGCACCCGTACCTCGCGATGGAAACGCTCGCGAAGATGGCCGAAGGCCTGCCGGGCGACCTGTCGCCGGAGAAGGCCGTCTACAACTTCACGAAGGCGGTCGGCAAGGGCCTGCAGAAGGTGATGTCGAAGATGGGCATCTCGACGTACATGTCGTACACAGGCGCGCAGATCTTCGAAGCGCTCGGCCTGTCGAGCGACCTCGTCGAGAAGTACTTCAAGGGCACGGCCTCGAAGGTCGGCGGCATCGGCCTGTTCGAAGTCGCGGAAGAAGCGATCCGCCTGCACCGCGACGCGTTCGGCGACAACCCGGTCCTGCGCGACATGCTCGACGCGGGCGGCGAGTACGCATACCGCGTGCGCGGCGAAGACCACATGTGGACGCCGGATTCGATCGCGAAGCTGCAGCACGCGACGCGCAGCAACTCGTACCAGACGTACAAGGAATACGCGCACTTGATCAACGACCAGACCAAGCGTCACATGACGTTCCGCGGCCTGTTCGAGTTCAAGGTCGAGCCGACCAAGGCGATCCCGATCGAAAACGTCGAGCCGGCGAAGGACATCGTCAAGCGCTTCGCGACGGGCGCGATGTCGCTCGGTTCGATCAGCACCGAAGCGCACGCGACGCTCGCGATCGCGATGAACCGGATCGGCGGCAAGTCGAACACCGGCGAAGGCGGCGAGGACGAGAAGCGCTATCGCAACGAACTGCGCGGCATTCCGATCAAGTCGGGCGAGACGCTGAAGTCGGTGATCGGCGACGAGATCGTCAGCGACATTCCGCTGAAGGATGGCGATTCGCTGCGCTCGAAGATCAAGCAGGTCGCATCGGGCCGCTTCGGCGTCACCGCCGAGTACCTCGCGTCGGCCGACCAGATCCAGATCAAGATGGCGCAGGGCGCGAAGCCGGGCGAAGGCGGCCAGCTGCCGGGTCACAAGGTGTCGGAATACATCGGCAAGCTGCGTTACTCGGTGCCGGGCGTCGGCCTGATCTCGCCGCCGCCGCACCACGACATCTACTCGATCGAGGATCTGGCGCAGCTGATCCACGACCTGAAGAACGTGAACCCGAGCTCGAGCATCTCGGTGAAGCTGGTGTCGGAAGTCGGCGTCGGCACGGTGGCGGCCGGTGTCGCAAAGGCGAAGGCCGACCACGTCGTGATCGCCGGCCATGACGGCGGCACGGGCGCATCGCCGCTGTCGTCGGTCAAGCATGCGGGCACGCCGTGGGAACTCGGCCTCGCCGAAACGCAGCAGACGCTGGTGCTGAACCGCCTGCGCGGCCGCATTCGCGTGCAGGCCGACGGCCAGATGAAGACGGGCCGCGACGTCGTGATCGGCGCGCTGCTCGGCGCGGACGAATTCGGCTTCGCGACGGCGCCGCTCGTCGTCGAAGGCTGCATCATGATGCGCAAGTGCCACCTGAACACGTGCCCGGTCGGCGTCGCGACGCAGGATCCGGTGCTGCGTGCGAAGTTCAAGGGCCAGCCCGAGCACGTCGTGAACTATTTCTTCTTCGTCGCCGAGGAAGTGCGCGAAATCATGGCGCAGCTCGGCGTCGCGAAGTTCGACGACCTGATCGGCCGTGCCGACCTGCTCGATACGCGCAAGGGCATCGAGCACTGGAAGGCGAAGGGCCTCGACTTCTCGCGCGTGTTCTACCAGCCGGAAGAGTGCGAGGACGTCGCGCCGCGTCACGTGGACGTGCAGGATCACGGCCTCGAGCGCGCGCTCGACCACGTGCTGATCGAGAAGGCGAAGGCCGCGATCGAGAACGGCGAGCATGTGTCGTTCATCCAGCCGGTGCGCAACGTGAACCGCACGGTCGGCGCGATGCTGTCGGGCGTGATCGCGAAGAAGCACGGCCATGACGGCCTCGCCGACGACGCGGTGCATATCCAGCTGAAGGGCACGGCGGGCCAGAGCTTCGGCGCGTTCCTCGCGAAGGGCGTGACGCTCGACCTCGTCGGCGACGGCAACGACTATGTCGGCAAGGGCCTGTCGGGCGGCCGGATCATCATCCGCCCGACCAACGACTTCCGCGGCAAGTCCGAGGAAAACATCATCTGCGGCAACACGGTGATGTACGGCGCGATCGAAGGCGAAGCCTTCTTCCGCGGCGTCGCGGGCGAGCGCTTCTGCGTGCGCAACTCGGGCGCGACGGCGGTCGTCGAAGGCACGGGCGACCACGGCTGCGAATACATGACGGGCGGCACGGTCGTCGTGCTCGGCGAGACGGGGCGCAACTTCGCGGCCGGCATGTCGGGCGGTCTCGCATATATCTACGATCCGGAAGGCACGTTCGCGGCGAAGTGCAACAAGTCGATGGTCGCGCTCGATCCGGTGCTGCAGCAGGCCGAGCAGGAGCGTACGGTCGACCGCGCGCTCTGGCACGAAGGCACGACGGACGAAGCGCTGCTCAAGGGGCTCGTCGAGCGTCATTTCCAGTTCACGGGTTCGCCGCGCGCGAAGTCGCTGCTGGAAAACTGGGACGCGGCGCGCCGCCAGTTCGTGAAGGTGTTCCCGCACGAATACAAGCGCGCGCTGGGCGAGATCGGTGCGAAGAAGGCGGCGAAGGAAGTGCTGGCCGCCTGAGCGACGAACGACATAGCGAATGCCGCGCGCGCCTGACTGCCGCGCGCGGCTCCCCCACCTGATACACCGAACAGAAGAGCACCTTATGGGCAAGGCAACCGGTTTTCTGGAGTTCGAACGCCGCCACGAGGCGTACGAAGCACCGCTCACGCGCGTGAAGCACTACAAGGAATTCGTCGCGGCACTGACCGACGCGGACGCGAAGGTCCAGGGCGCACGCTGCATGGATTGCGGCATCCCGTTCTGCAACAACGGCTGCCCGGTCAACAACATCATCCCGGACTTCAACGATCTCGTTTACCGCCAGGACTGGCAGCAGGCGATCGAAGTCCTGCATTCGACCAACAACTTCCCCGAGTTCACGGGCCGCATCTGCCCGGCACCGTGCGAGGCAGCCTGCACGCTCGGGATCAACAACGATCCGGTCGGCATCAAGTCGATCGAGCATGCGATCATCGACAAGGCCTGGGCGGAAGGCTGGGTGAAGCCGCTGCCGCCCGAGCACAAGACCGGCAAGAAGGTGGCGGTCGTCGGTTCGGGCCCTGCGGGTCTCGCCGCCGCGCAGCAGCTCGCGCGCGCCGGCCACGACGTGACGGTGTTCGAGAAGAACGATCGCGTCGGCGGCCTGCTGCGTTACGGGATCCCCGACTTCAAGCTCGAGAAGTGGCTGATCGATCGCCGCATGCGCCAGATGGAAGCGGAAGGCGTGACGTTCCGCACCAGCGTGTTCATCGGCAAGGATCCGCTGCCCGAGTCGATCGGCAGCCTCGCGAAGGAAACCATTTCGCCGGAGAAGCTGAAGGAAGAGTTCGACGCGGTCGTGATCGCGGGCGGTTCGGAAACGCCGCGCGACCTGCCGGTGCCGGGCCGCGAGCTCGCCGGCGTGCATTTCGCGATGGACTTCCTGCCGCAGCAGAACCGCGTGAACGCGGGCGACAAGCTCGTCGACCAGCTGGTCGCGAAGGGCAAGCACGTGATCGTGATCGGCGGCGGCGACACGGGTTCGGACTGCGTCGGCACGTCGAACCGTCACGGCGCGAAGCAGGTCACGCAGTTCGAGCTGCTGCCGCAGCCGCCGGAAGAGGAAAACAAGCCGCTCGTGTGGCCGTACTGGCCGATCAAGCTGCGCACGTCGTCGTCGCACGAGGAAGGCTGCGAGCGTGACTGGGCGGTCGCGACGAAGCGTCTCGAAGGCAAGAACGGCAAGGTCGAGAAGCTGATCGCGGCGCGCGTCGAATGGAAGGACGGCAAGATGCAGGAAGTGCCGGGCTCCGAGTTCGAGATGAAGGCCGACCTGGTGCTGCTCGCGATGGGCTTCACGCAGCCGGCAGCCACCGTGCTCGAGGCGTTCGGCGTCGCGAAGGACGCACGCGGCAACGCGCGTGCGGCGACCGAAGGCGATCGCTCGTACTACACGTCGGTCGACAAGGTGTTCGCGGCAGGCGACATGCGCCGCGGCCAGTCGCTCGTCGTCTGGGCGATCCGCGAAGGCCGCCAGTGCGCGCGCTCGGTCGATGCGTACCTGATGGGGCATTCGGAACTGCCGCGGTAAGCTCAATCGCGTAAGCAGGTTCTGATGAAAACCGGGCGTTCGAAAGGGCGCCCGGTTTTTTTATGGGGCGCGAGCCTGCGGCGATTGGGTTGGCCGGGATTTTCCGTGAGCTGTCGACAATTAATTCGGCATCAATTAAATCGACCATTTATAAAAACAAAAATATCGATATTTATCTGGAAATAGAGGTTGAATCGGGGTCTGCTGCCACCTATAGTGATTTTCGTCCGATTAATTCGGGCATATTGAACGGTCTGGTTTTCATACCCTTTGGAGAAAATCATGGCGTATGTATCGATGTCGTTTCAGTTTACGCAGGATCCGACGCGCGTCCTCGGTGTTGCCCAAAACAATACCAACGGCAGCGTGATCGGCCCCGATGCCCCGGTGCAACTTCGCTATTTCACCGACCCGAATGTGCAGACCCTGTGGGACTACGATCCCACCCTTGGTTTCATCATTCTGGATTTCAGCGATTCGAACGGCGGAGGCAAGCTGGCGGTCGACTTCGCAAACGGCAAGGTCGCCCCCGAGACCCCGCTGGTCCTGCGTCCGTTCACGGGAGCGCCTTCGCAGCGGTGGAGCATCTCCATTCGCCCCGGTTACATCACGTCACTCGCCAACACCGGCCTCGTGATCGACGATCATTACGATAGTCTGCAAGCCAACAACCTCGTCTGGGCATTCCCCTACAACGGGACCCACGCACAACAATGGACGCCGGTTCATGCCTTCCAGGCAGTCGCCGAAAGAGCGCCGCACTCGCTACGAGCATAAGAATTGTTTGCGGTCGCCGCGGGCAGAGGATGCCCGCGGCGACTGACGTGGACGCCTGCGCGTTGTCGACGGGTGAATTTTTTAACGGAAATCAATCGGTATTGCAAGAAACTGTATCAGATTCGCGCGGTTTATTTCTATTTTTAGAGCTTGGGGGTCTCTGGAGGGTGCGATTAACGGGTGGTGAAAAAATGCTTAAAGAATAAATTCGTTTTTATCGCCATTTCTGTTTGGTGATTCACTGTTGCGATTGTTTTCGGGCGTCAAAGATCGCGACTCGCCCGCTACGGTATTTCCGCTTGGGATCGCTGCTCGCCGAGCCAGGCTCGCCGTGTGACAACGGGCAGGGATCCGGGGCATGACGCAAGCCCCGGGCATGCACTCGCCGCGCCCCCGTCGCATACCCCCGCATCTCCCCGAAGCGTCGCCTAACCTGATCACATCGGGCGCTGATTTTTCGCGATCCCGTTTCCTTTCGTTTTGTAATAATCCTTGAAAACTGTCATATCATGACGCCCCTCCGGTCGCGTTCGCGTGGCCGCCGCATTTGACTGACCCCATTTACAAGGACTCTGGATGGAAGCACTCGTACAAGGCCTGATCGACGCCGTCAACGGCGTGCTGTGGAACTACGTGCTGATCGCGCTGCTGCTCGGCGTGGGCGCGTGGTTCACGCTGCGGTTCCGGATGATCCAGCTGAAGGCGCTGCTCCTCAGCATCAAGCTGGTCGGCAGCAAGGGCGAGCCGGGCAGCATCTCGTCGTTCCAGGCGTTCGCGACCGGGCTCGCGAGCCGCGTGGGCACCGGCAACATCGCGGGCGTCGCGGTCGCGCTGACGATCGGCGGGCCGGGCGCGATCTTCTGGATGTGGATGACGGCGCTCGTCGGGATGTCGTCCGCGTTCGTCGAGGCGACGCTCGCGCAGATCTTCAAGGTGTCGCATCCGGACGGCAGCTATCGTGGCGGCCCCGCGTACTACATCCAGACGGGCCTGCGTTCGCGCGGCTTCGGCGTGCTGTTCTCGCTGTCGCTGATTCTCGCGTTCGGCTTCGTGTTCAACGCGGTGCAGGCCAATGCGATCGCCGACGCGTTCCATACGTCGTTCGGCTGGAGCCGCGAGACGGTCGGCCTCGGCCTCGTGCTGCTCACCGCGCCGCTCATCTTCGGCGGGATTCGCCGCATCGCGTCGGTCGCGCAGGTGATCGTGCCGGTGATGGCAATCGGCTACCTCGCGCTGGCGGTCTACGCGGTCGCGACGCATGTCACCCTTGTGCCGGGCGTGATCGCGCTGATCGTGAAGAGCGCGTTCGGGCTCGAACAGGCGGCGGGTGGCCTGACCGGCTATGCGGTCAGCCAGGCGGTCGCGATGGGCGTGAAGCGCGGGCTGTTCTCGAACGAGGCCGGCATGGGCAGCGCGCCGAACGCGGCCGCGACCGCGAGCGTGCGGCATCCGGTCGTGCAAGGGCTGATCCAGATGCTCGGCGTGTTCGTCGACACGATCGTGATCTGCAGCGCGACCGCGTTCGTGATCCTGCTGTCGGGCCAGTACGAACTCGGCACCGGCATGGAAGGCGCGGCGCTCACGCAGCGTGCCATCGCGAGCCACGTCGGCGACTGGGGCGGCATCTACATGGCCGTCGCGATCTTCTTCTTCGCGTACTCGTCGGTGATCGGCAATTACGCATACGCGGAAGGCAACGTCGAATTCATCACAAAGCGGCGCGGCGTGCTGCCGCTGTTCCGCATCGCGGTGCTCGGGATGGTGATGTTCGGCAGCGTCGGGCAACTGCCGCTCGTATGGGCGATGGCCGATACGAGCATGGGACTGATGGCGATCATCAACCTGGTCGCGATCCTCGCGCTCGGCAAGTATGCGCATGCCGCGTGGCGCGACTATCGCCGCCAGCGCGCGGAAGGTGTCGCCGATCCGGTGTTCACGCGCAACACGATTCCCGAGCTTGCAAGCATGTTGCCCGCCGACGTGTGGGGCGAGCACGGTCCGCTGCCGCAGCGTCCGGCTTCGGAGGATGCGGTGGTCGAAGCGCGCGTGGCGGTGCGCGAGTCATGAACGGCGACCGGCTCCGTGCGTTCGTCGCGCTGGTGCCGGATGCGGCATCGCGCGATGCGCTGCACGCGTTGCCGGTCACCCGCGGCGCGCGGCGCACGATGCCGGCTCAATTGCACGTGACGCTCGCGTTCATCGGTGCAATCGAACGCGAGCTGTGCAATGCGCTGGCCGCGCGCCTGCCGGCCCTCGCGGCTCGGCACGCGCTGCCGTTACAGTTGGTCGAGCGGATCGCGTGGTGGCCGAGCCTGCCGCGCGCGAGGCTGATCGTCGCGGAACTGGCGCCCGATCCCGCCTGTGCGGCGCTGAATGCCGACGTGTCCGCGCTGCTGCGCGAACTGGGCGTGCCGGCCGACCGCCGGCCGTTCCGGCCGCACGTCACGCTCGCGCGGCTACCGCGCGACGCGGACGGGCAGCCTGCGCGCGGCGGTGCGACCGGGCGGCCGGTCGCGCTGCGTTTCGTCGCGCTGACGCTATTTGAAAGCCGGCTGTCGCACGACGGCGTGTCGCATGTGCCGATCGTGTCGGCGCCGGTCGCGCTGGCGTAGCGGGAAGGACGAGGAAGAGAAGGCCGGCGCGGTATGCGCCGGCCTTTTTTGCGGTTACGCGGCGACCTTGTCGCTGTCGTTCACGCGTTCGACGTTGATCGTGCCGACGTGGAACGCGGCCAGCGCCTCGCGGTGCGCGATGCTGACGATCGCGGCCTTCGGCAGCCGTTCGGCGAACAGGTGATAGAGCCGCGCTTCGTTGTCGGCATCGAGCGCGCTCGTCGCTTCGTCGAGGAACAGGAAGTCCGGCTTGTGCAGCAGCACGCGCGCGCCGGCGAGGCGCTGCTGTTCGCCCGGCGACAGCACACGCGTCCAGTGGCCGGTCTCGTCGAGGCGCTCGACGTAGTCTTCGAGGCGGCACGCGCGCAACGCGTCGCGGCATGCGTCGTCGGTGAACGCGTCGGGCGTGGCCGGATAGGTGAGCGCGGCCTTCAGCGTGCCGATCGGCAAGTAGCTCGTCTGCGGCACGAACATCATCCGCGCACCGACCGGCGCGTCGATCGCGCCGTCGCCGAACGGCCACAGGCCCGCGAGCGCGCGCATGAACGTGCTCTTGCCGGAACCCGACTTGCCGATCACGAGCCAGCGCGAGCCGGGTTCGATCGTCAGGTTGCCGATGTTCGCGAGCGCGTTGCCGTTCGGCAGCGCGAGCTTCAGCGACGACGTCGACAGCTTCGCGGCATCGACGTAGTGCAGGTTGATGCCGCCGTGCTCGGTCGCGGGCGACAGGCTTTCCTTCAGGTGCGACGTACCCATCACGCGCTTGAATTCACGCAGACGGTTGACGGTCGCGCGCCATTCGACGAGGGTCGAGTAACTGTTGATGAACCACGAGAACGAATCGCTGACGGTACCGAACGCGGACGAGATCTGCATCAGCACGCCGAACGAGAACGCGCCCGCGAAATAGCGCGGCGCCGCGACGACGAGCGGGAAGATGATCGCGATTTGCCCGTAGAAGCTCAGCACGAACGTGAGGCGCTTCGTGTACTTCATCACGCGCCACCAGTTGTCGCGAATGCGCATGAACAGGCTCTGCGCGTTGCCGGTCTCGGTTTTCTCGCCGTCGTAGAACGCGATCTGCTCGGCGTTCTCGCGCACGCGGATCAGCCCGAAGCGGAAGTCGGCCTCGACGCGCTGCTGCTGGTAGTTGATCGACACGAGCGGGTGGCCGACCTTCTGGATGATCAGCGAGCCGACCACTGCGTACAGCGCGGCCGCCCACACCATGTAGCCGGGGATCGTGATCGGCGTCGCGCCGAGCGAGAGCGTCAGCGCGCCGGCGAGCGACCACAGGATCGTGATGAACGACACGAGCGTGACGACCGTCGACAGCAGATCGAGCGACAACGCGAGCGTCGTCGTCGCGAACGACTGGAGATCGTCGGTGATCCGCTGGTCGGGGTTGTCGGCGAGGCGGTCGCGTTCGATCCGGTAGAACGCGCGATCGCCGAGCCACTGGTCGAGAAACCGGTCGGTGAGCCACTGGCGCCACCGGAACCCGAGCATCTGGCGCAGGTAGCGGCCGTACACCGCGAGGATGATGAAGCCGAACGCGAGCGCGGAGAACTGCATCAGCAGGTTCGGGAAGTCGTGGACGTCCTTCGACTGCAGCGCGTTATAGAACTGCGCGTTCCACTTGTTCAGCTTGACGTTGATCCAGACCACGCAGAGGTTGATCGCGATGATCGTGACCAGCAGCCCCCACGCGACTTTCCATTCGGACGACACCCAGTAGGGCTTGATGAGGCTCCATGCGGATACCGGGCGCTCGTCCTGCAGCGCGTCGGAGGCGGAGCGGACGGAATCGATCGATTGGGTCATGTGCTTCCTGATGAGTAGCCGGCGCGCGGGCCGGGCGAAGCCGGACGCGCGCCGCGATACGGCAATCCGGGACGAGGTGCCGACTGACGGCGAGCGTCCGGATGGTGGCCCGCGCGTCTTAAACGGCACTTAAGGCCGACGGTGACGCGGCAACCGGCCGCTCGCGCGGCCGGCCTGCGGGCATTGTGCCAGAGCGGCGCGGCGCGACGGCGAATTTGCCGCAAGGGGACAGTTTGCGGGGCTTTCCGCTTTTATGGTCTAATGGCCGACGACGAAACAGGGGTGCTTCGAGCGCGGCCGACGGACAGTTCCGGGCAACGCGGCGAGGCTGAGAAAGACCCTTCGCACCCGATCCGGGTAATACCGGCGAGGGAAGTTTCTGATCCCGCCGGGCCGCGCTGGCTGCCATCCCACATGGTCAGCGCCCGAGTCCCGCCCGGCCGGCCTTTGCTGCCGGTTTCGTCCTTTTGGGTACGCGCGTCGCGCGTTACGGAAGGAATGATGACCGCTCAATCTTCAGTCTTTTGCGCTGTTCCCGATCCACTGTCGCGTGCGTTCGCACGGGACGGTGTGTGCACGTCGACGTCCGTCGCACGCGTCCGCGCGGTTCGGGGGGAGGGCGTGCGATGAACCTCCTCGCTTCCCGGCCGGATTTCGCGGTACTCGGCGGCGGCCTCGTCGGCCGCCTGATCGCCTGGCGGCTCGCGGGCGACGGGCATCGCGTCGCGCTGTACGAACGCGGCGGCCCGGACGGCGAGCAGTCGGCCGCGTGGGTCGCGGCCGCGATGCTCGCGCCGCTCGCCGAGGCGGCGAGTGCCGAGTTGCTGATCACCGAGCTCGGCGCCGCATCGCTCGCGCGCTGGCCGCAATGGCTCGCGGAACTGCCCGAACCCGTGTTCTTTCAGCATCACGGCACGCTCGTCGTCTGGCATCACGCGGATCGTGCCGAGGCGCCGCTGTTCGAGCGGCGCGTGCGCGCGAACGCGCCGGCCGAACTGTTCGACGGCGGCTTCGTCGCGTTGGCCGGTGCACAGGTCGACGCGGCCGAACCCGCGCTCGCGGGGCGCTTCGCGCGCGGCCTGATGCTGCCGCGCGAAGGGCAGCTCGACAACCGGCAGGCGCTGCGCGCACTCGCGGCGGGCCTCGCGCAACGCGGCGCCGAGCTGCACTGGCACGCGACGATCGACGATGCGAACCGGCCCGACGCGCATTTCACGATCGATTGCCGCGGGCTTGGCGCGAAATCCGTGCTCCCCGCGCTGCGCGGCATCCGCGGTGAAGTCGCGCGCGTGCGTGCGCCCGGCATCGGGCTCACGCGGCCCGTGCGGCTGCTACATCCGCGCTATCCGCTGTACATCGCGCCGAAACAGGACGACCTGTACGTGATCGGCGCAACCGAGGTGGAGGGCGAGGACATGTCGCCCGTCAGCGTGCGCTCGGCGCTCGAACTGCTGAGCGCGGCGTTCTCCGTGCACCCGGCGTTCGGCGAGGCGCGCATCCTCGAGCTCAACGCGCAGTGCCGCCCGACATTGCCCGATCACCGCCCGGCGGTGATCTGGGACGGCGCGACGACGCTCGCCGTCAACGGCCTGTACCGGCACGGCTTCATGATCGCGCCGGAAGTCGCGCAGGCGGCGGCCGCGTTCGCGCAAGCGGCACTCGGCGGCGCGTTCGCCGATGCCGACGCGTTCGCCGCGTGGCGCGATGCCGCGCGCTGGCCGACGCTCCTTCATCACCGCGACGACGCGCGCCAGCCGGCCTGACGCGCGCCGCCGACCGAATTCGATCAAGCCTCATGGATATCCAGATCAACCAACAGACGCTGACGCTGCCCGACGGCGCGACGGTGGCCGACGCGCTCGCCGCGTACGGCGCACGTCCGCCATACGCGGTCGCGCTGAACGGCAATTTCGTCGCGCGCACGCAGCATGCGGCGCGCGCGCTCGCGACGGGCGACAAGCTCGACGTGGTGCACCCCGTCGCGGGCGGCTGAGCGCCGCCGGTTCGCCCCCGCTCTTCCAGGAAAACGACATGACGTCCCTCACTTCCGCCGACGCGCTGACGCTGTACGGCGAAACCTTCGCAAGCCGCGTGCTGCTCGGCACGTCGCGCTATCCGTCGCTGCAGTCGCTGTCCGATTCGATCGCCGCGTCGCGCCCCGGGATGGTGACGGTCGCGCTGCGCCGCCAGATGACGGGCGGCACCGCCGAGGCCGGCTTCTTCGACCTGCTCAAGCGTCACGCGGTGCCGCTGCTGCCGAACACGGCCGGCTGCCAGACCGTCGCCGAGGCGGTGACGACCGCGCACATGGCGCGCGAGGTCTTCGACACCGACTGGATCAAGCTCGAGCTGATCGGCGACGACTACACGCTGCAGCCCGACCCGGTCGGGCTGATCGAGGCGGCCGCGCAACTGGTCAAGGACGGCTTCAAGGTGCTGCCTTACTGCACCGAGGATCTCGTGATCGGCCGGCGCCTGCTCGACGTCGGTTGCGAGGCGCTGATGCCGTGGGGCGCGCCGATCGGTACCGGCAAGGGCGTCGTGAACCCGTACGGGCTGCGCGTGCTGCGCGAGCGGTTGCCGGACGTGCCGCTGATCGTCGATGCCGGGCTCGGCGTGCCGTCGCACGCGTGCCAGGTGATGGAGTGGGGATTCGACGGCGTGTTGCTGAACACGGCCGTGTCGCAGGCCACGCACCCGGAGATCATGGCGCGCGCGTTCGCGCAGGGTGTCGAGGCCGGCCGTGCGGCCTACCTCGCCGGGCCGATGGATGCGCGCGAGACCGCGCATGCGAGCACGCCGGTCGTCGGGATGCCGTTCTGGCATCAGGACGGGGGCGGCGCATGAGCGCGCGCTTCGCCGATGCGTTCTGGCCGCCGGCCGATGAGCTGGCCGAAGCGGCCGAACGGATTCGCGCCCGGCTGGGCGACTGGCCGACCGGCACGACGCGGTGGCGGCTCTGCGTCGCGGCGCCCGACGTGCCGGTCGACGGCGACGTGCTGATCGTGTCGGCCGGCGACCATGCCGCGCAGGCGCGCGCGTCGGCCGCATCGCGCCCCGCATCACCGGACGCGGTCGCGATCGAGTTCGACGAGCATGGCGCGGTGCTGCATGCCGCGGGCGCGCGCTACGCGCTGGAAGCCGCGCATCCGCTCGCCGACGACTGGATCGCGGCGCTCGCGGCGTTCCTCGATTGTGGTTTCGCGCCGATCGATGCACTGGTGCTCGCGCTGGCGTGGCGCGACGGCGACGAAACGCGCGATGCCGATGCGTGGCCGGTCGACGCCGCGCGGTTCCCGCGCGTCGCCGGCCTGGCTGCAGCACCCGAGCCCGCATTCCCGCCGTGCCCCGCGCAACTCGGCCTCTACCCGGTCGTTCCCGACGCCGAATGGGTCGAGCGCGCGCTCGATTGCGGCGCGCGGACCGTGCAGCTGCGCGTGAAGGAAGCGAACCCGGACGCGTTGCGCCAGGAGGTCGCGCGTGCGGTCGCGGCAGGGCGCCGCTATCCCGATGCGCGCGTGTTCATCAACGATCACTGGCAGATCGCGGTAGAAGCGGGTGCGTACGGCGTACATCTGGGTCAGGAAGACCTGGAAACGGCCGATCTGGCCGCGATTGCGCGCGCCGGCCTGCGGCTCGGACTGTCGAGCCACGGCTATTACGAGATGTTGCGGGCATTGCACGAGCGCCCGAGCTATCTGGCGCTCGGCCCCGTGTACGCGACGGCGACCAAGGCAGTCGCGGCGCCGCCGCAGGGCCTGGCGCGGATTGCCCGCTATGCGCGCTTCGCAGGGGCACGGGCTCCGCTCGTCGCGATCGGCGGCGTGGGGCTCGACGCGTTGCCGGACGTGCTGGCAACGGGCGTCGGCAGCGTCGCGGTCGTCAGTGCGGTCACGGGTGCCAGCGATTATCGGGCGGCGATTGTTGCGTCGCAGCAATGTTTTGCCCGACAATTTGACAATCATTGACCGCAGGGCCCGGAACGGCGTCACGACATCATTCCAAGGCAGGCCCTATAATTCGGCGTTCTGCGTAAAAGGACTGTCAGCTCCGTGAGCCCCACTCCTACCGAGACCCTGCTGGAACTTCGCGACGTCGACTTCGGCTACGGCGACCGCCTCGTCCTGTCGAACCTGAACCTGCGCTTCGGGCGCGGCCAGGTCGTCGCCGTCATGGGCGGGTCGGGTTGCGGCAAGACGACCGTGCTGCGCCTGATCGGCGGCCTCGTGCGCGCACGCCGCGGCCAGGTGCTGTTCGACGGCGCCGACGTCGGCGCGCAGACGCGCGACGGCCTGTACGCGCTGCGCCGCAAGATGGGCATGCTGTTCCAGTTCGGCGCGCTGTTCACCGACATGTCCGTGTTCGAGAACGTCGCGTTCGCGCTGCGCGAACACACCGACCTGCCCGAAGACCTGATCCGCGACCTCGTGCTGATGAAGCTCAACGCGGTCGGCCTGCGCGGCGCGCGCGACCTGATGCCGTCCGAGGTGTCGGGCGGGATGGCGCGCCGCATCGCGCTCGCGCGCGCGATCGCGCTCGACCCGCAGCTCATCATGTACGACGAACCGTTCGCGGGCCTCGATCCGATCTCGCTCGGCATCACCGCGAACCTGATCCGCACGCTGAACGAGGCGCTCGGCGCGACGTCGATCCTCGTCACGCACGACGTGCCGGAATCGTTCGCGATTGCCGATTATGTGTATTTTCTGGCCAACGGCGGCGTGCTCGCGCAGGGTACGCCCGACGAGCTGCGCGCGTCGACTGATCCGAGCGTGCGCCAGTTCATCGATGGCGCGCCGGACGGCCCGTTCAAATTTCATTACACGAGCCCGCCGCTGGCAGCGGATTTCGGGCTCGGCGGAGGGCGCGCATGATCAGCGCGATCGGACGTTACGTCATCGGCGGCCTCGAGCGCGCGGGCTACGGCACGCGGCTGTTCGTGCGCCTCGTGCTGGAATTCTTCCCGCTGCTGCGCCGGCCGCGGCTGGTCACGAAGCAGATCCACTTCCTCGGCAACTATTCGTTCGTGATCATCGCCGTGTCGGGCCTGTTCGTCGGCTTCGTGCTCGGCCTGCAGGGCTACTACACGCTGAATCGCTACGGGTCCGAGCAGGCGCTCGGCCTGCTGGTCGCGCTGTCGCTGGTGCGCGAACTCGGCCCGGTCGTGACCGCGCTACTGTTCGCGGGCCGCGCGGGCACGTCGCTCACGGCCGAGATCGGCCTGATGAAGGCCGGCGAGCAGCTCACCGCGCTCGAGATGATGGCCGTCGACCCGATCAAGACGGTGATCGCGCCGCGCCTGTGGGCCGGCATCATCGCGATGCCGCTGCTCGCCGCGATTTTCAACGCGGTCGGCGTGCTCGGCGGTTATTTCGTCGGGGTCGTGCTGATCGGCGTCGATCCGGGCGCGTTCTGGTCGCAGATGCAAGGCGGGGTCCAGGTGTGGGCCGACGTCGGCAACGGCGTGATCAAGAGCATCGTGTTCGGGTTCGCCGTGACCTTCATTGCGCTGTTTCAAGGGTATGAAGCGAAGCCCACGCCCGAGGGCGTGTCGCGCGCGACGACCAAGACCGTCGTGTTCGCGTCGCTCGCCGTACTCGGCCTCGATTTCCTGCTGACCGCGCTGATGTTCAGCTAAGCCTCAGCCAAGCCAAATTTTGGGATGACGATGAAAAAGACTGCTCTCGACTTCTGGGTCGGCCTGTTCGTGGTGGTGGGCTTCCTTGCGGTGCTGTTCCTGGCGCTCAAGGTCGGCAACATGAGCTCGCTGTCGTTTCAGCCGACCTACTCGGTGAGGATGAAATTCGACAACATCGGCGGGCTGAAGGCGCGCGCGGCCGTGAAGAGCGCGGGCGTCGTGGTCGGCCGCGTGAAGGCGATCGGCTTCGATCCCAACACCTACCAGGCGCTGGTGACGATCGATATCGACGGCCAGTACCCGTTCCCGAAGGATTCGTCGGCGAAGATCCTGACGTCGGGCCTGCTCGGCGAGCAGTACATCGGCCTCGATCCGGGCGGCGACACCGAAATGCTGAAGGCGGGCGATACGATCACGATGACGCAGTCGGCGATCGTGCTCGAGAACCTGATCGGCCAGTTCCTGTACAGCAAGGCAGCCGACGCGGGCGGCGCCAAGCCGGCAGCCGGGGCATCGGCTGCGCCCGCCGCACCCGCACCGGTCGCGGTGCCGGCGTCCGCGGTGTCCGGTTCGGCCGCCCAATAACCACACGAGAGAAAGACAAGAGGGTAATGACCATGCAGACGATCCGCATCAGGCACGCCGCGCTCGCCGTGGCGGCAGTCGCCGCGTTGAGCGGTTGCGCGACCGTGCAGACGCCGACCAAGGGCGATCCGCTCGAAGGCTTCAACCGGACGATGTACACGTTCAACGACACGGTCGACACGTACGCGCTCAGGCCGGTCGCGAAGGGCTACCAGTACGTGGTACCGCAGCCGGTGCGCGACAGCGTGACGAACTTCTTCTCGAACATCGGCGACGTGTACATCGCGGCGAACAACATCGTGCAGCTGCGGATCGCGGACGGCGTCGGCGACATCATGCGCGTCGTGATCAACACGGTGTTCGGCGTCGGCGGCCTGTTCGATGTCGCGACGATCGCGAAACTGCCGAAGCACACGGCCGACTTCGGGATCACGATGGGCCGCTACGGCATGCCTTCGGGCCCCTATCTCGTGCTGCCGCTGCTCGGCCCGAGCACGCTGCGCGACACGGCTGGCCTCGGCGTCGACTACGTCGGCAACCCGCTCACCTACGTGAAGCCGGACGGCCTGAGCTGGGGCCTGTTCGGCGTGAACCTCGTCAACACGCGTGCGAACCTGCTCGGCGCGGGCGACGTGCTGGATGCTGCGGCGCTCGACAAGTACTCGTTCGTGCGCAACGCGTACCTGCAACGCCGCCAGATGCTGATCGACAACGCGCGGGGCGAGGCCTCGGCGACGTCGAGCAACGATGCGCTGCCGAAGTACGACCTGCCGGACGACGGTGCGGCGCCGGCGGCAGCCGGCGCGGCCGGTACGGCGGGCGCAGCGGCAGTCGGCGGCGCGACGGCACCGGCCGGCGCGTCGGGCGCGGCCGTCGCCGCACCGGCGTCGGGTACCGCGGAAGTGCCGAACCCGGCCAGCGCGACGACCGTGCCGCCGATGCAGGTGACGCCGCCGTCGCCGGGCGGGTTCCGCTTCCCGAGCATCCGGCTGCACTGACCCGCTTACATTCGTTACAGCCCGAAACGATTCAGTCGGTAGCGCGCGCGAACTTGCGCGTAAGCTACCGGCTCCAACCTTTGCATCGACTCTTCATGCAGGTCACTATGATGAAAAAACTGTTCCTGATCCCCGTTTTCGCGGCGCTGTTCTCGTTCGGCAGCGCAGTTCACGCGCAAGTCGACCAATCGAACCCGCAGTCGCTGATCAAGACGGCGACGCAGCAGGTGCTCGACGAGGTCAAGCAACAGACGATCAAGCAAGGCGACACCAACCGCATCATTACGATCGTCAACAAGGACATCCTGCCGTACACCGACTTCCGCCGCACCACGCAGCTCGCGATGGGTCGCAACTGGCGCGCGGCGTCGGCCGAGCAGCAGCAGCAGGTTCAGGAGCAGTTCAAGCTGCTGCTGATCCGCACGTATTCGGGCGCGCTTGCGCAACTGAAGCCGGACCAGCAGATCCAGTACCCGCCGTTCCGCGCCGATCCGGCCGATACCGACGTGGTCGTGAAGACGGTCGCGATGAACAACGGCCAGCCGGTTCAGATCGACTACCGCCTGTACAAGACGGCCAATGGCTGGAAGGTGTATGACCTGAACGTGCTCGGGGCGTGGCTGATCCAGACGTACCAGCAGCAGTTCAACGAGAAGATCCAGCAAAGCGGCGTGGACGGGCTGATCAAGTTCCTGACGCAGCGCAACCAGGAACTTGCCGCCGGCAAGCAGGCGTCGTGAGCGGCTTCGCGGCCGACTCCTCGCTGACCGTCGCGAGCGCGAAGTCCGCGCTCGCGGACGGTCTCGCGCGCATCGGAGCGGGCGCGACCGCCGTCGATTGCGCGGCGCTGACGCAGTTCGACTCGTCCGCGCTCGCCGTGCTGCTCGCATGGCAACGTGCCGCCAAAGCCCGCGGCGCGACCCTCGATATCCTCAATCTCCCCTCGAAGCTCGCCAGCCTCGCGCGCGCCTACGGCGTCGACGCGCTCATCGACGGCACCGGGCGACATTGACCCTGTCCGACCGAAGCCTGCCGCGCCAGCCGGCGCGCGCACGCTTCCGGCCGCGCGCCTCCGGCGCCGGCTCCACCCGCCGGTTTGCCCTATAATCAAGCGTTTTGCGGGGCAGCCAATCGGCGTCCGGCCCCCATTTTCATTCGCAGCAAGCACAGAATAGGCGTCGCGGCCCTTGCGCCGCGCACAGTCATGTCAGCCATAGAAATCCGTCACGTCAGGAAGCGCTACAAATCGCTTCAGGCGCTCAAGGGCGTCAGCCTGTCGGTCGAGGAGGGCGAGTTTTTCGGTCTGCTCGGCCCGAACGGCGCAGGCAAGACCACGCTCATCAGTATCCTCGCCGGGCTTGCCCGGGCCGATGAAGGCAGTATCTCGGTGCGCGGCCACGACGTCGTCAAGGACTTCCGGGGTGCGCGCCGCGCGCTCGGCGTCGTGCCGCAGGAACTCGTGTTCGACCCGTTCTTCACCGTCCGCGAAACGCTGCGGATCCAGTCCGGCTATTTCGGGCTGCGCCGCAACGACGACTGGATCGACGAAGTGATGGCCAATCTCGACCTCACCGAGAAGGCCGACGCGAACATGCGCGCGCTGTCGGGCGGGATGAAGCGCCGCGTGCTGGTCGCGCAGGCGCTCGTGCACCGGCCGCCCGTGATCGTGCTCGACGAGCCGACTGCCGGCGTCGACGTCGAACTGCGCCAGACGCTGTGGAAATTCATCTCGCGGCTGAACCGCGAGGGCCACACGATCGTCCTGACCACCCATTACCTCGAGGAAGCCGAGTCGCTGTGCGACCGCATCGCGATGCTCCGTCGCGGCGAGGTCGTCGCGCTTGATCGCACCGACGCGCTGTTGCGCCGCTTCGCGGGGCTGCAGCTGTACCTGCGGTTCGCAACGGGTGCGCTGCCAGCCGAATTGCGCGGGCTGGAGACCGATCCGGCCGCGCGTGCGCCGGGCGAGCATCTGCTGCGCCTGTCGAACTACGACGACGTCGAGCGCATCCTCGCGCAATGCCGCGCGGCGGGCTGCACGTTCGACGAGATCGAGGTCCGCAAGGCGGATCTCGAGGATGTGTTCGTCCAGGTGATGAACGGGGCAGAAGTCGTCGAGGGGCTGGCATGAATAAACAACCCACACGCGAACTGCGTTCGCTCGGGGGGGCGCAGCCCCCTCGTTCCCGCCAAACTCCTGAACCCGGCGCTGTCGGGCGAGTAGCGGGAAGCGGTTTCCGAACGCTGTTCTACAAGGAACTCCTGCGCTTCTGGAAGGTGTCGTTCCAGACGGTATGCGCACCGATCGTGACGGCGCTGCTGTATCTGACGATCTTCGGCCACGCGCTGTCGGGCCGCGTCGAAGTGTATCCGGGCGTCGAGTACGTGAGCTTCCTCGTCCCGGGCCTGGTGATGATGAGCGTGCTGCAGAACGCGTTCGCGAACAGCTCGTCGTCGCTGATCCAGTCGAAGATCACCGGCAATCTCGTGTTCATGCTGCTGCCGCCGCTGTCGTACAAGGACATCTTCGGCGCGTACGTGCTCGCGTCCGTCGTGCGCGGGCTCGCGGTCGGCACCGGCGTGTTCGTCGTGACGATCTGGTTTATCCCGATGCATTTCGCGGCACCGTTGTTCATCATCGCGTTCGCACTGCTCGGTTCGGCGATCCTGGGGACGCTCGGGCTGATCGCCGGGATCTGGGCCGAGAAGTTCGACCAGCTGGCCGCGTTCCAGAACTTCCTGATCATGCCGCTGACGTTCCTGTCCGGCGTGTTCTATTCGACGCACTCGCTGCCGCCCGTGTGGCGCGAGATCTCGCGTCTCAACCCGTTTTTCTACATGATCGACGGCTTCCGTTACGGGTTCTTCGGCGCGTCCGACATCAACCCGCTCGCGAGCCTCGCGATCGTCACCGGTTTCTTCGTGCTGCTCGCGATGTTCGCGATGCGGCTGCTCGCGACCGGCTACAAACTGCGTCATTGATATCGACGGCGGCGGCCGCCACGGGCGGCGCGCGCCGACAGGAGCCCCTCATGTTGCCGACTCCCGAACAGGTCAAGCAATACATCGCCGGCGGTCTCGCCTGCACTCATCTGGAAGTCGAAGGCGACGGCCAGCATTTCTTCGCGACGATCGTGTCGGCGGCCTTCGAAGGCAAGCGGCCGATCCAGCGGCACCAGCTCGTCTATGCGGCGCTCGGCGATCGCATGAAGCAGGAAATCCACGCGCTCAGCATGAAGACGCTGACGCCCGCCGAATGGCAGAACGCATAACCGGAACCACTGAGTGCAAGTCACCGTCAACGAGCGCGACGCCGTCCAGAGCGTCGCCACGGCACACCCGGCCGCCAACGGGGAATCGCAGGGACATGGGATGGACAAGCTGGTGATCGAAGGCGGTCGCCGCTTGTCGGGCGAGATCGTCGTGTCGGGCGCGAAGAACGCCGCGCTGCCGATCCTGTGCGCGGGGCTGCTCAGCGCCGAGCCGGTCGAGCTCGACAACGTGCCGAACCTGAAGGACGTGCGCACCACGCTGAAGGTACTGAACCAGATGGGCGTGAAGAGCGAAGCGGACGGCTGCCGCGTGCAGCTCGACGCATCGCGTGTCGACAACCTCGTCGCGCCGTACGAGCTCGTCAAGACGATGCGCGCGTCGATCCTCGTGCTCGGGCCGCTGCTCGCGCGCTTCGGCGAGGCGAAGGTGTCGCTGCCGGGCGGCTGCGCGATCGGCGCACGGCCGGTCGACCAGCACATCAAGGGCCTGCAGGCGATGGGCGCCGAGATCAGCATCGAGCACGGCTTCATCGAGGCACGCGCGAAGCGCCTGAAGGGCGCGCGCATCGTGACCGACATGATCACGGTGACGGGGACGGAAAACCTGCTGATGGCCGCGACGCTGGCCGACGGCGAGACGGTGATCGAGAACGCGGCGCGCGAGCCGGAAGTGAGCGATCTCGCACACTTGCTGGTCGCGATGGGCGCGAAGATCGACGGGATCGGCACCGACCGCCTCGTGATCCAGGGCGTCGAGCGGCTGCATGGCGCACGCCATTCGGTGATTCCCGACCGTATCGAGGCCGGCACGTTCCTGTGCGCGGTCGCCGCGGCGGGCGGCGACGTGATGCTGACGGGCGTGCGCCCGCACATCCTCGACGCGGTGATCGACAAGCTGCGCGAGGCCGGCGTGTCGATCGAGGAAGGCGACAGCTGGCTGCGCGTGAAGATGGACCGCCGCCCGTCGGCGGTGACGATCCGCACGTCGGAATACCCGGCGTTCCCGACCGACATGCAGGCGCAATTCATGGCCCTCAATTCGGTCGCGACGGGCACCGCGCAGGTCGTCGAGACCATTTTCGAGAACCGCTTCATGCACGTGCAGGAGCTGAACCGGCTCGGCGCGAACATCACGATCGACGGCAATACGGCGCTCGTGACGGGCGTCGACAAGCTGTCCGGCGCGAACGTGATGGCGACCGACCTGCGCGCGTCGGCGAGCCTCGTGATCGCCGCGCTGCGCGCCGAAGGCGAAACGCTCGTCGACCGCATCTATCACCTGGACCGCGGCTACGACCGCATGGAAACCAAACTGACCGCCGTCGGCGCGAACGTGCGCCGCCTCTCCGGGAGCCAAGCATGACCGCGCCGTTGACCCTCGCCCTGTCGAAGGGCCGGATTTTCGAGGAAACCCTGCCGTTGCTGGCGGCCGCTGGCGTGCAGGTGGCCGAGGATCCGGAAACGTCGCGCAAGCTGATCCTGCCGACGACCGATCCGAACCTGCGCGTGATCATCGTGCGCGCGAGCGACGTGCCGACCTACGTCGAATACGGCGCGGCCGATTTCGGCGTGGCCGGCAAGGACGTGCTGGTCGAGCACGGCGGCTCGGGCCTGTACCAGCCGATCGATCTGAACATTGCACGCTGCCGGATGTCGGTGGCCGTGCCGGCCGGCTTCGACTACGCGAACGCGGTGCGCCAGGGCGCGCGCCTGCGGGTCGCGACCAAGTACGTCGAAACGGCACGCGAACACTTCGCCGCGAAGGGCGTGCACGTCGACCTGATCAAGCTGTACGGCTCGATGGAGCTGGCGCCGCTGGTCGGGCTGGCCGACGCGATCGTCGACCTCGTCAGCTCGGGCGGCACGCTGAAGGCGAACAATCTGGTCGAGGTCGAGGAGATCATGGCGATCTCGTCGCGCCTCGTCGTGAACCAGGCTGCGCTGAAGTTGAAGCGCGCGGCGCTCAAGCCGATTCTCGACGCGTTCGAACGCGCGTCGCAGAATGGCAATTGAGCGCATCACCGTAACGGAACTCCCATGGCCATCACCATCCGCAAACTCGATTCGACGAGCGACGGCTTCGACGCCGCGCTGCGTGCGGTGCTCGCGTTCGAGGCGAGCGAGGACGAGGCGATCGAGCAGTCGGTCGCGAAGATTCTCGCCGACGTGAAGTCGCGCGGCGACGCCGCGGTGCTCGAGTACACGAACCGCTTCGACCGGCTGGACGCGAACAGCGTCGCCGCGCTCGAACTGCCGCAGGACGCGCTGCAGACGGCGCTCGACGGCCTCGCGCCGAAGGCGCGCGCGGCGCTGGAAGCCGCTGCCGCACGCGTGCGGGCGTACCACGAGAAGCAGAAGATCGAGTGCGGCACCCATAGCTGGCAGTACACGGAAAGCGACGGCACGGTGCTCGGCCAGAAAGTCACGCCGCTCGACCGCGTCGGCCTGTACGTGCCGGGCGGCAAAGCCGCCTATCCGTCGTCGGTGCTGATGAACGCGATTCCCGCGCGCGTCGCGGGCGTCGGCGAGATCGTGATGGTGGTCCCGACCCCGGACGGCGTGAAGAACGACCTCGTGCTCGCCGCGGCGCTGCTCGGCGGCGTCGATCGCGTGTTCACGATCGGCGGCGCGCAGGCGGTCGGCGCGCTCGCGTACGGCACCGAAACCGTGCCGGCCGTCGACAAGATCTGCGGGCCGGGCAATGCGTACGTCGCCTCGGCGAAGCGCCGCGTGTTCGGCACGGTCGGCATCGACATGATCGCCGGCCCGTCGGAAATCCTCGTGCTGTGCGACGGCACGACCGATCCGAGCTGGGTCGCGATGGACCTGTTCTCGCAGGCCGAGCACGACGAACTCGCGCAGTCGATCCTGCTGTGCCCGGACGCCGCATTCCTCGAGCGCGTCGAGAAGGCGATCGACGAGCTGCTGCCGACGATGCCGCGCCGGGACGTGATCCGCGCGTCGCTCGAAGGCCGCGGCGCGCTGATCAAGGTGCGCGACATGGCCGAAGCGTGCCGGATCGCGAACGACATCGCGCCGGAGCACCTCGAGATTTCCGCGCTGGAGCCGCAGCAATGGGGTCAGCAGATCCGCCACGCCGGCGCGATCTTCCTCGGCCGCTACACGAGCGAAAGCCTCGGCGACTACTGCGCGGGCCCGAACCACGTGCTGCCGACGTCGCGCACCGCGCGCTTTTCGTCACCGCTCGGCGTGTACGACTTCATCAAGCGTTCGAGCCTGATCGAGGTCAGCGCCGAAGGTGCGCAGACGCTGGGCGAGATCGCCTCCGAGCTTGCATACGGCGAAGGGCTGCAGGCGCACGCGCGCAGCGCCGAACTCCGGATGAAGGGGTGACGCGCGCGCCGGAGCCGATGCCGACGCATCGGCTTCGGTCGCCCGGAGACCGGAGCAGGGCGGCAGCCGCCGCCTTGCCGACCATTTGACGCCGGCGCGATGCACGCCGGCTTGAGACCATGACGACGCCACAAGACATCATCCGCCGCGACGTGCTCGCGATGACGAGCTACCCGGTGCCCGACGCGAGCGGGTTCGTGAAGCTCGACGCGATGGAGAACCCGTATTCGCTGCCCGCGCCGCTCGCGGCGGCGCTCGGCGAGCGCCTCGCGCAGGTCGCGCTGAACCGCTACCCGGCGCCGCGCCCGGGCGCGCTGCTCGACAAGCTGCGCCGCGCGATGGGCGTGCCGGCCGCGTGCGACGTGCTGCTCGGCAACGGCTCGGACGAAATCATCAGCATGATGTCGGTGGCATGCGCAAAGCCGGGCGCGAAGGTGCTCGCGCCGGTGCCGGGCTTCGTGATGTACGAATTGTCCGCGAAGTTCGCGCAGCTCGAATTCGTCGGCGTGCCGCTCAAGGCTGACCTGACGCTCGACGCCGACGCGATGATCGCGGCGATCGCCGAGCACCGGCCCGCGATCGTCTATCTCGCGTACCCGAACAACCCGACCGGCACGCTGTACGACGAAGCCGACGTCGAGCGGATCATCGCGGCCGCGCGCCACAGCCTGATCGTGATCGACGAGGCGTACCAGCCGTTCGCGGAGCGCTCGTGGCTGCCGCGCGCCGCCGAGTTCGACAACGTCGTCGTGATGCGCACGGTGTCGAAGCTCGGCCTCGCGGGGATCCGCCTCGGCTATCTCGCCGGGCTGCCGACGTGGCTGACCGAGTTCGACAAGGTGCGCCCGCCGTACAACATCAACGTGCTGACCCAGGCGACCGCCGATTTCCTGCTCGACCACCTCGACGTGCTCGACGCGCAGGCGGCCGAATTGCGTGCGGAACGTACGCGCCTTGCGCAGGCCGTGGCCGCGCTGCCGGGCGCGACGGTGTTCCCGAGCGCCGGCAATTTCCTGCTGGTGCGCGTGCCGGACGCGGCGGCCGTGTTCGATGCGTTGCTCACCGAGCGGGTGTTGGTCAAAAACGTGAGTAAAATGCATCCGTTGTTGGCCGAATGCGTGCGACTGACCGTCGGTTCTCCCGACGAAAACGCGCGCCTGCTGGCTGCTTTGAAACTCGCGCTGCCCGGTTGAGCCCAGGGCGCGGCGGCGCGCGACGATCAATCCCCATTTACATCAGACTCATTCAAGGAATTGCCATGCGTGTGGCGGAAGTCGTTCGCAATACCAGCGAAACGCAGATCCGTGTGAAGCTCGATCTCGACGGTACGGGCCGGCAGAAGTTGGCCACCGGCGTGCCGTTTCTCGACCATATGCTCGACCAGATCGCGCGCCATGGTCTGATCGATCTCGAGGTCGAAGCGCATGGCGACACGCATATCGACGACCACCATACGGTCGAGGACGTCGGCATCACGCTAGGTCAGGCCGTCGCGAAGGCGATCGGCGACAAGAAGGGCATCCGCCGCTACGGCCATTCGTACGTGCCGCTCGACGAGGCGCTGTCGCGCGTCGTGATCGACTTCTCGGGCCGTCCGGGTCTCGAATTCCACGTGCCGTTCACGCGCGCGCGGATCGGCACGTTCGACGTCGATCTGTCGATCGAATTCTTCCGCGGGTTCGTGAACCACGCGGGCGTCACGCTGCACATCGACAACCTGCGCGGGATCAACGCGCACCATCAGCTCGAAACGGTGTTCAAGGCCTTTGGCCGGGCGCTGCGTGCGGCGGTGGAGCTCGACGAGCGCGCGGCGGGGCAGATTCCGTCGACCAAGGGCAGCCTCTAACTTTCGAACGGACAGGACGCCAAGGACAACCTCACGGCTTCGGCGCGGCGCGCCGGCTTGCGATGGATCTGCTCAAATCGTTCATTTCGCTGCTGGCGCTGATCAACCCGGTCGGCGCCGTGCCGTTCTTCCTGAGCCTGACGGCGCAGCAGACGGACGACGAGCGGCGCCGCACGATCCGGATCGCGTCGGTGTCGGTGTTCTGCGTGATGACGGTGACGACGCTGCTCGGGCAGCAGATCATCGACTTCTTCGGCATTTCGGTCGGCTCCCTTGAAGTGGGCGGCGGGATCATCATGTTGCTGATGGCGATCAACATGCTGAACGCGCAGATCGGCAACACGCGATCGACGCCGGAGGAGCGCCACGAGGCCGAGCTGAAGGACAACATCGCGGTCGTGCCGCTGGCGATTCCGCTGCTCACGGGCCCCGGCTCGATCAGCACGGTGATCATCTATGCGGCGAACTCGCATCACTGGTATGAGCGAGCCGGGCTCGTCGCGATCGGCGCGGTCCTGGCTCTGCTGTGTTTTCTCGCGATGCGGCTTGCCGAGCCGATCGCGAACTGGATCGGCCGCACCGGCATCAACATCGCCACGCGGCTGATGGGTTTGATGCTGTCGGCGCTGGCGGTGGAATTCATCGTCAATGGACTGAGGGCGCTACTGCCTGCACTGAGATGAAAACTTCGATTGCGATTGTGGATTATGGGATGGGCAACCTGCGCTCGGTCGCGCAGGCGCTCAAGAAGGCCGAACCGGCCGCCGACGTGGCGATCGTCGACACGCCGGCCGCGATTCGCGCGGCCGACCGCGTCGTGCTGCCCGGCCAGGGCGCGATGCCCGACTGCATGCGCTGCCTCGGCGAGTCGGGGCTGCAGGAAGCGGTGATCGAGGCGTCGCGCACGAAGCCGCTGCTCGGCGTGTGCGTCGGCGAGCAGATGCTGTTCGACTGGAGCGCGGAAGGCGACACGAAGGGCCTGGGCCTGCTGCCCGGCAAGGTCGTGCGCTTCGAACTCGACGGCCAGCTGCAGGACGACGGCTCGCGCTTCAAGGTCCCGCAGATGGGCTGGAACCGCGTGCGCCAGTCGCGGCCGCACCCGCTGTGGGACGGCGTGCCCGACGATGCATACTTCTATTTCGTACACAGTTATTACGTGACGCCGGACAACCCGGCGCACACGGTCGGCGAAACGGCATACGGCGCGCCGTTTACGTCCGCGGTCGCGCGGGACAATCTCTTCGCGACCCAATTCCACCCCGAGAAAAGCGCGGAGGTCGGGTTGCGTCTGTATCGCAACTTCGTACACTGGAAGCCGTGAACGTCGCGTGCGTGCCACAGTTGGCGGGCCGGAAAGGCCCGTCGCGCGGGGCTCGCCCGCCTATGCTCTGAAAGAGTTGTACTAAACTAGCGAGACGGCGCGGCACCGGTTTGGCCGGTACGCGCCGGATTCTTTTCATTTTCCACGACGACACCCGATTGCTATGTTGCTGATTCCGGCCATCGATCTCAAAGACGGTCAGTGTGTGCGCCTCAAACAGGGCGATATGGACCAGGCCACGATTTTCTCCGAGGACCCGGCGGCGATGGCCCGCAAGTGGGTCGATCTCGGCGCCCGGCGGCTGCATCTGGTCGACCTGAACGGCGCGTTCGCCGGCAAGCCGAAGAATCTCGAGGCGATCGAAGCGATCCTCGACGAAGTCGGCGACGAAATCCCCGTGCAGCTCGGCGGCGGCATCCGCAGCCTCGAGACGATCGAGAAGTATCTCGACGCCGGCCTGTCCTATGTGATCATCGGCACCGCGGCCGTGAAGGACCCGGGTTTCCTGCAGGACGCGTGCACCGCGTTCGCGGGCAACATCATCGTCGGGCTGGACGCGAAGGACGGCAAGGTCGCGACCGACGGCTGGAGCAAGCTGACGGGCCACGAGGTGATCGATCTCGCGCAGAAGTTCGAGGACTACGGCGTCGAGTCGATCGTCTACACGGACATCGGCCGCGACGGCATGCTGCAGGGCATCAACATCGAGGCGACCGTGAAGCTCGCGCAGGCGGTCGGCATCCCGGTGATCGCCAGCGGCGGCCTGTCGAACCTCACGGACATCGAGAACCTGTGCGAAGTGGAAGAGCACGGCGTCGAAGGCGTGATCTGCGGCCGTGCGATCTACTCCGGCGATCTCGATTTCGCGGCCGCGCAGAAGCGCGCGGACGAACTGAACGGCGAACTCGACAACGCCTGAGCGTCGTCGTTCAGTTCGCCGGGGCCGCCAGCAGGCGGTCCCGACCGGGCACCTCGCGCGAGGTGCCCGTAACCGGCCGTCCCATCGCGGCATTTGGCGCAACATCATGGCTCTAGCTAAACGCATCATCCCCTGCCTGGACGTGACTGCCGGGCGTGTCGTCAAGGGCGTCAACTTCGTCGAACTGCGCGATGCCGGCGACCCCGTCGAAATCGCCCGCCGTTACGACGACCAGGGCGCCGACGAACTGACGTTCCTCGACATCACCGCGACCTCCGACCAGCGCGACCTGATCCTGCCGATCATCGAAGCCGTCGCGTCGCAGGTCTTCATTCCGCTGACCGTCGGCGGCGGCGTGCGCGCCGTCGAGGACGTCCGGCGCCTGTTGAACGCCGGCGCGGACAAGGTCAGCATGAATTCGTCGGCGGTCGCGAACCCGCAGCTCGTGCGCGACGCGGCCGACAAGTACGGCTCGCAGTGCATCGTCGTCGCGATCGACGCGAAGCGCGTGACGGCCGACGGCGAGACGCCGCGCTGGGAAGTCTTCACGCACGGCGGCCGCAAGAACACGGGCCTCGACGCGATCGAATGGGCGCGCAAGATGGCCGAACTCGGCGCGGGCGAGATCCTGCTCACGAGCATGGACCGCGACGGCACGAAGTCGGGCTTCGATCTCGCGCTCACGCGCGGCGTGTCGGACGCGGTGCCGGTGCCGGTGATCGCGTCGGGCGGCGTCGGTTGCCTGCAGGATCTCGCGGACGGCATCAAGGACGGCCGCGCCGATGCGGTGCTGGCCGCCAGCATCTTCCACTACGGCGAGCACACGGTCGGCGAGGCGAAGCGCTTCATGGCCGACCAGGGCATCGCGGTGAGGCTGTGATGAATACGGATACGAAATCCCTGCCCGCTTGGCTCGACAAGGTCCGCTGGGACGACAACGGCCTCGTGCCGGTGATCGCGCAGGAAGCGTCGACGAACGACGTGCTGATGTTCGCGTGGATGAACCGCGAGGCGCTGGCGAAGACGATCGAGACGCAGCGCGCGGTCTACTATTCGCGCTCGCGCAAGCGCCTGTGGTTCAAGGGCGAGGAGTCGGGCCACGTGCAGCACGTGCACGAGGTGCGGCTCGATTGCGACGAGGACGTCGTGCTGCTGAAGGTCGAGCAGGTGTCGGGCATCGCATGCCACACCGGCCGGCATTCGTGCTTCTTCCAGAAATTCGAAGGTACTGTGGACAGCGGCGACTGGGTCGCGGTCGATCCGGTGCTGAAAGACCCCGAACACATCTACAAATGACGCAATCGACCGAAGACACGCTGCTGCGCCTCGCGGCCGTGATCGATAGCCGCAAGGGCGGCGACCCCGAGCAATCGTACGTATCGCGCCTGTTCCACAAGGGCGACGACGCGGTGCTGAAGAAGATCGGCGAAGAGGCGACGGAAGTCGTGCTGGCCGCCAAGGACGTGCGCCAGGGCGGCGCGCCGACCGCGCTGGTCGGCGAAGTGGCCGATCTGTGGTTCCACTGCCTCGTGATGCTGTCGCATTTCGACCTGAGCCCGGCCGACGTGATCGCCGAGCTCGAGCGCCGCGAAGGGCTGTCGGGCATCGAGGAAAAGGCGCTGCGCAAACGCCGCGAGCGCGAGGAAAACGGCGGGTGACGGCCGACGGCCTGCCGCGCCGGCAACAGTGCGGTAAGCTGTAAGAATTGTCATCCAACGGGGGTAGCATCATGACCGAGACGCCGAGCCAGTTTCCGACACCATCGGTGCCGGGCGCAGCGGACGCCGAGCGACTGAACGGTTTGCGCACGCTGACGCACGTGCTGTATGGCCTCTACGCGATTCATTGGCTGACGGGCGGCGTTACCGGCATCATCGCGATCATCATCAACTACGTGAAGCGCGGCGACGTGGCCGGCACGCCGTACGCCGATCATTTCGAATGGCAGATCCGCACGTTCTGGCGCGCGCTGATCGCCTACGTGATCGGCTTCGCGCTGATGTTCGTGGTGGTGGGATTCGTCGTCATGTTTGTCACATGGATCTGGACGCTGTACCGTATCATCAAGGGTTGGCTATACCTGAACGACAACAAGACGCTCGATCCGCAGGCCTGGTTCTGACGGGTGCGCGGGCGTTTCGCAGGAGCAACATGAGTCACGATCCGAATTGCCTGTTCTGCAAGATCGCGGCGGGCGAGATCCCGAGCACGAAGGTGCACGAGGACGACGAATTCGTCGCGTTCCGCGACATCCGCCCCGCGGCCGAGACGCACGTGCTCGTGATTCCGCGCCGGCACGTGCCGACGCTGTCGGCGGCACGCGACGCCGATGCGCCGATGCTCGGCCGGCTGATGCTGCTGGTCGCGCGTCTGGCCGACCAGCTCGGCGTCGCGTACACGGGCGGTGAAACCGGTTTTCGCACGGTGATCAACACGGGCCCCGGCGGCGGGCAGGAGGTCTACCACCTGCACGCGCATATTCTCGCCGGCCCGCGCCCGTGGCTGCGGATGGGTTGACGTAGCGGGGCGTTTCCCCGCATCGATAGTCGAAGCCGGCGTGCCGCCGGCGATTTGCGCCGCGCCGCGGCGTGGTTGAGGAGAGGTTTCATCATGGGTGGATTGAGCATTTGGCACTGGCTGATCGTGCTGCTGATCGTCGCGCTGGTTTTCGGTACGAAGAAGCTGCGCAACATCGGCAACGACCTCGGCAGCGCCGTGAAAGGGTTCAAGGACGGCATGAAGGACGGCGAGACGGCGGCGGACGCGCAGCAACTGCCGCGCTCGGGTTCGGTCGACGTCAACGCGAAGGAAACGACGCGTTCCGACTCGAACAAGGCGTAACGCCGGCACGCTGACAGGCATTCGCGATGCTGGATCTCGGTCTTTCGAAGATGGCGCTGATCGGCGTCGTCGCGCTCGTGGTGCTCGGCCCCGAGCGCCTGCCGCGCGTCGCGCGCACGGCTGGCGCATTGTTCGGCCGCGCGCAGCGGTACATCAACGACGTGAAGGCCGAGGTCTCGCGCGAAATCGAACTCGACGCGTTGCGGACGATGAAAACCGATTTCGAGGCGGCCGCGCGCAATGTCGAGACGACGATTCACGACAACCTGCGCGAGCACGAGAAGGAACTGAACGACACGTGGCACTCCGCGGTCGGCGGTCCCAACGAAGGCTCGGTCGACGCCGGCACGTACGGCTCCGACACGCCCGCGGCGCCGTCGTGGCGCGGCAGCACGGCCGCGCTCGCGTCGAAGCGTCGCAACTGGCGGGTGAAACAGGCGGCGACGCCTGTCTGGTACAAGCGCGCGACGACCCGCCGCACGCACGTGCAGTCGGGCGCCGCGCGTGTCGCGCGCCACCAGCCGGCCAGCCTGCGCCGGCCGACGCGCTTCTTCTGAGCCGAGCGCATGCTCGCTCGTCAATCCTACCGAGGGCCGGTGTGAGCGACCCCCAGCAGAATCCGGGCGACGCCCCGGAAGAAACCTTCATTTCCCATCTCGTCGAGCTTCGCGATCGCATCATTCGCGCGGGGCTGGCCGTGATCGTCGTGTTCCTCGGGCTCGTGTACTGGGCGCCCGACATCTTCCGGCTGCTCGCGCGGCCGCTGATGGAAAACCTGCCGAAGGGCGGCAGGATGATCGTGACCGACGTCACCGGCTCGTTCTTCGTGCCGATGAAGGTCACGATGCTCGTCGCGCTCGTGATCGCGTTGCCGATCGTGCTGTACCAGATCTGGGCGTTCGTCGCGCCGGGGCTGTACCAGCACGAGAAGCGGCTCGTCGCGCCGCTCGTCGGCAGCAGCTACTTCCTGTTCCTGTGCGGGATGGCGTTCGCGTATTTCCTCGTGTTCCCGACGATCTTCCGAGTGATGGCGCACTACAACGCACCGCTCGGCGCGGAGATGTCGACCGACATCGACAACTACCTGAGCTTCGTGCTCGGGATGTTCATCGCATTCGGGGTCACGTTCGAGGTGCCGATCATCGTCGTGCTGCTCGTCCGGATGGGTGTGCTGACGCTGAAGAAGCTGAAGGAGATGCGGCCGTACGTGATCGTCGGCGCGTTCGTCGTCGCGGCGGTCGTCACGCCGCCGGACGTGTTCTCGCAGCTGATGCTCGCGCTTCCGCTCGTCGTGCTGTTCGAGATCGGGCTGCTGGCCGCGCGATTCTTCGTGCCGAAGCCGACGGAAGAACCCGAGGCGGAGAACGGCGCCGCGAGTTGATGGAACGAACGGCGCGCGCGGCGGCCGGCAGGTAGCCGCCGTCGATGCGGCCCCTCGACAACGTTGGAGCCGGGCGGTCGATCGGACGGTGCAGACGCCGAGGGCGAACGCGACTTCTTCACGGTGAAGAAGGATCTCGGGAGCAAAGCAAAAGGGCAGCCGATCTGGCTGCCCTTTTTCCTTTCCATCTTTGGCCTGCAAGCGGCACCGATACGGCGCCCGCCGGAGATCACTCGCTGTCGCTGTCCTGTTCGTCGAGCGTCTGCTTCGGCGGCGGCGGGCGCTTGCCGATCACGACGTTCACGTCGAACTCCTTGCCCTTGCGCACGACGTGCACCTTGGTCGACGTGCCCGGCTTGATCTGCGCGACGGTGTTCAGCAGCTTCGTCGTATCGGTGATTTCGTCGCCGTTCACGCTCACGAGGATGTCGCCCGGCTTGATGCCGGCCTTGTCGGCCGGGCCGCCCTGCAGCACGCCCGCGACGATCGCGCCCGACTTCTGCTGGAGCCCGAACGATTCAGCGATTTCCGGCGTGACGTCCTGCGGTTCGACGCCGATCCAGCCGCGCGTGACCGATCCGGTCGTGATAATGCTTTCGAGCACGGTGCGCGCGGTCGACACGGGAATCGCGAAGCCGATGCCGAGCGAGCCGCCCGAGCGCGAGTAGATCGCCGTGTTGATGCCGAGCAGGTTGCCGTTCACGTCGACCAGCGCGCCGCCCGAGTTGCCGGGGTTGATCGGCGCGTCGGTCTGGATGAAGTTCTCGAACGTGTTGATGCCGAGGTGATTGCGGCCGAGCGCGCTGATGATCCCCATCGTGACCGTCTGGCCAACGCCGAACGGGTTGCCGATCGCGAGCACGACGTCGCCGACCCGCGACTGGTCCGAACGGCCGAGCGTGATCGTCGGCAGGTTGGTCATGTTGATCTTCAGCACGGCGAGGTCGGTTTCGGGATCGCTGCCGATCACCTTCGCGGTGGCCGTGCGGCCGTCGGCGAGCGCGACTTCGATCTGGTCGGCGCCGTCCACGACGTGCTGGTTCGTTAGAATGTAACCTTCAGGGCTCACGATAACGCCCGAGCCAAGATTGGCGGCCGGTTCGTCCTGCTGCTTGCGGGCGTTGCGGTCGCCGAAGAAGTAGCGGAACAGCGGATCTTTCGCGCGCGGATCGGGCGGCAGCGAGCCGTCCTTGCTGGAGAAGACGTTGACGACGGCGGGCATCGCCTTTTGCGCGGCCTCGGCGTACGACGTGGTCGCCGGTGCCCCGCCGATGCCCGGCGCGACTTCCCGCAGCGCGACGATCGGCGTGGCGAGCTGCTTGCCGAGCTGTCCTTGCCGTTGCAGCCATTGCGGCTTGAGCGTCACGACGATGAACATCAGCGCGAGCAGCACGGTCACCGCCTGCGCGAAGAACAGCCAGAAGCGTCTAAGCATCTGAATAGACTAGAGGTTTATATGGATCGGATCGAACTTGAATTGTACTTGAACAATACCCTTGAAATCGCGCGCTTCAAGGACTATTGCCCGAACGGCCTCCAGGTCGAGGGGCGCCGCAAGATCGAGAAGATCGCCACCGGCGTGACGGCGTCGGTCGCGTTTCTCGAAGCCGCGCTCGAATGGGGGGCGGATGCGGTGCTCGTCCATCACGGCTACTTCTGGCGCAACGAGGCGCCGCAGATCACGGGCCGCAAGTACCGGCGCCTGAAGCTGCTGCTCGCGAACGACCTGAACCTGTTCGCGTTCCACCTGCCGCTCGACGCGCATCCGGAGTTCGGCAATAACGCGCAGCTCGGCGAGAAGCTCGGGCTGATCGGCGAGCAGCGCTTTGGCGACGGCGACCTCGGCTGGATGGCCACGCTGCCGATGCCCGTCTCCCTCGAGCACTTCGTCGCGAAGGTCGAGCGCGTGCTCGGCCGCACGCCGCTCGTGCTCGGCGATCCTGACATGCAATTGCGCCGCATCGCGTGGTGCACGGGCGCCGCGCAAAGCTATTTTGACGCGGCGATCGACGCGGGTGCCGACGTGTTCCTGACCGGCGAGGTGTCGGAATCCGTCACGCACGCGTCGGCCGAGAGCGGCGTCGCGTTCGTTGCGGCAGGGCACCATGCAACCGAACGCTACGGAATCCAGGCGCTTGGCGCCCACTTGTCCGAAGAATTCGATATCGAACACCTTTTTATCGACATTCATAATCCGGTCTGAACGACGGATTTGCGGCGGCGCATCGAAATTTCGCAATGTAGCGGATGCTTAAAAGCGAAGTGATTTAATCGCTCCGATAGTGGGGGAAAACCCTTAACTATCAATTACTTCGAAGGGATTTTCATCTCCGGGCCTTGTAAATGGCGACTCCATTCGCGCAAACTAGCGGCGGAATGAAAAGTCGTGACGGAAAATCCAACTCAGAAGTGGGGCGTGTGATGCGAGACAAGGAAGAGAAACGCGTCGACAGCGGCCGCCGTACCTGGCTGATTGCGACATCCGTAGCAGGTGGCGTGGGAGGCGTAGCCACCGTCATACCTTTCGCGGCGTCGCTTGCGCCGTCCGCGAAAGCGAAAGCGGCCGGAGCCCCGGTCGAGATCGACATCAGCGGCCTGAAGCCCGGCGAGATGGTCACCGTGCCGTGGCGCGGCAAGCCGGTCTGGATCCTGAATCGCACCGATTCGATGCTGGCCGATGTGGTCAAGGCCGACAAGGAAGTGGCCGATCCGACCTCGAAATCCCCGTATTCGATGCCGTTGCCCGCGTATTGCGCGAACGAATATCGCGCGCGGGCCGATCGCAAGAACATTCTCGTCGTGATGGCCGTGTGTACGCACCTCGGCTGCACGCCTAGCCAACGCTTCACGCCGGGTCCGCAGCCGAACCTGCCGGATGACTGGCCGGGCGGCTTCCTGTGCCCGTGCCACGGTTCGACCTACGACCTCGCCGGCCGCGTGTTCAAGAACAAGCCGGCGCCTCAGAATCTCGACATCCCGCCCTACATGTTCACGTCGGCGACGACCCTCGTGATCGGCAAGGACGAGAAAGGAGAAGCGTGATGGCCGACAACAAGGAAGTGTCCACGACAGGTCTCACCGGCTGGATCGACCAGCGCTTCCCGCTCACGTCCACCTGGAAGAAGCACCTTTCCGAGTACTACGCGCCGAAGAACTTCAACTTCTGGTACTTCTTCGGCTCCCTCGCACTGCTGGTGCTCGTCAACCAGATCGTCACGGGCATCTTCCTGACGATGAACTACAAGCCCGACTCGACGCTCGCGTTCGCGTCGGTCGAGTACATCATGCGCGAGGTGCCGTGGGGCTGGCTGATCCGCTACATGCACTCGACCGGTGCATCGATGTTCTTCGTCGTCGTGTACCTGCACATGTTCCGCGGGCTGATGTACGGGTCGTACCGCAAGCCGCGCGAGCTCGTGTGGATCTTCGGTTGTGCGATCTTCCTGTGCCTGATGGCCGAGGCGTTCTTCGGCTACCTGCTGCCGTGGGGCCAGATGTCGTTCTGGGGTGCGCAGGTGATCGTGAACCTGTTCTCGGCGATCCCGTTCGTCGGCCCGGACCTGTCGTTGTGGATCCGCGGCGACTACGTCGTGTCCGACGTCACGCTGAACCGCTTCTTCGCATTCCACGTGATCGCGATTCCGCTCGTGCTGGTCGGCCTCGTGATCGCGCACCTCGTCGCGCTGCACGAAGTGGGGTCGAATAACCCGGACGGTATCGAGATCAAGGCGAAGAAGGATGCGAACGGCATTCCGCTCGACGGCATCCCGTTCCATCCGTACTACTCGGTGCACGATTTCTTCGGTGTCTGCGTGTTCCTGATGGTGTTCGCGCTGATCGTGTTCTTCACGCCGGAGATGGGCGGCTACTTCCTCGAGTCGAACAACTTCGTGCCGGCGAACCCGCTGCAGACGCCGCCGGAGATCGCGCCGGTCTGGTATTTCACCGCGTTCTACGCGATGCTGCGCGCGACCACCGACCCGTTCAAGATCGTGCTGATGATCGTGATCGCGCTACTTGGCGTGCTCGCGCTGATCCGCGCCCGCGGCAAGTGGAAGCTCGGCCTGCCGGTGCTGGCCGCGGCGATCGTCGTGTTCATGTTCGTGACGGAATCGAAGTTCTGGGGCGTCGTCGTCATGGGTTCGGCGGTGATCACGCTGTTCTTCCTGCCGTGGCTTGACCGCAGCCCGGTGAAGTCTATCCGCTACCGGCCGCTGTTCCACAAGGTGTTCCTCGGGATCTTCGTCGCGGCGTTCCTGATTCTCGCGTTCCTCGGCACACGGCCGCCATCGCCGGTCTCGACGCTGATCGCGCAGGGCTGCGCGCTGATCTACTTCGCGTTCTTCCTCGGCATGCCCGTCTGGACGCCGCTTGGCACGTTCAAGCAGCCGCCGGAACGGGTGCGCTTCAAGCCCCATTAACGTGAGCGAGGAGAGAACGACATGAAGAAACTGCTTTCGACACTCGCGCTGATCGGGGCGACGGCCGTGGCGCTGCTGGCGGCGCCGGCCGTGCGCGCGGAAGGTAATTTTCCGCTCGACCGGGCGCCCGATAACACGGAAAATCTCGTTTCGCTTCAGCACGGCGCGCAATTGTTTGTAAACTATTGCCTGAACTGCCACAGCGCGAACCTGATGCGCTACAACCGTCTGACGGATCTGGGCATATCCCAGAAGGAGATCGAAACGAATCTCCTGTTCACGACCGACAAGGTCGGGAGCACGATGTCCGTCGCGATGCGGCCCGAAGACGCGAAGAACTGGCTCGGCACCTCGCCGCCCGACCTGTCGGTCGAGGAGCGGGCGCGCGGCCGCGACTGGCTGTACACGTATTTGCGGAGTTTTTACCGCGACGATACGCGGCCGAGCGGCTGGAACAACGCGGTGTTCGAGAACGTCGGCATGCCCCATGTATTGTGGCAACTGCAGGGGCAGCGCACTGCCAAATTCGAAGACAAGACGGACGAGGAGACGGGCGAGAAGGTCCACACGCTCGTCGGCTTCCAGCAGGTCACGCCGGGGACGTTGTCGTCGCCCGACTATGATGCTGCAGTGGCCGACCTGGTGGCCTATATGACATGGATGTCCGAGCCGGCCCAGCAGACCCGCAAACGCCTCGGCGTGTGGGTGCTGGTCTTTCTCGGTGTCCTGACTTTCCTGTCCTGGCGGCTCAATGCCGCGTACTGGAAAGATATCAAGTAAACACGCCTGACCGGCGTGGGGCCGGCGCAAGGCGGAACCCGTGAAAGGGGTTGCGCCGCGTGCCGGCCCTCGGCTTTTTTGAGGAAACGCAAATATGATGGTTCTGTATTCCGGCACAACTTGCCCGTTCTCCCAGCGTTGCCGGCTGGTGCTGTTCGAGAAGGGCATGGATTTCGAGATCCGTGACGTCGACCTGTTCAACAAGCCGGAAGACATCTCGGTGATGAACCCGTACGGTCAGGTGCCGATTCTGGTCGAGCGCGACCTGATTCTGTACGAATCGAACATCATCAACGAATACATCGACGAGCGCTTCCCGCACCCGCAACTGATGCCGGCCGACCCGGTGCAGCGCGCACGTGCACGCCTGTTCCTGCTCAACTTCGAGAAGGAGCTGTTCGTTCACGTCAGCACGCTCGAGAACGAGAAGGGCAAGGCAGCGGAGAAGAACCACGAGAAGGCACGCCTCGCGATCCGCGATCGCCTGACGCAGCTCGCGCCGATCTTCGTGAAGAACAAATACATGCTCGGCGAGGAGTTCTCGATGCTCGACGTCGCGATCGCGCCGCTGCTGTGGCGTCTGGATCACTACGGCATCGAACTGTCGAAGAACGCCGCGCCGCTGATGAAGTATGCCGAGCGGATCTTCAGCCGTCCGGCCTACATCGAAGCACTGACGCCGTCCGAAAAGGTCATGCGTCGTTGATGATGCAATGAGGGCAAGACGGAGCGGGCGGCGCGGCGTGCCGCGTGCCCGCTCCGGGTTCGAGGATTGTGATGCAAGAGATTTCAACGAAGCCTTATCTGCTGCGCGCGCTGTACGAGTGGTGCACCGATAACGGTTACACGCCGCATATCGCGGTGAGGGTCGACAACTCGACGCGCGTGCCGCGTCAGTTCGTGCGTGACGGCGAGATCGTGCTCAACATCAGCTTCGAGGCGACGAGCCAGCTGCAGATGGGTAACGAGTGGATCGAGTTCACCGCCCGGTTCTCCGGGAAGGCGCACAAGATCGAGATTCCGGTGGCCAACGTGCTCGCGATCTACGCGCGGGAGAACGGCCAGGGGATGGCGTTCCAGGTCGATGCGGTGGCGGGTGAGGGCGCGGATTCGGGTGCGTTCGAAGACGAGGCCGAGCAGGGCGATGATACGCAGCGTGATGAATCGCCTGCCGTGTTGACGCCGGTCGCCGACCATGGCGCGAATGAAGAACCGTCCGAAGGCGCCGACGAACCGCCGAAAACCGACGGAGATGGCTCGAAAGGCGGCAGCAGACCTCGCCTCAAGATCGTGAAATGAGGTAGAATCTCGGGCTTACGCCGGCTTAGCTCATCTGGTAGAGCAGTTGATTTGTAATCATCAGGTGGCGGGTTCGAGTCCTGCAGCCGGCACCATATCCGAAAAGGGGTTACGGAATTGTCCGTAACCCCTTTTTTCGTTCATGGAGATCGCAGGCGTGGGCCTTGCGCATCACGCGACAACCGAACTACTTCATCGCTTCCAGACGTACCACGACACGACTTCCCGTTGCTTTCGCGTAGCGAGCCAGCGTACGCAGCGACGGCATCGTGCGGCCACTCTCCATCCGCGCGATGGTCGATTGAGTGGTCTGCATCCTTTCGGCGACCTGTTCCTGCGTCAATCCGGCGCGCACGCGTGCGGCGACGAGTTCACGGGTAACGGCGAACTCCGGTGCTTGTGCGTCTACCCGGCCTGCGTAGCCGGATCGGCCAGCAGGCGCTTCTTCAACGTTGCAAGGCTGGTCATTGCTCACTCCTCTTTCATTCGGGCATACACCATTTCGATAGCGCGACGCGGTGTTCGCCGCGTCTTCTTCGCGAACACGTGCAGCACGAGCAGGCGTTGCCCTGTCCGTGCGACGTAGATCGCTCGCGCGATGCCGTCGCGCCCCGTCAGACGGATTTCCCACAGCTTTCCCGTCAGCGCGCGCACGTGCGGCATCCCGACGCGTTGCAGGCCGAACTCCGTCAGCATCTCCGCGATATGAAGGAAGCGGGCTCGCATATCGGGCCTCGAAGCGGCAACCAAAGGGTGGTCTCCGGTTCCCGGTGCTTCGTCCCGTCACCGGAATCGCGCTGAGAATAATTGGAATCCTAACAATTTGAAGGGGGGCGAATTTTGCAACGGATTGGCAACGGCAGCTAATGCCCTGAACGCATGGCACTGCCCATCCGGATCGGCCACAAGCGTCACCTTCGAGGCCGAAGATGCCTCGCTCCCGCCCCGATCTGTACCGCGCGCGCCACGCGGAGCAATCCGGGCACCCAGCGCGCATCGCTGCGCTCCCGTTTTCCTGTCACGCCCGCGTCACGATGCCCCCCTAAGGTTGCACGTTCCCGTCGCGGCACCACCGTCGCGATCCGGGCGTGCGTAACCCGCACGCGACGCCGTGCCCGCGTCGCGCGGCGGTCAACCGGGATCTCGCTCCCGGTAACGCATCGACAATGCCTCGCACCATTCCATTCGAAAACACGATCGACGCCGATCGAGCTGGATCGCGGACGATCAGGAGACAGGGACCATGTTGAGTCCGCACGAATTTTCAATGCTGCTGCGCATTGCCCGCGCACCGGACAGCGTCGACCCGTCGAACCCGGCGTTCGCCGTGCTCGTCGAAAAGCGTCTGGTCGACGATACGCAGGTACGCGTGAATGCGGTGGCTGCGCGTCCGGCGCTGACGCCGATCGGCCAGATGCTGCTTGCGCGCTTTGACGAAGCAGCTTGAGGGGAAAAGAAAAGAACTGAAGGGGCGCGTCACGCCTTCGCCGCAGCGAAGGACGTGACGCGCTGAAAGCGCGGCGAACCGCTTACTGCGCGACCGGCACCGTCACGTCGCTGCCGAACCAGTGCATCGAGATCTTCTTCAACGTGCCTTCCTTGCGCAGCGAATCCAGCGCATCGTTGATCGCCTTTTCGAACTTCGGGTTGCCCTTGCGGAACGGGATCGCCATCTCCTGCTTGCCGCCGTTCAGCACCGCGCCCGAGCGCAGCGGCAGGTTCGACGTCTTGATCATGTACGGCAGCATCAGGCGGTCGTCGAGCGTCGCCTCGATCCGGCCTGCAGCGAGGTCGCGCAGCTTTTCCGGCGCGCCCGGATAGGTCTGTACCTCGATGCCCGGCACGCTGCGCGCCATCTGGTCGTAGTTGGTGCCGAGCGTCACGCCGAGCTTCTTGCCCTTGAATTCTTCGAGGGACTTGAAGTTGCGCGTGTCGTCCTTGCGCTGGATCAGCTGCGCGGCCGAGTACGTGTACGGCTCGCTGAAGTCGAGCACTTCCTTGCGCTGCGGCGTGATCGTGACCTGGTTGACGATCACGTCGAACTTGCCGGCCTGCAGCCCCGCGATGATGCCGCTCCATTCGGTCGGGATGAACTGCGTCTTCACGCCGAGCTTGCCGGCGACCGCATTCGCGACGTCGACGTCGAAGCCCTCGAGCTGACCCGACGTGCCGCGCGAGTTGAACGGCGGATACGTGCCTTCGAGGCCGACGCGCAGCACGCCGGCTTTCTTTACGGAGTCGAGCAGGTCGTCCGCGTGCGCGGCGACGGCCGTGAAACCGAGGGCCGACGCAAGCAGCAGGCCCGACAGCAGGAACTTCGAACGTTTCATCGCAGATCTCCAGTGTTCAGTGTGGTAATCGAGCCCCGGGCATCGATGTGCCGGGCTGGGCCGGAATACGGGCACGTAGACACTACTCGCAACCGGGCCGCGCCGGAAGTCGAATTGGCCCTGATTGCAATCGATTTCGGCCGGCGAAGGGTGAGCAATGCAGCGTGACGGCGTGGCTTCTACGTGTCGAACAGACGTTCGAACCGTTCTCCCGGCCTGTTCGGAATATGCTTAAAAATACTCTTTTAAATCAGGTCATTTTTCCGATTCGCGCAGTAATTTATCTGTAAAATCGCGCGAGCGAAATCGCTCAACGCGCCATCCGAGGGCGCGTCAAAAGAAGAAAAGGCCGTTGCCATGAACATGCAGAACACTGTTGCCGCATTGCGCGGCGGGTTGCTTCAGCAAGACCGGCTGCTGAAGCTCGATACGCCGTTGGGCGCCAACGTGCTGACCGTGCAGCGGGCGGTCGGCCGTTCGCGCATCGGGCGCGCATACGAATTCACGCTCGACGTGCTGTCGACCGATAGCGATCTGGAACTCAAAAGGCTGATCGCGCAGCCGGTCACGTTGTGGATCCAGCAGGGCGATCGCAGCTATCGGCCGATCAACGGGTACGTGCACACCGCGCGCCGCCTCGGCGCCGACGGCGGGCTCACGACCTATCAGCTCACGTTCGCCGATTTCACCCATTTCCTGAAGTTTCGTCGCGACCAGCGGCTCTGGAACGACACGACCGTCGACCAGATCATCAGCGATGTGCTGAACCAGCATCCGCAGGCGCAGGGGCATTTCCGCTTCGCGCTGTCGAAGCCGCTGCCGAGCCGTTCGTACACGCGTCAGCACGACACCGACTGGCATTTCGTGCATCGGTTGATGGAGAGCGAGGGCCTCTACAGCACCTGGCAGCAGGCCGACGACGGCAAGTCGCATACGCTCGTCATCACCGACAACCTGCAGGCGTTCGCGCCGCTGTCGCCGGAAACCGTGCGCTTTTATGGCGGCGGCGCGGCGAGCGAAGCCGACGCGTTCACGCAATGGTCGGGCTCGCGCACGCTGCAAAGCGTGACCCGAACGACGCGCACGTTCGACTACAAGAACCCGTCCCAACCGTCGAACCCGAAGGGCACGACGCTGCCGACGATGGGCGGCCAGGGGGAATTGCCCGATCAGCTCGAAGTCTACGAGTACACCGGGGCGTACACGTATCTGGATCAGATGCGCGGCGACCATCTGACGAAGGTGCGGATGGAGGAATGGGAGTCGCAGGCGAAGCGCTTCCATGGTGCGGGCGGCGTGCGCGCGATCAATGCCGGCCGGCGCTTCACGCTGTCGGATCATCCCGAACACGATCGCGATCCGGCTGATCAGCGCGAATTCGCGGCGATCGGCGTCGAGTGGTGGATCGAGAACAACCTGCCTGCGGCGAGCAGCAGCACGGACTTTCCGTACAGCTTGCGCGATGCGTTGACGCAAGCGCAGGAGGGCTATGGTGCCGATCCCGCGTTTCGCGTGCCGCATGACGACGGCTCGGTCGGCTTCTACCTCGTCGAGGTCGAGGCGCAGCGCGTGAACGTGCCGTATCGCAGCCCGTTCGAACACGACAAGCCGAAGATGCATCTCGAGACGGCGCTCGTCGTCGGGCCGCAGGGCGAGGAAGTCTATACCGACGAGTTGAACCGGATCCGCGTGCAGTTCGTGTGGGATCGCCTGAACCCGGGCAACGAGAACGCGTCGTGCTGGGTGCGCGTCGTGCAGTCGGATACCGGTGGCGGCTATGGCGGCGTGCATGTGCCGCGGATCGGCGAGGAAGTGCTGATCGACTACGTCGGCGGCGATTGCGATCGGCCGCTCGCGGTCGGGCGTGTGTACAACGGCGCGAACCAGCCGCAGTGGCATAGCGACGGGATTCTCTCCGGCTATCGGTCGAAAGAGTATTCGGGCAGCGGCTACAACCATCTCGTGATGGACGACGCAACCGGGCAGAACCGCGTGCAACTGATGAGCAGCAGCGCGAACAGCCTGCTGCATCTCGGCTACCTCATCGACCAGAACGGCAATTCGCGCGGGTCTTATCTGGGTACCGGGTTCGACCTGCGCTCGGATGCGTATGGTGCGGTGCGGGCGAGCCAAGGCTTGTACGTCACCACGCATCCGAAGGCGCCGAACAGCCAGCCGCTCGACGTGAAGGAAGCGCAGCAACAGCTCGTGGCGGGCGAGAGCCTGGTCGAGGCGATGTCAGGCGTGAGCGAGCAGCATCAGGCGGAAAGCCTGAAGGAAGCACACGACACGATGCGCGCGTTCACCGACGCGACGCAGGACAGTGCGTCCGGTAGCGCGTCCGGCGGGCGAACGGCAGGCGGCGGCACGGGCAGCGCGAATGCGTTCAAGGAGCCCGTGATGCTGTTCGGCAGCCCGTCCGGAATCGGGATGTCGACGCAGCAGTCGCTGCACATGGTCGCGAACGATCACGTGAACGTCGCGAGCGGGCAGAGCGTGCATGTTGCGGCGGGCAAGTCGCTGATCGGCAGCATCGGGCAGAAGCTGAGCCTCTTCGTGCAGAACGCGGGGATGAAGCTGTTCGCGGGCAAGGGCAAGGTCGAGATCCAGGCCCAGTCGGACAACATCGAGGTGACCGCGCAGAAGGCGGTGAAGGTTGTGTCGGCTACCGATCGGATCGAAATCGCGGCCGATCAGGGGATTTTGCTGACGAGCGGCGGCGGGTATATCCGCATCCAGGGCGGCAATATCGAGATTCATGCGCCGGGCGCCATCGACGTGAAGGGTGCGTCCCATACGTTCGCGGGGCCGGCGAGCATGGGGTATCCGTTGCCGAGCCCGCGGCCGGATCAGCCGGGGCAGCTGGAGTTGTTTCACAAGTATGTGAACGGCGAGGCGGTGAAGGGCGGGCTGTTCACGGTGAGAGACGTGAATGGTGCCGTGCTGAAGAAGGGCGCGCTCGACAACAGCGGCTATACGGTGGTGAGCGGCCTGCCGCCCGGCGCAGTGCGTGTCGAGTTCGGGAAGGACCCGCGCGAGTCTGATCAGCCGGCGAACTATTTCAAGGAAGCGAAGTGGCCGGCAGAGCCGGTCGAGCCGTCGCCGGAAGCCGCGCAGGCAGCGGCGAGCAGGCAGCTCGCGAGCCAGTTGCAGGGGATGGCGCCTGCGGCGACTACGGCGGCGATGGGGCTTGCGAGTGGCGGTGGTGCGGGCGCTGCGCTCGGCGGGCTCGCGAGTTCCGCGCTGCCGGCCGCGGCGAGCGCACTTGGCGGTGCGGGCGTGGCGTCGGCGTTGCAGACGACCTCGAGCTTGAGCGGTGCCGCGAAGCAGGTGGCCGGGATGGTGCAGGCGGCACGTCAGGGCGGGCTTGCAGCGCTGGCCGCGCCGGCTGCGAATGCGGCATCCGGTGCGTTGCAAGGGGCGTTGCCCGGTGTCGCCGGGATCGCCGGCAAGGGCGCCACAACGGTGGCGTCGGCCGCAGGCGGCATGAAGCTGCCGACGAGCGGGTTTGGCGGACCGCTGAAATCCTGAGAGGGCGGCTTGTCAGCCGTCTTGAAAAAAACGAATCGAACGAAGAACGACATGGCACAACAACTTCCACCGGGCGCCGAGAAGGAACAGGCCGTTACCTGGCTCAGCGATGTTTCCGCCAAGGACGTCGCCGCAGTCGGCAACCGCTTCGACGCGTGGTTGCGCCGAATCAGCGGCAACCACATCACGTTCGAGGACGTGAAGACGTTTGCCGGTGCCGTGCCGATCGTCGGCAACATCATGGCGATGGTCGACGCGCTGGGTGATGTTGCCGAGATCGTCGAGAAGCGCGGCGGCCAGGTGCTCGATTACATGAGCCTCGCGATCAATCTGCTCGGCATCATTCCGATTCCGCCGACACTCGCGCCGTTCCGGATGTCGGCGCGTCCTCTGCTCGCGCTCGTTCGTCACGAATTGCTGGCGACGCGCAACAATCTCGGCGCAGCGATCATCTCCGTGCTGGTCACGCATATCAACGCGACCTGCGCGACCGAGATCGAGGATTTTCTCAACAAGCTGAAGGCCGGCCTCGTCGAGCTGCTCAACGGATGCGCGTCGAAAGCCGAGGAGCTCATGATCGCGCTGGCGACCGGCATGGACAAGGCGCTGCACGGGCAACTTTTTGACGCCAACGCCAATCTGAAACGCCAGCAACAGCTCGCGAAGAAGATGGCGGACGCCCGGCCGTGGTACAGCCCGAGTCGTGTCGGTGACGGCATCCAGTTCGCGTACGAGGGCACCAAGGCGCTCGGCAAGAAGGTTGCCAACAAGACGGCGGGCACGATGGCGAAGCTCGCGCCGGATGCCTGGCTCGAGCCGTTTCGCGGCACGGTGACCTTCCTTCGGACCGAGGCGCCGAAGATCGCGACGTCGATCCGTTCGCTCGCCGGAAGCGAAGAAGGCAAGATGATGTGGCTGGTCTTGCAACTGATCGAGGCTGTCGGGCGCGTCAAGGCACGCGCGAAGCTTCATGAGCAGAGTGCGGACGTCAAGGCGGCCGGGAAGAGTCAGGCGAAGAAGACGCGGGAGCAGGAGGGACTGGAAAAAACCAACGGGCAAGCGCCTGCCGAAGGGCCGGGGAAGAGCGGGTGCAAGGCTTGCGGTCTCGGGGCATCGCCGGCATCCATCGATTTCGCGTTCGGTGACGAGACGTTCTCGCACGTGGATTTCGAGTTGCCGGGGGCACTGCCGCTCGTTTGGGGGCGTACCTATCGGTCCCGGCTGTCCGCGTATGACAACGGCGAGCTGGGTGCACGATGGATCACGCCCTATACGACGCGAATCGACATCAAGAACGGTCAATGGATCTATCGCGATGCGGAGGGGCGCAGCATCGACTATCCGGCGCTCGCGGCCGGCGCGGTGCACGACGATCTGTCGGAGAACCTGACACTGTCGCGGCTCGACGATACGTGGGTGACGATCGCATACGGCCATGACGAGCTGCATGTGTACGAACGTCGGGGCGACGCGTTCCGGCTTGCTATGCAGAAGGACCGCGCCGGAAACACGATCACGCTTGACTACGATACGCTTGACCGCCTTGCGCGTCTGATCGATGCGAGCGGCAATGTGCTGGCGTTCGAGCACGACAAGCATGGCCGGATCGTACAGATCGAGCACGTGCTCAAGGACGGCGAGCGCCGACTGCTGGCAAGCTACGAATACGATGCGGACGGCGATCTCGTGCGCGCGGTCGATCGTCATGGCAACGCGCGGACGTATCAATATCGCCGCCACCTCGTGACGCGCTACACCAATCGCACGGGCCGCGGGATGACGCTCGAATGGGATGGCGCGGATGCCGACGACAATGCAGACGCGAAGTGCATCCGCGAATATGCGGATGACGGCAGCCTCGATCTTCGGCTCGCGTGGAATCCGAATATCCGGCTGACTTACGTGACCGATGAGCTCGGCCAGATCACGCGGTACTACTTCAACATCCACGGTTACGTGTACCGGATCGTGTATCCGGACGGTAACCAGGAGTGGTTCCGGCGCGATGCTCATCACAATCTGGTGCTGCATATTCGGCAGGACGGCAGCATCGAACGGCGGGAATACGACGCGCGTGGCAATTTGATTCAGCACGAGCGGGCGGATGGTAGCGTCGTCGAGATGGCGTACGACGACAAGGACCAGATGATCCGGCTCGTCGATCCGAACGGGCATGTCTGGCAGCGCAGGTACGACGATGCAGGCAATCTCGTCGAGGAAATCGATCCGCTCGAACATTCGACGAAGTACAGTTACAACGACAAGGGATTGCCGACGCAGATCGTCGACGCGAAGGGTGGCGCGAAGGCGCTCGAATACAACGACGCCGGGCAGCTCTCGAGCTACACGGATTGCTCCGGAAAGAAGACGGAGTGGCGCTACGACGACATTGGTCGCGTGATCGAGACCAAGGATGCGTCGGGCGGCGTGATCGCCTATGGCTATGGTCCGAACGGCCAATTGACGGAGATTCGTTCGCCGGCCGGCGTCGAGCAGGTGCAATACGACGCTGAAGGGCGCTTGTTGCGGCATACCGATCAGCTCAATCGGTCGACGCGATACGGCTATGACGCGGTCGGCCGCATTGCGAGCCGCGCGGATGCGCTCGGGCAGACGATTGCCTATCGATACGACCGCCTTGGCCGGTTGACTGCGTTGACTGATGCGAACTTTGCGACGTATCAGTTTCACTACGACCCGGCGGGGCGGCTGATCGAGGAAATCGGCTTCGACGGCAAGTCGACGCGTTACGAGTACGACAAGGACAGCGGCAGCCTCGTTTCGGTCGATGAAGCGGGTTGCGTGACGTCGATCGACGTCGATGCGAACGGTCGTCTGATGAAGCGTGTCTCGGGGGAAAGCGAGGAACGGTTTGCCTACGACCCAAGCGGCAGGTTGATCGATGCGGTGAACCGATACAGCCGCGTGCAGTTCTTCTTCGATCCGGCCGGCAATCTCGTACGTGAACATCACGCGTACGATCTGTTCGGCGAACGGCGCAGCTACGTCTGGCATCACGAATACGATGAACTTGGCAACCGGCGACGCACCGTGCGTCCGGACGGCCATGCGGTCGACTGGTTGATGTACGGCTCGGGGCATGTGCACGGGATGCTGCTCGATGGCGAGGAGTGTGTGCAGTTCGAGCGTGATGACCTTCATCGCGAGACGGTACGCGTGCTGTCGAGCAAGGTCGGGCAGCGCACGCACTACGATCCGGCGGGACGCGTGCTGCAGCAGACGATCCAACGGTCGACGTCGCCTGCGCCGCTTGCCGAGCGGCGGTATCGCTATGACGCGGTGGGGCAGCTCTCGCGGATCGAGGATAGTCGCAAGGGCGGGACCGACTATCGATACGATCCGGTCGGGCGGTTGATCGAGGCGGTCAGTCCGGTCGCGAAGGAACGGTTCGCGTTCGATCCGGCGAGCAACATCATCGATCCGGTGCGAACCACGGAGACGCCTGCGTCGCGTCCAAGCCCGGTGCGGCAGGAAAGCACGTTGCCGGTCGAAGTGCCGAAGGTGCTGGGCAACCTGCTGAAGGCGTATGCGGGGATGCACTTCGAGTACGACGCACGCGGGAATCTGGTGCGCAAGCGTACGCCGGCGGGGGAGCAGGAATACGAGTGGGATGAGTTCAATCGCTTGATGTCTGCGCGGGTTGCGGAGACGTCGCGGCAGAGTCAGTCACGGTATTTCTATGATGCGTTCGGTCGCCGGATCGCGAAGGAGGTGAATGGCGAGCGGACGGTGTTCGGGTGGGATGGCGATACGCTGGCGTACGAGAGTGACGGCGAGTGCGGCACGCACTATATCTACGAGCCGGGGACGTTCGTGCCGCTGGCGCAGTACGTGGCGGAACCTGTCGATGGGATCGTGACACCGGAGTGGAAGAGTACCGACCGCTATGTGCCGGAGGAGGATCCGCTGCAGAAGGTGCCGGAGCGGCGAGGTGACGCGGCGCTGTTCTATTATCACTGTGACCAGATCGGTACGCCGCAGTTGCTGACGGATGACGACGGTGACGTCGTATGGGAAGCGTCGTACCAGGCGTGGGGTGTAGCGCGAGAGGTGATAGCGCGAGCGTCGAAGACGGCGGGGACCGTAGCGAAGAATCCGCTGCGGTTTCAGGGGCAGCAGTTTGATGAGGAAACGGGGCTCGCGTACAACCGGTATCGATACTACGATCCGAACATCGGTCGATTTATTAGTAGAGACCCAATCGGACTGGCTGGCGGGGTCAATATCTACGCTTATGTACCGTCCCCCATACAGTGGGTTGATCCACTGGGTTTGGTCAAGACAACATGCGATTTGTATGCGTTTGGTAATGCCAGCGGTCCACGCGAGCCTCGTATTCGCGGTGTTAATACAAAACCGGGGCAGAACGCAGATTTGATAGCAGACGCGGATGGAATGGTCGGGCCGACCGTTGATGGAGGTGCATCTACGTTCGGTGACGTCAATAAAGCACCTATTAGCGGGGCCTATCATAAACTTCCCGCTGAAACTGAACTGCCGGAAGGGATGGATGTTGTCGCCGATGGCAAGGACGTTGGTGGAACGCACGCGGAAACACACCATACAGTTTGCCCGAGCAAGCGTATGTCGGGACAGACATTTATCGATAAATTCAAAAATTTGCCTTGGACTAAGGCTGGGAAGAGGTAATCATGGAAAAGCAAGATGTCGAATCCTGGGGTGAGCTCAAGCGTGCTTTTTCTGACTATGTCGGATTAAGGCAGGAGTTTTTAAAAAAAGCGTCAGCGACTCGCTTTATTCAAAGCGCGTTTTCTATTCCGGAGGAAAGGTCGATGGCCGTCAGTTTGGTGGCGAGTTATCCGGCGGCGGAGCGAATTGTATTTTTTAAGCAATTGATGTCATTGGCGAGCTACGTAAATGGATTCACGGAGGAGTGCAGGGGGTTAATATTGGATTTGCCGCGTGATTGGGTGATGAGTCGCATTGAGTCTGAGGTGGATGAAATTCTGATTAATGCGGATTATGAGGAATATCGTTGTTTGTTGGAGTTGTGTTGTGGATTGAGCCGGGATTTGATGATTAAATTTGCAAGGCGGGCTCTGGGTAGTGAGGACGAGGATATCAAAGAGGCTGGGGAAGATTTTCTGTCTCGGTAGTTCGATTTAATTGAAATGTCCGATGATGGGGCTGGCTAGTGCTTGGAGAAATAAGCGGCGGCCTAATCATTGGAGCGGTCAAGTGGAATAGCTACTCGATTATCTTTGCGTATCACGGGGCAGGGTCATCGCAAACGAATCCTGTTTCATTGCTTAGTACAGGCAAAATTTCCGGATTCACGGGGCACTATATAAGCAACGTCGAAAGCAACTCTGCATGGGCTGGAGACCCGCGCAATATTGTATTTCTGCCGAACGGGCCGAGTGGTGGTGATCATTTGAATAGTTTGCAGGTACACCGTGGGAATTATTAAAATGCGATGTCGGGTCGGTTAATTGACCGTTCGGCAATGATAAGGCAACATCAGCGGGCTAGTGAGAATGCAAAATGCGGATAATGTTTTCCAGGAGGTGCGCGAGATTCTAGGTGTGGGTGCAAGCATAGCGCCTCAGACGGCTACATCAATAACATCACCATCATTTTTGGGCAAGAGAGTTGACGTCTGGGTATCTGCTTTGCGAGGAGCTGATCTTCAGATTCCTTGGTCCGCTGAAGAACTTCGCCTGTACGGAAGCTATTCGACCGTAGAAGGAGGGGCAAGTCGGGTACCGAGTTGACACATCTGGAAAGCGCTCTCAAAAGTGGCAAGATGATTGGATTGTTCTCGGTGAAATCAGCGGTGATCCAATCATCGGCATTGACGGCAAGAACGACTGCGCTATTTTTTGCGCGTCATGGATCTGGGGTATGGACGGCAAATCCCGTTTCAGATGATATGGCTACGTTTGCCATGGTGCTGCGCGTTTGGTGTGATCTCTTTATTGTGAAATACTCGAGAGATATTTATGACGATACGTTGGCCGTGCGATCGGATTTCTTGGCGGAGTTGCGGGGTCGAGTGAGTAAGGTTATTTCAATTTCGCAGGTCGATGCGTTCATGAGTATGGTGGACGGCTAGTTGCCATGTCCGCGCTTACAACTCGAAGATCGGTAAAGAAGTCATTCATGATTCGGGCGGGTTCCGACTATTGCAGCAGGAGATCCACGCTGAAATAGGCGGTCATTGACCCGTCTCGACATCGAATCGGTTGCTGTTAATAAGGGTTGTTGCATCGCGTTTGCCGAAATGGAAATCAAGCGGGTATGCGAAAAATGGTCGTGAGATGAAAAATTTAAAATCATCGGAGAACAGCATATCGGTAGTCGTGCGGAAGTAACGGAGCAGATGTATAGCGATGCCGCACATATCATGGCGGCAGAGGAGAAAGTGAATGGTCAGGACCGTACGTCGATTGCGTTCTCGGTGAACGATGAGACGACGTTTTCGGTTGGCGGTGGCGAGAGCAATCAATACGTCGCATTTTTGGCGCTTGCTACGGATGATGCCATTTTCACACTGCTTGACCCAGACAAGCCTGAGCATGAATGCATTGATTTGGTGGTTGGTGGGCAACGCGGCAGTTATCCGATAAGACAATGCGTCGACAAAGCAGCAGTGATGCAGGCGGCTCTGTATTTCTGCCAGTTTGCCAAGCCGGATCCGAGCTCGAACTGGCAGGATGGGCGACCGCTTGGCACGACCGATCTCGTAAAAAACATGAAAGATCGGGGCGCGATCTACATGATTTACGTACCGGAAGACACCGACGATTTGCGACCTGGTATGGACGTGTATGTCGGTGATGTACCCGACTTCGATGACGACGATAACGAGGTGCTTCCTGGATCTGTAGTCGCGTTGGGGCTTGAGATAGGCTATATGCGCGAGCACTTCCAGGACGTTGTCGATTTAGCGTACAAGCAGAAGCCAACCGCTTCATCTGAGGAGATTATTCGATGCCTGAACCACTACGCTAAGTATGATGACTTCTTGGGCTTGCATTGACGACTCGAAGGAAAACTATGCTGGGGCCTCGTAAGCGGCCCTTGTTGTTTGTCGGTACTTGAAAAGGTTGAGTAACGCACGCACAACGATTCGGCGGGGCAGTTGTCGCGGATCGACGATAGCCGCAAGGGCGGGACCGACAATCGGAACGATCCGGTTGGACGACTGATCGAGGCGATCAGTCCTGTCGCGAAGGAACGGTTTGCGTTCGATCCGGCGAGAGCAATGTCATCGATCCCGTGCGCACGGCGGAGATACCCGCGTCGCGTCCGAGGCCGGTGCGGCCGGAAAGCAGTTCGTGCGGCCGATTAGGGCATGTCTGCAACATGGGTCGCCGAACTCAACCAAGAAGAATAGGTCAGGAAGGGTCGAAAATGTGGCCTTTCGCGCGCGTCGCTCAGATCGGCCGACAAAGAAGGCTGGTCCCGAAGTTGGCATAATCACGGCTTGCAGCCGCGACGTCATGATCTCCGCACCGCGCTCACCAGCCATACAACCGCAATATTTATGTCGACCACCGTCGCGACCACAGCATCGCTGAAACACATTCTCGAAAGTCCTGGCGAATTCTCCGGATGGCTCTATCTGCCGCCGACGCCATGGACGCTCGATACAGAGGGCGCATTTACCGAAGACGCCGACCACACCGCGGCCGACACGCCCCCCGCCACCGCACCGCAACCCGGCTGGCGCGTCACGCTGAACAGCGCGACGATCGAGGACATCGTGATCAACGCGCATGACCAGGTCGACGAACCGAGCGTCGCGCAATTGTTCGACGCATTCGTGTTCTACGTCGACAACGACGAGTTCATTCTGCTCTGACGAGGCATGCGCCGCGCGCCACAGTAAAAAAGGACCGACAAGCGGTCCTTTTTTCATGAAGCATCAGCGCCGGAACGAAGGCCGCCCCTCAAGGCAACGAAATCGTCAAATTCGCCGACTCCGGTCCCACCTTGATCACCTGCGAATAAGGCGCCAGCGCCTGCAGCGTCTTGTCCTTCAGGTACGCATTGAGCCCGAGATACCCCAGCAGTGCCACAAGCGCAAACACCGCCCCGATCGCCCAAACCGGCACCTCGCGCTTCAACCGATGCGCGATCTGATCCGGCAGCGGCCAATGCGGCGCGAACGCGGCTCGCTTGCCTTTCATATGCGCGATCTCGTCGCCCAGCCGCGCGGTGAGGTAAGCGAGCTTCTCCGGCCCCTCGAGCAGATACTTGCCCTGGAACCCGAGCAGCAGGCACATATGAAACACTTCGAGCGACTGCAACCGCGCCGCGCCCTGCGCGCGACATTCCTCGAGATACTGAAAGAACTTCTCCCCCGCGAGCTGCTCGCCGAACAACACGAGCTGCAGCGGCCGGCGTTCCCAGTCGGTGCGGATCTTGAACTGCGATGACAGCACCATTTCATCGACGGCCGCGCAGTACGCGAACTTCGCGCCATACACGTCCTCGGCGGGAATATTGAGCTTCTTCGCGCCACGCTCGAAATCCGACAGAAACTCCTGGATCTTCGTGCTGAACTCGCTCGCGCTGTCCGGCTCGCGGCCGTTCTTGAGCAGGAACAGCATGAAGAACCCGTCGTACAGCAGGTCGAGCAGCGAACGGGCCTGGAACGCGGCGTCGGTCGACGCCGGGGTCTGCAACGGGGCCGGCGTGTTGTCGCCGAACAGGGAGGGCGCGTAGCTCATGATGTGACCGCGATCAGTTCGAATTTCAGGTCATTGATGCCAGTCGGCGCGTAGATCATCGCGGACTGGGCCTGCAGCATGCGCTCGTACAGCGCGCCGCGCGAATCGAGCTGGAAATAGCACGCGCCTGGCCGCACCGGAATCGCGGGCGGTACCTGCGGCATGTACGACAGCCGCACGCCGGGCATCGCCGACAGCACGAGCTTGTCGACGTCGTCGGGCGCGCCGACCTTGAAGCGGGCCGGCACCGCATCGATGAGCTCGACGTTCGGCATGTCCGCGGACACCGCCAGATAGAACTCGGTCTTGTCGTCGATCTTGCCCGAATCGAGGCGGCCGAGGTGGAACGACGGACGCACCTCGTCGAGCGTGATCGCGAAGTAGCGCGTCGAGATCACGGTGTCGAGCAGCTCGCGCAGCATCAGGTCGAGACGCGCGAAGCTCGGGCCCGGATCGTCATGGCGATACACGGGCAGGTCGGCGAGCGTATAGCCCTTCGAGAACGTCATCAGCTGGCCCGCGAGGCGCAGCAGCTCCTGGAACAGCCGCTCCGGATGCAGCGCCGCATGCTGGTGCAGGTGCGCGAGCGTCGCGAACGCGGCGTTGGCGGTGTGCAGCAGCCAGAACGACGCGATGTCGCCCGAGCGGAACTCGATGATGTTCTTCGACGGCTCGCGGTGAAAGCCGTACAGCGCGTTGACCTTCGCCTGCAGCGCGTCGACCAGCTGGCGCAGCCGCTGGTGCAGGATCGGCGACGCGTCGATCGCGAGGCACGGCGGCACGAAGCTGTCGTCGATCTCGAAGCCGGACGTCGCGGTGCGGCGCACGCGCACGAGCGGCACCGACAGCAGCTGGTCGCGCGGCTCGCTGTGCGCGATCAGCTTGACTTGCGTCTTCAGGAACGTGATGTCGGCTTCGGCGGCGTCGGTGAAGTTGTCGGCGACGCTTGATTGCTCGCTGACGAAACGCGTCATGAAGCCGGCGGCCGGATCGTCGCTGTAGTTGGTGCCGTTCTCGCGCAGCGGGTGCAGCGCGAGGTAGAACACGAACTCGTTGATGCCGTCGGGCAGCGTGTCGAGCGCGATCGGCGGCGGCAGGTCGTCGGCCTGCGGCGCGGCATACAGCGCACCGTCCTGGAACACCAGCGCGAGCTCGGCCACGCGCAGTACGTTGCTGCCGAGCGCATCGCGGTCGATGCGCACCGAGCGCACGCCCCAGTTGTACGGCTGGATCGCCTGGATGGATTCAAACAGGCGCGCCTCGTGGTAGGCGTCCTGCCGCTGGAAGTGTTGAGGCCGGAGGAACAGCCCTTCCCCCCACAGCACCTTGGCCGAATAACTCATGTCAAATCCGGTTAATGTGGCGTTGCGATGTAATCGATTTGTTCGTGCCCGAATTAATCGCCAATTTGTTAACTCTTGTTAAATGACATTCATGCGTCATGTTTAACCGCAGGTGACCGACGAAAGCATATTCAGCGGTTGCGAAGGCGCACCTTGTTGCGGTGCGATGACAGAGCCGTCGGTGACCGTCATCGCGCAATTATGCAGGCCGATGATTATGCCGGATTTCTCCGACTTCGCCGGGTCGAACGTCAGTTTCCATCGCTGGATTGCGGGATCGCGGAACAACGCGACGATGCCGAATGCCTGCGCTTCGCGCGACACCTTTTCGGTTGCGGTATAGCGCTGGCCCGGAATCAGCGTGATTTCACGCACGTTCAGCAGATCGGCGCCCAGTGCGGCCTTTTCCTTGGTCGGGTCGGTGAACGCATCGAACGGTGCCTGCTGGAACGAAGTCGGATCCTTCAGCGCGTAGAGTCTCACCACTAACGCGAGCGGCCTGTGATCGTTCGCGGCGTTGAGGTTGGGTGCGGCGGCGAGCGTGAGCCCGATGTTGCGCGGCGGCTTCTGGGCGTCCGGCAGTTCCGGCTTGCCGATGCCGGCGGCCTGCATCACGGCGCCTGCGGCGGAGCCGAGCAGCGGGGCGGCCGCGCATCCGGCCAGGAGCGCGCAGGCAATCAGCGGCAGCGCATAGCGAATCATGGACGATCTCATCGTGTTTCCGGCGTGCCGCCTTTAACTCCCCTGTCAAAACTACCGGGAATTTCCGCGTTCGACGCGAATGCCCGGCTTATCTGCTGTTCAACTATTAAGCACACGTGCGGCGCAATGCCTGTTCGGAAATTTTTTCCGTCGCCCGGGCGATGCGTTGCCGGGCGAGTAAAACTTGCGCATTCCGGTCGATGCGAAAGCCGCTGGCGGGCCGCTGCCAGAGGTGTTTCGAGGGGGTAGCGCACGGTTTTAAAAGGAATTACTCTGCACGCAACGATTGAATTATGAAAAATTGATCGGTACTATACCCGCGCGCTTCTTGCAAAGCAAAAGAACCAGATTCTCAACGATTTTAATACTCACGCGCCGGTGGATATAACGATGAAAGACCGTCTCTTCGCAAAATTGTCTGGGGTAGTGCTGGCTTGCGGCGTGATCGCCGGTTGTGCGAGCCAGCCGCCGGCGCCGCCGACTGCCGAGGTGTTCAACAAGTCGCTGGCCGATGCGGACGCCGTTGCGAAGTCGGGTGATCAGGACAAGGCGCTCGGCCTGTACCAGCAGCTCGCGAAGTCGGATCCGACGCGCGAGGAACCGTGGTCGCGCATCGCGCAGATCCAGTTTGCCCAGAACCACTATGGCCAGGCGATCGTCGCCGCGCAGGAAGCCCTGCAGCGTGACGCGACCGACCGTCAGGCGAAGAGCGTGCTCGCCGTCGCGGGGTTGCGGATCGCGACGCAGTCGCTCGGCGAACTGCGCCAGGACTCGTCGCTCGCGGGCGACGCGAAGTCGGACGCGCAGGCGCTCGCGAAGCAGCTGCGCGACACGCTCGGCGAATCGGCGCTGTTCCCGCCTGAGCAGCGCGCCACGAAGGCGCGTCCGCCGCGCCGCATCGTTCATCGTCCGAAGGCCGGTGCGGCACCGGCCGCTGAAGCAGCAACGACCGCGCCGACGCCGTCGGCTCCGCCGCAGGCCGCTGCGGCGCAGAAGGGCGGTGCGGATCCGTTCAGCGCGCTGCGCAACTGACCGCAACTGACGCGATAACCACAACTAACCTGGGAGCCGTCGAGATGGCCAAGAAAGAAAGCATTCAGAAAAGCTTGCAGAAAATACGGCCGCCGCGCGTCCAGCTGACCTATGAGGTCGAGAAGGGCGATGCGATCGAGGTGAAGGAACTGCCGTTCGTCGTCGGGGTCGTCGGCGATCTGGCGGGCCAGTCGGAAGTCGAGCAGCCGAAGCTGCGCGACCGCAAGTTCGTCAACATCGACCGTGACAACTTCGACGACGTGATGAAGGCGATCGAGCCGCGCGCCGCGTTCCAGGTGGAAAACCGCCTGAGCCCGGAAGGCGGCAAGTTCGCGGTCGACCTGAAGTTCCGTTCGCTGTCGGATTTCAGTCCGGACGAAGTCGTCGAACAGGTCGAGCCGCTGCGCCGCCTGCTCGAGGCACGCTCGAAGCTCGCCGACCTGCGCAACAAGCTCGCCGGCAACGACAAGCTCGAGGACCTGCTGTCCGAGGTGCTGAAGAACACGCAGCAGCTGCAGGAGCTCGCGAAGGGCGCGGGCGGCGACCAAGACGGCGAATGACGACGGAGTGTTGAGATGAACCAGCAAACGGCTGCGGCCCAAGCGAGCGGCGCGGAATACGCCGCCGGGACTTCGCTGCTCGACGACATCGTCGAGAAGAGCAAGGTCGCGAAATCCGATTCCGAGCATGCGCGCGCGAAGGACCTGATCGGCGAGCTCGTGCACCAGGTGCTCGATGGCACGGTGATCGTGTCGGACAACCTGTCCGCGACGATCGACGCGCGCGTCGCGGAACTCGACCGCCTGATCTCCACGCAACTGTCCGCGGTGATGCACGCGCCGGAATTCCAGCGCCTCGAAAGCACGTGGCGCGGGATGGACTACCTGGTCAAGGAAAGCAACACCGGCCAGACGATCAAGATCAAGGCGCTGCACGCACCGAAGCGCGACCTCGTGCGCGACTTCAAGGGCGCGAGCGAGTTCGACCAGAGCGCGCTGTTCAAAAAGGTCTACGAAGAAGAGTTCGGCACGTTCGGCGGCTCGCCGTTCGGCGCGCTGATCGGCGATTACGAGATCTCGCGTCAGCCGGAAGACATGTACTTCATCGAGCAGATGTCGCACGTCGCAGCGGCCGCGCACGCGCCGTTCATCGCGTCGGCATCGCCGGAACTGCTCGGCCTCGAGTCGTTCTCCGACCTCGGCAAGCCGCGCGATCTCGGCAAGGTGTTCGACACGGTCGAATACGCGAAGTGGAAGTCGTTCCGCGATGCCGAGGATTCGCGCTACGTCGGCCTCACGCTGCCGCGCTTCCTCGGCCGCCTGCCGTTCAATCCGAAGGACGGCCAGACCGCGGAGAACTTCAACTTCGTCGAGGACGTCGACGGCACCGAGCACGACAAGTACCTGTGGTGCAACGCAGCGTGGGCCTTCGCGGCACGCCTGACGGCCGCGTTCGACGACTTCGGCTGGTGCGCGGCGATTCGCGGCGTCGAAGGCGGCGGCCTCGTCGAGGACCTGCCGACCCACACGTTCAAGACCGACGACGGTGAAGTCGCGCTGAAGTGCCCGACCGAAATCGCGATCACCGATCGCCGCGAGAAGGAGCTGAGCGACCTCGGCTTCATCCCGCTCGTTCATTGCAAGAACTCGGATTACGCTGCGTTCTTCGCCGCGCAATCGGTGCAGAAACCGAAAAAATACAGCACCGACAGCGCGAATGCGAACGCCGTCCTGTCCGCCCAGCTTCAGTACATCTTCTCGGTATCGCGCGTCGCGCACTACCTGAAGGCGATGATGCGGGACAAGATCGGCAGCTTCGCATCGGCGCAGAACGTGGAGACTTTCCTCAACCGGTGGATTTCGCAGTACGTCCTGCTCGACGACAACGCGTCACAGGAACAAAAGGCGCAATTCCCGCTGCGCGAGGCATCCATACAAGTGTCGGAGATTCCGGGCAAGCCGGGCTCGTATCGTTCGGTCGCGTTCCTGCGCCCGCACTTTCAGCTCGACGAACTCTCGATTTCTCTGCGACTTGTCGCTGATCTGCCCAAACCGGCAAATTCATAAGCGAGTAAATCGCCCGGGCGGGCCGCCTGGGTAGGACGTTAAAACCACCTCTTTGGGGAGTCGAAGGGCCATGTTACATATGCACTTGCAGTTTGGTAGTCCGGCGGTGAAGGGCGAATCCGCGGACAAGGACCACCAGGGCTGGATCGAACTGAAATCATGGGATCACTCGATCGTTCAGCCGCGTTCGGCAACCGCATCGACCGCTGGCGGTCACACGATGACGCGTTGCGAACACGGCGACATGATCTTCACGAAGGAAATCGATTCGTCGAGCCCGCTGCTGTACCAACACGCTTCGGGCGGCACCACGTTCGACGAGGTGACGGTCCATTTCTCGCGCGCTGACGGTGAAGGCAAGCGCGTGCAGTATCTGGAAGTCAAGCTCAAGTACGTGATCATCTCGAGCATCGCCCCGAGCGTTCGCGAAGAAGGTCTGCCGCTCGAGACGTTCTCGCTGAAGTACGCAGCCGTGCAGTGGAAGCAAACCCAGCAGAAGATCGGCGGCAACCAGGGCGGCAACACGCAAGGCGCCTGGAGTCTGACGAAGAACGACAAGACCTACGCGGTCTAAGGTCGGTTGCGGCAACGGGGCGCACGGCGTCCCGTTGCCGTTTTCGCTGTGCATACCGGCCGATGAAACGATTCGAACCCAGTTTTCTCGACAAGCTGTTCGACGACGAACCGCACCTGCCGGCCTCGGCAGCGATGCGGCAATTGTCGCTGGACGAGCTCAAGAGCACGGTCGCCCGCGACGTCGAGGCGATTCTCAATACCCGTATCGCGCACACCGAGAACGAGCTGGCCACGCTGCCGGAGTGCCAGAAGTCGGTGCTGACCTACGGGCTGAACGATTTCGCGGGGCTGAGCCTCGCCAGTCACTATGATCGCGCGTTCATCTGCAAGTCGATCCAGCAGGCAATCGCGCGCCACGAGCCGCGCCTGCAGCAGGTGCAGGTGACGTTCGAGCTGAACGAGCAGGCCACCAACGCGCTCTACTTCGCGATCCAGGCGCTGCTCGTCGTGCACCCGGCCGAGGAGCCGGTGAGTTTCGACGCGATGCTGCAGCCCTCGACGCTGCAGTATTCGGTCACGCGCGCACGCGCCGCAAGAATGCAGTAAATCAAGCCGCCGAGCGGGCCGGACCGCCCGGTGGCGGATCAGGTCCGGCAGGAAATATTGAGGTTCGGGGTCGTCGATGGATGAATTGCTGCCGTATTACGAGCGCGAATTATCGTTTTTGCGGCGCTATTCGCGAGATTTCGCCGAGCGCTATCCGAAGATCGCCGCGCGGCTCGCGTTGTCCGGCGAGCACTGCGAGGATCCGCACGTCGAGCGGATGATCGAGTCGTTCGCGCTGCTCGGCGCGCGAATCAACAAGAAGCTCGACGACGATTACCCGGAATTCACCGAAGCGCTGCTGGAAGTGCTGTATCCGCACTACCTGCGGCCGTTCCCGTCGTGCTCGATCGCGCAGTTCACGCCGGCTTCGCCCGGCCAGCAGACCGAACCGGTCGTGATCGACCGCGGCACCGAGCTGAAGAGCCGTCCGATCCGCGGCGTGCAGTGCCGGTTCCGCACCGCATACGACGTGACGCTCGCGCCGATCCGCATCTCGGAGGCGCGCTACACGCCGGTCGCGCTCGCGCCGAGCGCGACGGTGCTGCCGTCCAACGCGACGGGCGTGATCTCGATCACGTTCGAATCGCTCGCCGCGCAGCTCGATCTCGGTGCACTGAAGCTGCCGACGCTGCGCGCGCACCTGCATGGCGAACAGTCGTTCGTCGCCGCGCTGACCGACTGCCTGTTCGTCAACGTGCTCGGTGCGTATGTCGAGCCCGAGCGCAACGGCCGCTGGACGGCGCTGCGCAAGCTGCCGATCGCGCACGCCGGCTTCGACGAGGACGACGCGCTGATCGACTACCCGGCGAAGTCGCACCCTGCCTATCGCCTGCTCACCGAATACTTCGCGTTCCCCGACAAGTTCGATTTCGTCGATTTCGACCTCGCGGCGATCGCGCGCGCGACCGGCCGTTGCCAGCGCGCGACGCTGCACCTCGTGCTGCAGGACGTGCGCAGCGATTCGCACGTCGCGCGGCTGCTCGAACTGCTGACGGCGAGCCATTTCCGGCTGTTCTGCACGCCGATCGTCAACCTGTTCCGCCAGCACGGCGAGCCGATCCGCATCACGCACCGCGCGGTGTCCTACCCGGTGATCGCCGAGGCGCGGCGCGCGTTCGCGTACGAGGTGTATTCGATCGATTCGGTGAAGCTCGTCAGGCAGCAGGCGCACGAGGAGTCGGTGATCGAGTTCCGGCCGTTCTATTCGCTGCATCACGGCGAATCGGCGCGGATCGGTCACTACTGGTTCGCGCGCCGCAACGATTGGGTCGCGCAGAAAAGCCCCGGCTACGAGACCGAGATCTCGATCGTCGACATCGACTTCGAGCCGACGTCACCGCAAACCGACACACTGAGCCTCGACCTCACCTGCACGAACCGCGACCTGCCGTCGATGCTCGCGTTCGGTCTCGAAGGCGGCGACCTGTTCCAGGAAGGCGGCGCGCAGACGAGCGGCATCTCGCTGCTGCGGCGCCCGACGCAGAGCTTGCGCTTCGAGCGCGGCCGCGCCGCGCACTGGCGGCTCGTGTCGCACCTCGCGCTGAATCACGTGTCGCTGGTCGCGCACGGGCTCGCGCCGCTCAAGGAAATGCTGACGCTGTACGACCTGCGGCGCACCGCCGTGTCGATGCGCCAGATCGACGGCCTCGCTGGCGTCGAGCAGCGCGGCGCCGTGCAGTGGCTGCCCGGCAAGCCGTTCGCGACCTTCGTGCGCGGCATCGAGATCCGCCTGACGATCGACGCGGAACACTTCGTCGGCGCGAGCCTCGCGTCGTTCGTGCGCGTGCTCGACAGCTTCTTCGGTCTGTATGTCCATCTCAACAGTTTCGTTCAACTAGTCGTGGTGTCGAAGCGCACCGGCGAGGAGATCATCCGATGCAAGCCCCGCACCGGCGAATCGATCCTGGCGTAGTCGACACGCTGCTCGACGAGCCGCACCGCTTCGAGTTCTTCCAGGCGGTGCGCGTGCTCGAAGGGCTGTTCGCGCGACAGGCGTCCGATGCGCCCGGCGCCTGGCGGCAGGGCGACGTCGTCGCGCAGCGCATCGAATTCCGCAACACGCTGTCGCTCGGCTTTCCGCCGAGCGAGATTGAAGGCGCCCGCTCGTTCGACGGCGACGGCACGCTGCTCGACTCGGGCGCGGATCGCGGCGCCGCGCTCGCGGCCGGCGAACTCGGTCACGTCGAGCTGACGCCCGCGTTCTTCGGGCTGCTCGGCGGGCAGGGCGCGCTGCCGCTGCACTACACCGAGCAGATCGTCGCGCGCGAGCATCTGAAGCGCGACCACGCAGCGCGTGCGTTCTTCGACGTGTTCTCGAACCGCGCGACTGCGCTGTTCTACGCGGCGTGGAAGAAATACCGGCTGCCGTTCCACTACGAACTCGACCGCGACGAGCGCTACCTGCCGCTCCTGCTCGCGATCGCCGGCGTGCCGAGCGACGAGGTGCGCGACAGCCTCGCGGCCGGCGCGGGCGGCGTGCTCGACGAGGCCGTCGCCGGCTACGCGCTCGCCGCGCGGCACCGGCCGATGTCGGCCGCCTACCTGCAGCGCACGCTGTCCGATTACTTCCGCGTGCCGGTGAAGATCGACCAGTTCGTCGGCAAGTGGTACGACGTGCCGCCCGACCAGCTGAGCGTGCTCGGCGAGGTCAACGCGGTGCTCGGCGCGACGGCGCTCGTCGGCGAACGGGTGTGGCAGCGCGACATGCGCGCGCGGATCGTCGTCGGCCCGCTGTCCAAGCGCGATTACGAGGCGTTCCTGCCGGGCGGCGCGCAGGCCATCGCGCTCGAGCGGATGCTGACGCTGCTCGCCGGCGTCACGCTCGAATACGAGGTGAAGCTCGTGCTGAAACGCACCGAGGTCGGCGCGAGCGTGCTCGGCGCGGGCTCGCGGCTCGGCTGGGACGCATTCCTCTGCACGCGCGACGCGATAGAGGACCGCTCCGACGCCCGCTATGAACTGCACGTGATTCACTGATTCCGAACGACAACAACACGCAATCGAACCTGAGATCGACGCCATGAGCACGCCTCTGAAGACCCTGATCACGAAACTGAACCCGCTGTGCCGGCACGCGACAGAGCGTGCGGCGAGCGCGTGCCTGGCGCGCGGCCATTACGAGGTCGATCTGGAGCATCTGTTCCTCGCGCTGCTCGACGAAGCGACGGGCGACCTGCCGCTCGCGTTGCGCGCGAGCCGCGTCGATCCGCATGCGCTGCGTGCCGATCTCGAGCGCGAACTCACGCGGCTGAAGACGGGCAACACGCGCACGCCGGTGTTCTCCGTGCACCTGATCGCGCTGTTCGAGCAGGCGTGGCTGATCGCGTCGCTCGATTCGCAGCTCGGCCGCATTCGCTCGGGGCACCTGTTGCTCGCGCTGCTGACCGCGCCCGATCTCGCGCAGTTCGCGCAGCGCATGTCGTCGCAGTTCGCGGAAATGAACGTGACGGACCTGAAGCACAAGTTCGACGAGATCATGGCCGGCTCGAGCGAGGCCGAGCCGCGCCAGGCGGATGCGGAAGGCGACGACGTCGCGCCGGCCGCCCATGGCGCCACGCCCGCGGCCGGTCCGTCGAAGACGCCCGCGCTCGACACCTACACGACCAACCTCACGCAGCGCGCGCGCGACGGCAAGATCGACCCGGTGATCGGCCGCGAAGCCGAGATCCGCCAGGCGATCGACATCCTGATGCGCCGCCGCCAGAACAATCCGATCATGACCGGCGAGGCCGGCGTCGGCAAGACGGCGGTCGTCGAGGGCCTCGCGCTGCGGATCGCCGCCGACGACGTGCCGCCGCCGTTGCGCGGCGTCGCGCTGCACGTGCTCGACATGGGCCTGCTGCAGGCCGGCGCGAGCGTGAAGGGCGAGTTCGAGAACCGCCTGAAAAGCGTGATCGACGAGGTGAAGAAGAGCGCGCATCCGATCATCCTGTTCATCGACGAGGCGCACACGATCATCGGCGCTGGCGGCCAGGCCGGCCAGAACGACGCGGCGAACCTGCTGAAGCCGGCGCTCGCGCGCGGCGAGCTGCGCACGATCGCCGCGACGACGTGGAGCGAATACAAGAAGTACTTCGAGAAGGATGCGGCGCTCGCGCGGCGTTTCCAGGTCGTGAAGGTCGAGGAGCCGAGCGAGCCGCTCGCGGCCGCGATGCTGCGCGGGATGTCCGGGCTGATGGAGAAGCACTTCAACGTGCGGATTCTCGACGATGCGATCACCGAGGCCGTGCGCCTGTCGCATCGCTACATCAGCGGCCGCCAGCTGCCGGACAAGGCGATCAGCGTGCTCGACACCGCGTGCGCGAAGGTCGCGCTCGCGCACAGCGCGACGCCGGCGGCGATCGACGACACGAAGAAGCGCATCGAGCGCATCGATGCGGAAATCGCGTCGCTGGAGCGCGAAGCGGCGGGCGGCGCGGCGCACGACGAGCGCCTGGGCGAGCTGCGCGGCGCGCGCGACACGGCGCTCGCGCAATTGGCCGAGGACGAGGCGCGCTATGAGGCCGAGCGCGTGATCGTCGCCGAGATCACCGAACTGCGCGACACGCTCGACAAGGCGCGCGGCCCGTCGGAAGACGGCGAGCCGGTCGACGTGCCTGCCACGCGCGAGAAGCTGGCCGAACGCGTCGCGGCGCTGCACGCGCTGCAGGGCGGCGAGCCGATGGTGCCGCTGCAGGTGGATGGCCACGTCGTCGCCGAGATCGTCGCCGCGTGGACCGGCATCCCGCTTGGCAGGATGGTGAAGGACGAAATCGACACCGTGCTGAACCTGCAGCCGCTGCTGACCGCGCGCGTGATCGGCCAGGACCATGCGCTCGACGCGATCGCGCAGCGCGTGCGCACGGCGACCGCGAACCTCGAGGATCCGAACAAGCCGCGCGGCGTGTTCATGTTCGTCGGACCGTCGGGCGTCGGCAAGACCGAGACGGCGCTCGCGCTGGCCGACATCCTGTACGGCGGCGAGCGCAAGATGGTCACGATCAACATGAGCGAGTACCAGGAAGCGCACAGCGTGTCGGGCCTGAAGGGTTCGCCGCCGGGCTACGTCGGCTACGGCGAGGGCGGCGTGCTGACCGAGGCCGTGCGCCGCAACCCGTATTCCGTCGTGCTGCTCGACGAGGTCGAGAAGGCGCACCCGGACGTGCTCGAGATGTTCTTCCAGGTGTTCGACAAGGGAACGATGGACGACGCCGAAGGGCGCGAGATCGATTTCCGCAACACGTTGATCATCCTGACGTCGAACGTCGGGTCGGCCGCGGTGATGCAGGCGTGCCTGAACAAGCCGGCCGAGGCGCTGCCCGATCCGGACGCGCTCGCCGAGGCGCTGCGCCCGCAGTTGTACAAGACGTTCAAGCCGGCCTTCCTCGGCCGGATGAAGGTCGTGCCGTACTACCCGATCTCCGACGACGTGCTGGCCGAGATCATCGAGCTGAAGCTCGAACGGATCCGCCGTCGCATCGATGCGAACCACAAGGCCGCGTTCGAGTGGGACGAATCGCTCGTCGAGGCGGTGCTCGCGCGCTGCACCGAGGTCGATTCGGGCGCCCGCAACGTCGACCATATCCTGAACGGCACGCTGCTGCCGGAGATCGCGGGCCATGTGCTCGGCCGGATCGCCGACGGCGCGGCGATCGCGCGCATCGCGGTGCGCGCGGACGAGGCCGGCGAATTCGCGTACACCGTCGAATGAGCGCGGCCGCGCAACATGCATTGATGAACTGACCGAACCATGCCGATCAATCTCCCCGAGCTGCTGACGCCGATCAGCGAAGCGTCGCCCAGCGGCGACGACCTGCTGTTCTCGAACGAATTCGACGCGATCCAGGACGCGCGGCGCTATGACGATCCGACGCTCGACCAGGGCGAGTGGGTGACCGAGATCAAGGAGGCCGACTGGGGCTTCGTCGTCGATCGCGCGGCCGAGCTGCTGCGCACGCGCACCAAGGACCTGCGGCTCGCCGTGTGGCTGACCGAGGCGCTCGCGCTGGAGGACGGCATCACCGGCCTCACCGAAGGCTATGCGCTGCTGGAAGGCCTGTGCCGTGACTACTGGGACACCGTGCATCCGCTGCCTGAAGGCGACGACGTCGAATACCGGCTCGGCAACGTCGCGTGGCTGTCCGGGCGCACGGCCGAACTGCTGCGCGGCATTCCGGTGACGGAGGGCGCGTCGAACGCGTTCACCACGCTCGACTGGGAAGTCGCGCAGCATGTGGCGCAGGCCGTGAAGCGCGATCCCGAACACGCGGACGACATCGCGCGCGGCAAGCCGTCGGTCGAGCAGGTCGACGCATCGCGGCGCGTAACGTCGATCGCGTTCTACACGGCGCTGCTCGCGAACCTGAAGGCGTTCGAGATTTCGCTCGACGCGTTCGAGGAGCGGCTCGTCGAACGCGCGGGCGATTCGGCGCCGAGCTTCCGGCAGGCGCGCGATGCGTTCGAGACCGTGTACCGGCTCGCCGAACGCTTTGCGCGCGAGCAGGGCTATACGGGCAGCGCGCCGCATGCGCCGTCGGCACAACAGGCGCAGCCCGAGCGCATCGAGCCGAGCTTCGGCGATGCGTTCCATACCGAGGAGACCCATGTGCAGCCGCAGACCGCTCCGCGTCCGCCGGTGACGCAAATGATCGCCGGCATCCAGAACCGTGCGCAGGCCGTCGACCAGTTGCGTGCGGTCGCGCGTTATTTCCGCCAGACCGAGCCGCACAGCCCGGTTGCGTATCTCGCGGACAAGGCGGCCGAATGGGCCGACATGCCGCTGCACAAGTGGCTCGAAAGCGTCGTGAAGGACGACGGGTCGCTGTCGCATATCCGCGAGCTGCTCGGGGTGAGGCCCGACGAGCAGTCGTGAGCGATGGTGTATTGAATTGACCTGAGAGCGCGGACCCGTCGGGTTCGAGATGAAGAGAAGAAGGGTGACGCATGAACGTGACCGAACTGGCACAGGCGATCCGCGGCGGCCTGATTCAGCAGGATCGCCTGCTGAAAACGGACATCCCGTCGCTGCCGAACAATGCGCTTGTGCCGCGCCGGGCCGTGGCCCATTCCGAGCTCGGCCGCGACTTCAGCGTGGTACTCGACCTCGTGTCGACCGCGAGCGACGTCGAGCTCAAGACGCTGATCGCGCAGCCGATCACGCTGTGGATCCAGCAGGCGGACAGGTCGTACCTGCCGATCAATGGCTATATTCACACGGCGCGGCGGCTCGGCGCCGATGGCAGCCTGTCGAGTTACCAACTGCGCTTCGCGTCGTGGATGCATTTCCTCAAGTTCCGCAGCGACATGCGGTACTGGCAGGATCAGCCGGTCGACGCGATCCTCGCCGATGTGTTCGATACGCATCCGCAGGCCAGGGGCCGGTACCAGTTCGCGTTGTCGAAGGCGCTGCCGTCCCGGTCGTACTGCCGCCAGAGCGAAACCGACTGGAACTTCGTGCATCGGCTGATGGAAGACGAAGGGCTGTTCGGATTCTGGCGGCACGGCGAAGACGGGAAGTCGCATACGTTCGTCATCACCGACGACCTGCATGCGATCGACGCACTGTCGCCGAATACCGTTACGTTCGACCATTCGGGCAGCGGCACCGAAACCGCCGGTTTCACGCAATGGGCCGCGTCGCGGACGTTGCAAAGCACGCTGCATACGACGCGCACGTTCGACTACAAGTCGCCGTCGTCGGCGGGCAATCCGAACGGCACGTCGCTGCCGACGAAGGCCGGCCAGGGCGACCTGCCGGGCCAGGCGGAGATCTACGAATACACCGGCGCGTACACGTATTCCGGCCAGGACCGCGGCGAACACCTGTCGAAGATTCGCCTCGAGGAATGGGAGTCGCGTGCGAAGCGTTTCTTCGGTGTGGGCGGCGTGCGCGCGATCGATGCAGGCCGTCGCTTCACGCTGGTCGGCCATCCCGAGCACGATCGCGATGCGGCGAGCGACCGCGAGTTCGCGGCCATCGGCGTCACGCGTTACATCGAGAACAATCTGCCGGTCTCGGACCACGAAGCGAATTTCCCGCATAGCCTGCAGGACCAACTGGCGCAGGTGAAAGCCGGTCACGGGAAAGCGGCTGCCTTCGAGGTCGGGCATGACGACGGCTCGGCCGGGTTTTATCTCGTCGAGGTCGAGGCACAGCGCGCGAGCGTGTCGTATCGCAGCCCGTTCGAGCACCGCAAGCCGGTGATGCAGCTCGAGACGGCGATCGTCGTCGGGCCGAAGGGCGAAGAGGTTTATACGGACGAGCTGAACCGGATCAAGGTCATGTTCGTGTGGGACCGGCAGAGCGAAGGCCGCGAGACGGCGTCGTGCTGGATGCGCGTCGTGCAGTCGGATACCGGCGGCGGTTACGGCGGCGTGCATATTCCGCGCGTCGGCGAGGAAGTGCTGGTCGGCTATATCGGCGGCGACTGTGATCGGCCGATCGTCATGCATCGCGTCTACAACGGTGCCACCAAGCCGCAATGGCATAGCGACGGGATCCTGTCGGGCTTTCGGTCGAAGGAATATGCGGGATCGGGGCACAACGAGATGGTGCTCGACGACGCGACCGGGCAGAACCGCGCGCGACTGTTCAGCAGCAGCGCGAGTTCGCTGCTTCATCTCGGCTACCTGATCGAGCAGAACGGCAATACGCGCGGTGCGTATCTCGGCTCCGGTTTCGATTTACGCACGGATGCGTACGGTGCGATGCGTGCCGGGCAGGGTCTGTATGTGACGACGCATCCGAAACAGGCGAACAGTCAGCCGCTCGAGGTGAGCGAAGCGAAGCAGCAGCTTGCCAATGCGGAAGGGTTGATCGAGTCGATGTCGCAGGTCAGCGAGATGCATCAGGCGGAGAGTCTCGGCACCGGCCGCGATGCGCTGAAGCAATTCACCGATGCGACGCAGACGAGCGTGACGGGCGCGCCTGCGGGCGGCGGCAGGACTGCAGGCGGCGGGACGGGCAACGCGAACGCGTTCAAGGAGCCGGTGATGCTGTTCGCGAGCCCGGCGGGGATCGGGGTGGCGTCGCAGCAGTCGGTGCATCTGGCAAGCGATCAGCAGACCAATATCGTCAGCGGGCAAAGCACGTTCATTACCAGCGGGAAGTCGCTGATCGCGGGTATTCGCGATCGTATCAGCCTGTTCGCGCAAAATGCCGGGATGAAGCTGTTCGCCGCAAAGGGCAAGGTGGAAGTCCAGGCGCATGCGGACAACATCGAACTCACCGCGCAGAAGACCGTGAAGCTGGTGGCAGCGACCGAGGTCGTCGATGTGGCTGCGAAGCAGGAGATCCTGCTCACGTCGGGTGGCGCCTATATCCGGATCAAGGGCGGCAACATCGAGATTCACGCGCCGGGGAAGATCGATTTCAAGGGAGCGCAGCACCAGTTCAGCGGGCCGACGAGCATGCAGTATCCGTTGCCCGCGATGCCGGGCGGCACGTGCAAGCAATGCGTGCTGAATGCGCATAGCGGTCGCGAATCGATGGTCGAGGCGGATTGATGGACGACATCAACGATACTGGCGATGCCACCGAGATGGCCGTCGATGTGCCCAATCCACGTGAGCCTGAATGGCCGGCATTCGTGGAGACGCTGAAGGCGTCGCTGGCGCGCAATACAGACGACGGCCGCGCGCAGCGGTTGTACGTGCTCGTCGACACGCGCGGCTATCAGGAGCTGGACACGCAGCTTGCAGCCGTGCGCGGCCTGCGCCACGCGTCGCTCTGGACCGATACCGATCTGGATGCCTATACGGATATCGCGCCATATCTGATCGTGTTCGATCGCCAGGCGCTCGACGACGAGGATGCCGAGCAGTATCACCTGCTGCGTCAGTTGTGGCTGGACGCGGTCGATCTGCATGCGGTGACGTGGCTGTGCTCGACGTGGTCGTTCGACGCGCTCGATGCGCATCTGCGCCAGTACGTGAAGTACACGCTGCCGAACGGTCGCGCGTACTACCTGTTTTTCTTCGACAACTACGTATTGGGGCGACTTCGACTGACGTGGAGCGATACGCAGGCGCAGCAGTTCGTCGCCCCGTTCGGCGAGATCCGGTATCGCGACCGGCGGCTCGATGAAGTCGTGTGGCGCAATGATGTGCCGGCGATCGAAGGGGCTATGCCGGCGGGCGATGCGCCGGGGCTGAACGAGCAGCAACATGCGCAGCTGATCGAGCTCGGGTATCCGGACAAACTCGTGCTGAAGTTTCGGGAGACGATGGGGGCGATGGTCGACCACTTGTCCGATGCGGAGTTGCATGACCAAGTCGTCGAGCAACTCGATCGCGCAGCCGCGCATGGGATTGCCAATGAAGCGGGATTACAGTGCTACGTGATGACGGGCGTGCTGGTCTCGCCGCGGTTCGACGAGCATCCGGCGGTCCAGGTGTGCCTCGGAGCCGTGGCTCATGGGGGCACGACGCTCAATGACGCGTTGGCTACGATCGACGACGCGACATGGGATGTGATTCGCGATGCGGACGAGCAAGCGTTGCCCGAGGTGCGTAGTGCCGTGGCGTAGGTCCATGCTAGCGGTGGGCCTGCTTGTGGTCGCTTTGAGTTTGAGTGCCTGTGGCAAGTCGGAGCCGACCTATAGCGGGATTTCCATGATGGGCTGGAACTATATGCCGTACAACATGAGCGGTTTCACCATTACCGACGCGTATGGGAACAGAGCGAGTGGTGGTGGCGATGATCCTCCGGGTGCGGGTGGCGGGAGCCTGACGTGTTGCTACAAACTCAAGGGAACAGAATTTACGGTCAGGTGGGAGTACTACGATGTCGACCAATGGCACAAAGGGGACGAGCAGACGTTCCGTGCCGAGGCGAAGGTATCGATGCCGCCGCCCCAGTCGCCGGACAATGTGGGTTCCCGGATTTTTGAGGTGCATTTCTTTCCGGACCGGCATGTCGAGTTCCAGTTTCCGGGCCAGATGCATCGATGATGCGCGCCTGCCGATTGTCGATGTCGTGAGATGGGTGAAGCGGTATCAAGGGCAACTGGACAAGCGATACGACGAGCGCGAGGACCAGCAGTTTCGTCGTGTCGCCCGGATCGTGGCGTCTGCGTGGTTGAAATATCGTCTGACCGATCGTGACGATCCGGAGCAGTACGCGTACTTCGCTTTGTTGGTCAACGGTCGATTCGATACGCATTCCGAAATTCAGCGTCTCCTGCAGACGGTTGCCGGTAAGCCGGGTATGTTCGCGAAGTCGATGCAGTCTCTGCCGAAGAACGTGAAGTCGGTGCTGGCAACTGATAGCTTCGAGCCAGTGGTTATCCCGGTCATTCCTGATGGATTGTTGCCGCCTCTGCGTGTGCCGGAGGTGCGGCATGGTTGAATCGGGTGCGTTCGATCAGGAGCGCGCAGTCGCCCATCGGCATCGCACGCCAGACGCCATTCGAGCCGTGTGCAAAGGTGATCGATAACAGTTGCAAAACAGGCGCTTGCTCGCCACGGCGCGGCGTGCGAGGGGCCACTCAGAAGGGAAACATCGATGCATAGAGGAACGAAACCGGCGCGCATGACGGGCCGTGTTCTGGCGACTTGCCTGCTGTTCGCAGCCGTGACGGCTTGCGGCAAATCCGAGCCAACCTATAGTGGGATTTCGGTCATGGGCAGGAACTATCTGCCGTACAACATGAACGGCTTCACCATCACCGATTCTTATGGAAACAAGGCAAGCGGTGGCGGGGACGATCCGCCCGGCGCAGGTGGCGGCAGCGTAGCGTGTTGCTACAAGCTCAAGGGCACCGAATTTACGGTCAAGTGGAAGTACTACGACGCAGATCGATGGACGATTGACGACTCGCATACGCAGCAAGTCGAGACTAAGGTGGTGATGCCGCCGTCGGCCGTACCCGAGAAAGTCGGCAGCCGTATTCTTGAAGTTCATTTCTATCCGGATCGTCACGTCGAGTTTCAGTTCCCCGGCCAACTTTTGGACGAATCGCGTATTCCGGTCGTGGATGTTTCCCGATGGATGGCGACGCACTATCAGGAGCAACTGGACAAGAAATTCGACGATACGGATGGACAGTCGCATCGGCGCATTGCGAGTGCCGTAGCTGCCGCGTGGCTGAAGTACCAACTGACCGACCGAAATGACCTCAAGCAGTATGCGTATTTCAGTTTGCTCGTGAACAGTCGATTCGATGCGCATCCGGAGGTGCAGCGGATCTTGCGGGCAGCGGCTGGAAAGCCCGGTTGGTTTGCCAAGTCGATGCAAGCGCTGCCAAAGAACGTGTTGTCCGAACTGGCAAGCGGCAAGTTCAAACCGGTGAACGTACCGACAATTCCCGACGGACTGGTGCCGCCGCCACGCGCAGAGGAGAAGCAGCATGGCTGAGAGAATCAAGCTCGACCAGGACGACGCGACGCCGATGTCCACGTATATGCAGCTTGTCTGCCAGGACGCGAGCATGTATCCGAAAGGGGATTGTCTGCCATGCGGCGCGACGATTCGCATGGGATTTTTCTTCGATGCGTTTGGCAGAAATCGCGATATCGACGACAAGTCGAGCTCTCAATATTCGAACATCTGCCGTTTGTGGGAGGCGCATCGGGACAATGACGACAGGCATCGGCCGATCAATCAGTTCTGGTTCCGGTTCTATTATTCGGGACTGGGCACGCCGCTAAACGAGTCAGCCAAGGCCAATGAATGGATCAATGCGGGCGTAGCTGCAGTCAAGATGGGGGGCAAGAAGGCGATGAGCGGAGCGCAGTCGGTCGCCAAGTCGTTCACGCGCGTCGATACGCCAATCAAACAGGCCAGCGTGAAAAAACGTGTCGACGACGTAAAAAGGCAGTTCATCGAGAATTTTCTCGAGGGGGATTTTTCGCTTCGACCAATCGATAAGGCATTTCAGGATCTTCGGAAGGATATCGAGCACATTCCAGCTCAGGCACGGCGTGTCATGAATGTGGTGAATGCGTCATCGGAGCGATATTGGGAACGCACCAAGGCTACCGGAACGCTGCTGTGGCGCAACGCGAAGAACGATTTCAAGAACAACGTCAAAGGCGCCCCGATGAAGGCTGGCTGGGCCGTCGCGCGCAGTCTGTTTGTCGGCATAGCGATGGAGAACGTGCCGATCGTGCGTGACAATTCCGTCATGGCGAAGGCTTTCGGCACGGGTGTCGATACGCGACTGATTGCAGCGAAAGACCAGTTCGAGGATGCGTACCACGCCGTCAAGAAGCAGATGCCGAAAGTTCGGGCCATCGAGGTATCGGTGTTCGGCGCCGACCGGGGATGCGTACTCGCGCGAGCCTTCATCAACGATCTGGCGGAAAAATACAAGCGCAGGGACGACATGGATCTCGCCATTGACGGCGTATCGATTCAGATCAAGTTTGTCGGACTGCTCGATGCCGTTTCATCGGCCATGTCCGAAGAGGCTGGCGAGCTGATCGGCATGGTGCCGTATCTGGGAATGATCAGGACCAGCTACAAGGACCGGGCCCTCGGCATACCGGCCAGTGTGCAGCGCTGTGTTCATTTTGCCGCGGCACACGAGATGCGCTTTTATCAGCGTCTCGACAGTCTCGAGAAGACCCGTGGCGAGCAATTCCTTTATCCGGGTACGAGTTGCGATGTCGTAGGCGGTGCGCCCAAGGGTTCACTGGGTTTCAATGCCGAGTTGATGCGGATTCCTCTGCGTGACATGCTGCTGGAGGCATTGAAGGCAGGTGCCGTCATGGATACGATGGAGGATCTGCGAGACAAGAAGCCGGACACTTTCCGGAAATTCACGATTGCATCGCCGATCAACGCGGACGGCAAGCAATACCGCATCAAGCAACTCGTCGACGCCTACTACACCCTCGTCCCCCGCAAACCCGGCGCCGACTTCATGGAGCATTCGAAAGTCTTCATGCGCTGGATTTCGGCCCGCTACATGGATCCCGAATTCCGTCGCACGATTGCGGACCCCGTCGCCGACTGGAAGCGCAACATGAGCGACGCCGACCTGCAGCGCAAGACCGCGAAGTCGCAACTGGACTGGGAACTGCAGCGACAAGGCATCAACATGAGCATGCTGGCCAGCCGCAGCCCGGACGATCAGGCGAAGCTTCGGGGAATGAAGGCGGCGAGCGACGCGGCGCAAAAGCGCTATGAGAAGTTGATCGCGGAGGCGCCGAAGGACTATTCAACGGTGTGGGAGCGTCTCGAAAAGGAAGCGGCAAAGAAGCTGCGCGGTGCGTCGTATCAGGAGGGCCTGAAGCAATCCGCCGAGCGCATCCGCAACATGCCGGATTCGTGGGATTCCAATAACAAGGCCAGCGCGGATGCGGTCGAGGCGGCTATGCTGCCTGAAGCTGAAATGGAGCTCGTGTCAGCCTGGAAGGAAGGCATCGAGGGCAAGCATCCGCTTCCGCCCGATGTCATGGCGCTATTCGACATGCTCGTCCACGATACCTTGTTGACGAGCTGGCAGGACCACGTGCTGGCACCATCGCTATACTTCCGGACACGCGACAAGGATACGTTCGGGGCCAGCGATCTCGCAAAGGAAGCGAAGCAGCGGAAGAAGGATGATCTCGTCGCGGCGCGTATCGAACAGGCAGCGAAACAGAGTCAGGAATGGGCGCGGGGATACAAGGGCGGCGCAACGCCCACAAATCATTGAAACGGTGATGCTGGACGCTCGCACGTGCGTCAGTCGGTGGCGGAGACGGTCCGGCCGCGTCCATTTTCCTTGCGTGGTGATGGCAATAGCCCTGTCGAAATGGACGGCACCGAAACCGCTTGGAATCGGTCGTTCCCGAGCTCCTTCGTCACAGCCGGGGGCAGGGTTGCGACCGCCTGCGCGAATACTCCAGGCGTCCCCTTGCTCGACTGGATCAGTTTCTGCACTGCGGGATGCGTGTCGAACCGCGGATTCACCAGCAGCGCGCAGTATGCGTATTGCTCGAGATCACTGCGATTGGTAAAGCGGTACTTCAGCCACGCTTGCGCGACAACGCTTGAAATGCGACGGTGCAACTGAGCGTCATTGTCCTCGTACCTCTTCTCCAGCCGACTTGCGTACCGTTTCGTCAGGTCGCGTGACACGTCCACGATCGGCAACCGCGTACTTCCTAATATCTGGCCCGGAAAGGACAGCTCGACATGGCGGTCCGGATAGAAATGCACTTCGAGAATGCGCGAACCGACCGAGTCGGGCACCGTGGCAGGGGGCAACGACACGCTCGCTTCGCCCTGTAGTTTCTTCACCTGCTCGCCCGGTAGCCAATCGTCGGCGTCGTAATAAGTCCACTGGATCTTGAATTCGGTACCTTTAAGCAGGTAACAGCAGGCGATGCTGCCTTCGCCGGCACCGGGTTCCAGATCGCCACCACCGCGTGCCTTGTTGCCGAACTGATCAGTGATCGTGAATCGAATCAGGTTATACGGCAGGTAATTCAGTGCCTCCGTCGAGACGCTAGTATAGGTAGGCTCGGACTTGCTGCACGCGGCCATCGACGCGAACATCATGCTTGCCGCAGCGACTCGCAGTGCGGCCGACAATCGTTCGGCTGTGTTTCGATAACGGGGAACGGCTGGACCGCATGTTGGGGCGGCCAGCTGTATCGAATCAGGCATAGGGCCTCTTTCGGTGTGGCACTGTGCTAACCAGCGCATCTGCATCACGAACTGCTCACGCGATTCCGCGTTCTTCGTGCCTTGCACTTCGCCACGGTTTTTTTGCGATCCTCGATCCACGGCAGCATCGAAATGCTTCCCGCGCACAGCATCAATCCCCCAATCAGGGCAAACAGACCGAACCCGATTTCACGCACCCATGCTCCGCCCACAACCGCTTCGTTGCGCCGGGCAATGCCTGGAAACATCGGCGAAACGCGCAGGCCATCGTCTGCGGCCGCACTGCAATAAGTCTTCGTGAACGCGGCGAACTGTTCGCGGTTGATGTTCGATACGGCCGAACGCGAATACACCGGCGACCCGGCAGGCTGCCACGTCGTCTCGTACTGCCGCGTCAGTCCCGCTCGATAGCGGAACACGGCACGCGCCTCCCATGTCGCATCGGATTTGCCGTGTCGCAGAGACAACTCACATTGCTCGACAACGGCGGGGACGTGAGGCCACGCACGAGCGCGAACGAGGATGGCGGAATTGATCGTGCCAACTATACCCATCAGCACGAAGACCGCGCCAACGAACAGAAGAATTGCCGACCACAAGCAGCGCAGTGCGAATTTCACTGGAATGGCTGGATTCAGTAGCCGCCCTAATCTCCGCTTACTGCCCCACCCGGAACTCGATCCGTCGATTCCTCGCCCGCCCATCCGCCGTATCGTTCGGCGCGATCGGCTGATCCGGCCCGACACCCGTCGTCGTCATCTGCTGCGGCGGGATGCTCTTCGTGATCAGATACCCCTTCACCGCATCGGCACGCGCCTGGCTCAGCGCGATGTTCGACGTCCGGTTCCCCGAGTTGTCGGTATGCCCGATGATGTCGACCGTGCGGTTCTGCATCTTCGACAGCGCGGCCGCCATCTGGTCGAGAATCTGCTTGCCTTGCGGCGTCAGCGTCGCGCTGCCCGTCTCGAACTCGATCGTGCGATTGGCGAGCGTCTGGTCGAGCACACCCTGCTCGGACGCCGACACGCGCAGCCCGTTCTTGATCGTGTACGTCGGGTTCAGCGTATTCGCCATGTCGCTCGCGAGCTGCTGGCGCTGCGCCTCGTTGTGCACTTCGCCCTTCATCTCGATCTGCGTGCCGTTGATCTTCAGCTGGCCCTTGCTGATCTGCTTGAGCTGCGTACCGAGCAGCTTCTGCACGTTCGCGCTCCAGTTCGGCGGCGTCGCGACGTCGCCCACCTCGATCTGGTCGACCACGTTCGCCGTGCCGTAGGTGTCGCGCAGCTTCTGCAGCACGGCTGCCTTGGTCGCCTCGTCGGGCACCTTGCCGCCGACCACCACCTGGCCGGGCGTCGCGTTCGCGGGCGGCGGCGCGATCGTGCCGGCCGTGCCGTGCACCACCGTGCCGGACGCCGTGGCCGGCGCGGTGCCGGGGTTGGTGTTCGCGGGCAGGGCGGCGGTCGCGACCGTGCCGTTGCCGACCGGCGTGACGGTCGCACCGCCCGTGTTCTGCGCGTAGGCCGCGCCGCTGGCGATGAGGCCGGCGGCAACGAGGCCGGCAACGAAGGGCGACAAGCGCGTGCGCTGGACGTGAATCGTGCGTTGCATCCCGTCAGCCTCCGATGAACGCTTCGCGGAAGGCATCGATGGCGACGCGCAGCGAGAGTTGCGGTTGGTCGAGGTAGCTGACGAGCTTGCTGATCTGGTGATCGTTTTGCGCATGGGCGTCGATCCACTCGGGATCGTCGATGTCGATGTTGTGGGCGGCGTAGGTCTGCGGATCGACGACGCTCAGCAGCGTCTTCGACGACGCACCGTTGAAGCCGATGATCAGCCGTTCGCGCTCGGCGATCGTGCCGATGAAGATCGCGAGCTCGAAGTCGGCCTGCGCGACGAACGGTGCGATCAGTTCGAGCCAGAACGCGGCGACGAGGCTGCGATAGAACGGATCGACCGGCAGCGGTAGCGTCAGGCCGCGCTCGATGTGCGACGAGCCGCTCTGCATCACGGGCCGCAACAGCGAGCCGAGCGCGAGCATCGCTCCGCGCAGCCGGACCGGATGGCCGCTTTCGAGCAGCATCTGCTGCAGGCCGTACAGCGACTGGTGTTCGATGAAGTCGTTGAAGGTGCCGTCATGCGACGTGCCGGGGCCGCCGACGTCGATCGGCACCTGCGTGTCGCCGAGCGCCTGCAGTGCACCGGGCGGCTCCTCCTTCGCGAGCAGCGGCGGCATCTGCGCGGCGACGCGCGACCACAGCCGGGCGAACGCGAGCGGGCTGCGCGCGAGGAACGCGAGCGGCCGGTCGACCTCGAGCGCGGTCGCGCCGAGGAACGGGAAGCGGCGCATCGACACGTCGTGGCTCGCGACCATATGGCCCGCGATCGCGAGCTTGCTGCGCGAACCGAGGAACGCGAAATGCATCGGCTTCGCATCCTCGTAGACGATCTTCCAGCGCGGATCTTCCGCGAGCAGTTCGAGCGCCTGCGCGATCCAGCGATCGAGCGTCTGCAGCAACTGCGGATTGTGCGGGCTCTTCACGAAGTCGCCGCGCGACGGAATCTTGCCGAAGTAGGCGATCTGCGCCTGAACGGTTTGCGTCATTGCGCCCCCTGTGCGTTCGTTGCGGTGGCGGCCGCGACGGCCGGTGCCGCGGCCGGCGCGCCCGTGCCGGCCGGCGTCGCGTTCTGCGCGGCACCCGCGCTCGCGTCGGCGACCGACGACGGCAGCTGCAGGCCGCGCAGGCTCTGCTGCTGCGGCTGGTCGCCGCCGCCGCTCGTCGGCTGCGACGTGCTGATGATGCGCATCGTCACCGACACGTTCACGCTGCCCTGGACCCACGTGAGGTCGAAGGTGCCGTCCGGACGGCGCTTGCGCTGCGCCGAGTTGATCAGCTTCTCGAGACCGTAGCGGCCCGGCTCGTTGACGAGCTGCACCGTGCGGCCGTCGAAGGTCGTCGCGGACAGCGTCGCGCCCGGCGAACCCTGCGGGTTCGGCCACACGAAGTTGGTCCACTGCGGCGGCGTGTTGCGGTAGCGCAGCTGCTGGCCGTCGATCGCGATCGTGTATTCCGTCGTGCCCGTGCTCGGCTGCGGCAGGATCTGGAACACGGTCTGCGGTTCGGCCGCCGCGGCCGCGCCGCCTGCCGCACCGCCGGCGAGCGGGGCGACCCAGCGCGCGAAGCCGTTCGTGAAGTCCGGCGTGAGGCCGATGCCCATGTCGCCCCACGTACGGGCCGCGAGCGTGTCGCCGCGACGCACCGCGAGCGGGCCCAGCGTCGTGCCGACGAACTTCGCGATCGCGCCGTCCGGACCGAACACCTGCGCGATTTCACCGGCGCCGGCCTCGACCTTCGCGTTCGCCGCGAACGGGTACTTGGTCGCGAGCGAGCTCTGGAACGGCTGGTAGACCTGCGCGTTCCATACCTTGTTGACTTCGGCGCTGGCCGGCTGGATCACCACCGAGAATGCCTGCATCAGCGGCCGCACCAGCAGCGGACGCAGCGACTTGCGTTGCGAATCGGTGAGGCCGGTCAGCATCTGCTCGTCGACGAACTTCAGCGAATCGGCGAGTTCCGAGCCGTTGCCGTCGAGCGTCTGCTGCATCAGCTGGCGCGCGCCGGGGCCGGGGTCGCCCTGGTTCTTGATCACGTTGAAGCGCGTACGGACCTTCGACAGCGAGTCCATGTAGCCCTTGAGCATCGACGTGCCGTCGTGCGTCGCGACGATCCGCGCGAGCCCGATGAACTCCTGGCCGATCGGACCCATCGGCACCTCGGCCGGATTGCCGTTGATGTCGATGTTCGCGGCCGCCACCTGGCCTGCCTGCGAGCGCGTGAACAGTTGCTTGACCCAGTTCACGACGCCGGTCTGCGCCTTCTTGATCGCCACGTTCGCCAGCGACGGGTTGTCCCACGACGTCTGGTCGTACGCGGTCTCGAGGATCTTGCGGATCGGCGAATCCTGCGGGTCGCCGAGGCGGTTCATCCCGTCGACGGCCTGGCCGAAGCTGCTGAAGCCCTGCACCGCGATGCCCTGCATGAACTTCTGCCAGTGCTGCGCGTACTCGGTCTTGTACATCCCGACCAGCGTTTTCTGGATCTGCTCTGGGCTGCCCTCCAGCGTCAGGTCGTCCTGCGTCGACGTGTTCAGCACCCAGTCCTTCGCCTGCAGTTCCTTGGTCGCCGCGTCGCGGATCGCCGGCTGCACGTAGTCGAACCACGCTTCGCGCGTGAACGTGCCCGGAATCGCGTAGCTGCCGGCGACCAGCCCCTGGTTGCCGTCGCCGACGATGCGCGCGATGGTCATCGGCGCAAAGCGGGTCGACGCGCGCGCCTTGATTTCCTCATAGACGCGCTGACGGGCCGGCATGCCGCGCACGACGCGGCGCAGGTTCTCGCGGGTCTGGTCGACGAGCGCGAGGTTCGCGTCGATCATCGGCCAGTCGTTGTCGTTCACGCGGGCGAGATAGAACGAGATCATGCGCTCGGCGCTCTTGATCATCTCGTCGCGCGGCATGTTGCCGCGATTCGTCTCGAGCCAGCCGCGCCAGAAGCGGGCGAGCTGGTCGGTCAGGTGCGCCTGTTCGACGTGACGCTTGTCGGACAGCATGAGGTAGGTCTTCAGCGCGTTGTACGCGTCCTGCACGTTGGTCGGCGACGCGTCGCTGTACAGCCCGCCCTGCGGTGCCGCCGGTTGCGGCGGCGCGGCGGAAGCGCCTTGCGCGGCGCCGGCCAGCGGTGCGGCGCCCGGCGGGTTCGTCGAGACCGGCAGCGCGCCGCCCTGCACGGCACCCGACTCGGGCGGGCGCGTCATCGGCACGAGCTGTTCGGGGTGCGCATTCACGTCCTTCATGAACGACGCGAGGTTCTGCGAGACCGGCGCCAGCAGGATCTGGCGCACGCCGTTGTAGTACTCGGTCAGCAGGTGCTGCTCGAGACGGTCGCCCTGGTACAGGCCGAGCGATACCGACACCGGCTTGTCGCGGCGGAACTGTTCGAGCTGTTCGATCCGGTCTTCCAGGATGTCCATCGCCTGCAGGCGCGACTGCAGGTCGTTGCGGCCCTGCTGCAGGCGCGTGACGTTGTCGAGGTCGGCCTGCACGTTCGCGACGAGCTGCTGGTTGCCGATCGTCGACCAGGTCCAGCCGCCGAGCGCGAGCGCGAGCGCCGCGACGAAGCCGAAGAAGGTCGCGTAGCGCAGCCGGGTCTTGGTCGGGCTCGCGAACTGGCGCACGGTCTGGCGGTCCGCGAAGATCACCTTCGAGAACAGGTCGCGCAGGAAGAAGCCGTTCTTCGAGAACGCGCTGTGCGGCTTCGGCAGCGCGCTCGCGTCGAGTCCGAAGCGGTGCGCGATGCGCTGCGCGGCGGCGCTGTTGGTTTCGCCTTCCTGCAGCGCGCTGGTGAAGTAGAAGCCGCGGAAGATCGGCTTGTACTGGAACGGGTTGTTCTCGAACAGCGTCGCGAGGAACGCGCGCAGCGACGGCTTGATCGTCGAGAATTCGAGCGGGAAGCTCAGCTGGCCCGGCGACAGCTGGTTGCCGCGCGACAGCGACAGCTGCGCGACGCTGATCTCCTTCAGCCCTTCGTAGAGTTCCTCGAAGTGCGTGTCGAACTGTGCGACGACGTCGCGCTTGTCGTCGGGCTCGTAGGGCAGGGTGGCGCCCCACACGCGGTCGTATTCGTGCTTGTCGCTGCTGCTGAAGAATTCGGTGAAGCCGGTGATCAGGTCGGCCTTCGTGAACATCACGTAGACCGGCGCGAACACCTCGAGCTTTTCGGTCAGCTCCTGAACGCGCTGACGGAGGTTTTTCGCGAGGTTGATCGCAAATTCGGGGCGGTTGCCGGTGAGTTCGGCGATGCTGGCGGTGACGATGATGCCGTTGATCGGCGCCTTCGGACGGTAGCGCTTCAGCAGGCCGAGAAAGCCGAGCCATTCGCTGCGGTCTTCCTCGTGCACCGAGTAGCGGCCGGCCGTGTCGAGCAGGATCCCTTCGGTCGTGAAGAACCAGTCGCAGTTACGCGTGCCGCCGATGCCATGGATCACGGCGCTGTTCTTGTCCGCGAACGGAAACTGCAGGCCGGAGTTCAACACGGCGCTGCTCTTGCCGGCTGCCGGATTGCCGATCACGATGTACCACGGCAGTTCGTACAGCGCGGAGCCGCCCGACACCTGGCCGATCTTCGACGTCTTGATCGTCTTCACCGCGTCGGACAGGCGCGTGCGCAGCACGTCGAGGTCGGCGGTCTTCGTGTCGGTCGCGAGCGCGGCCGCGGCCGGCGCGGCGATCTTGCCGGTTTCCGCCTGCTCCTCCAGCACCTGGCCGAGCTGCTGGTTCGCGCGCTTCACGCGCCAGCGGCGCCACAACGCGACGCCGAACCACAGTACGAGGATCGCCGCGAAGGCGATCGCCGCCCACAGGAGCGGCAGTTGCAGCATGTCGGCAACGATGAAGAGAATTGCCGCTAGCGCGACGATCCCGACAATCGAGAGCGTTCGCGGATGAGTCAGCACGTTGAGGATGCGTTGCATAGGACGTTCAGGTTCCGGTGCGATTCGGTGAGGCGACGCAGGCGCGCCGAGCGGCAAGCGTGGCGCCGCGATGTGTCGCCATGCTGTCAAACGGGACGAAGGGGGGTGGCATCAATGCGCCCGCGGCATCGGGGAAGGCGCGCGCAATAATGAAAGGACGCTGTGAGAATTAAAACGGGAGCGGCGGCCGGAAAAAATCGTGCACCGGAATGCCCGATCGATTGCGCCGCCCAAATCGTTTCCTGCCGGGTGATTAAAAAGCCCCATGCCGCCCTCATTATTTCTTGTTCGTCAGCCCTGACTAGCTGCCGCGTCCCAGTTTAAAACCGGGTTTATGGTATTCCACGTGCCCGAGATCCATCATTTTCCATCGGCCGCCCCAGGTCAGGCCGACCTGCTCTGCGACTTGTCCGTACAACTGGTAGCCGCGCATCGCCCAGGGATCTTTCTCGGAAATGACCAGCTTGCCGTCGCGCAGAAACGCGTTGTCGGCCGCCAGCCCGAACTGGTGATAACTCTGGAAGGCCGCCGCATTGGTCACGTTGGTGCCCATCTGCGCGAGCCGGTTCTGTCGTTCCGGACTCCGATAACCTTCCAGCAGCGCCATCTCGTAACCATATTGTTCGTGCATGATCTTGTAGACCAGCAGCAAACGCGTACGGAAATCGGGATCCAGCAGGTTCCAGTCGCGGCTCGCATCCTTCAGCGCCGGCCGCACCTGTTCGACTTCCTTCGTGGCAAAGACTTCCGGCGGCAACGGCGGCGGCGGCACGAGTTGTTCGCCCTGCAGCAGCGCGGCGATCTTCTCGTCGGGCACGCGCGCCGTGTCGTCGTACTGAAATAATTGCCGACCGCGTAACGCAATGGCCACCAATGGCGGCGTCGCAAGAATACCTGCCGACACCATAATCATCAAGCGTCGCCGAATCAGTAAATTTTGCACATCACTTAATGCGCCGCGCGTAACGGTTGCCGATTTAACAATTTGACTTCGCGTGCGGGCGGCGCGATCGTTCGCACGGCGCGTCAGGCGGCCGTGAAACTGGGCGACGGATTCGAAAACGGTCGCGCGGATACCCGGTAAAAGCAACAGTGCCGCAACCGCGACGGCAAGGGCGAAATAGGCGACGAGTGCGAAGGCAATCAATGAAATCCCCGGAAATTGGAATTGATTGTGTTTTGCAATGCTTGCTCTTAGAATCAGGCTGCTTTGAGAGGCCGGGCTATATTATCGCGGTGAATTAAACCAGGATTCAATGAGACGCTGAATGAGTGCGCCGGAAAATTCAAATTCGAAAACCCCGCCCAGCCTGCTGTCCGATACCAAACCGGCAGGCGAGGGCGGACCGCAGCAGTCGCGCATTCTCGCGAATCTGGAAGGACGTGTCACGCCGTCGGCCGAACCGCCGCGCCGTTCGCTGAAGGGGCCGATCGCGGCCGTCGTCGCGCTCGTGGTCGCCGTCGGCGGCTGGGGGGCATGGCGCTGGCAGCAGCAATCCGGCGAGCAGGCCGTCGTGGCAGCGGCGCCCGCGCAGGCGGTTGCCAAGGTCGAGCCGGCCAGCGGCGCCGCCGTGCAGGTCGCGCAGAATGCCGCGTCGGCTGCTCCCGCCGCGCAACCGGCGACGATCGTCAATGACGATGCAGCCTCCCAGACCGTTGCGTCCGCATCGGGCGCGTCGGGCGCGAACAACAGCCGCTTGTCGCGCGCGCTCGCGAACGGTGCCGACGATGCATCGGGCGCAGCCACGGCAGGTGCCGTCGCAGCGACGGCTGCCGCCGCAGCGGCGACGAAGACCGCGAACGCCGACACCGCGAAGGGCGACAAGGTCGCCGCGCGCAGCAAGGCCGATGCGAAGGCCGAAGCGAAGGCGGAGGCCCGCAAGCATCACAAGGAACAGCAGGCGGAACTCGCGCAGGCGAAGAAGCGTCGCGAAGCGACGACCCGTACCGCGAGCGCGAAGGCGTCCGGGAAGGACGACCCGGATGCGGATCTGCTCGCCGCGCTCGTCGCACGCACGAAGCCGGCCGACAAGAAGGCCGCCGCGCAGAAGGGGCAGGCCGTGCCGACCAAGACGGCTGCCGCCACGGGCGGTTCGCTCGCGTCGCGCGTGAAGGATTGCTCGGAGCGCGGCTTCTTCGAGGATCAGCTGTGCCGCTGGCGCGTCTGCGACGGCCACTGGGGCAAGGATCCGGCCTGCCCGACCGCCGCGCAGTCGGAGACGCGGCAGTAATCCGCAGCTTCGCGCCAACCCGCTCATCGCACATGCGCCGCCCATTGGGCGGCGCGTTGCTTTTGGGGGCGCCTGACACACGGACGGCCGCATGTGACAGTGTCATGCGTGCGTCACATGTGTCCGGCATACGTTTCCTTTCATTTCCCGGCGTGGTGCCGCGAGGCGCGATGCGCGGCGCGGCGCGCGCTGCACGACCTTCGACATGATGGACCTGATCGTACAGACTTACGGCGCCGATACGTCCGGCATGGTGTGCGGATTCCGCTTCGTCCCGGGCGGATCGGGCGCGATGCTCGACGCCGACGCAGCCGCCGCATGGCTGCGCACGTGCCGCGAGCGCGATGCGGCCGCATCGGACGATTTCGTCTGGCTGCACTTCAATCTCGCGCACGGCGCGAGCGAGCGCTGGATGCGCACGCACCTCGGATTGCCCGACAGCTTCTTCGAATTCCTTCACGAAGGATCGCGCTCGACACGCATCGAGCAGGAGGACGGCGCGCTGCGCGCGATCGTCAACGACGTGATGTTCAACCTCGAGTTGACGCCGTCGGAAATCGCGACGCTGTTCGTCCACGTCGAGCGGCGCATCATGGTCACCGCGCGGCTCAAGCCGCTGCGCTCGGTCGATACGCTGCGCGCCTGCGTGCGCGACGGCGAGCGGTTCCGGTCGCCGGCCGAACTGCTCGTGCACCTGCTGCGCGACCAGGCCGACCTGCTGATCCAGATCATGCGGCGCACGAGCGTCGACGTCGATCGCATCGAGGATCGCTTCCTGTCGCAACGGCTGACGTCGAATCGCGTCGAACTCGGCGCGATGCGCCGGACGCTGACGCGGCTGCAGCGCATGCTCGCGCCCGAGCCCGGCTCGATTTTCCGGCTGCTCGCGAAACCGCCCGCGTGGCTGCATGCCGAAGACGTGCAGGAGTTGCGCGAGTCGACCGAAGAGTTCTCGCTGGTGCTCGCCGATCTGTCGGGGCTCAACGAGCGGATCAAGTTGTTGCAGGAAGAGATCGGTTCGCGGCTCGACGAGCAGAACAACCGGACGCTGTTCACGCTGACGCTCGTGACCGTGATCGCGCTGCCGATCAACATCGTCGCGGGTTTCTTCGGGATGAACGTCGGCGGTGTGCCGTTCTCGGAGAACAAGCACGGCTTCTGGCTGATGGTGCTGCTGGTCGCGGGCTTTACCGCGCTCGCCGCCTGGTGGGCGTTTCGCCGGCGCAACGATCGCTAGCTTTGGCAGGTGCGGCACGAACGGTGCCGACAAAAAAACAGGCCTCGCATGCGAGGCCCGTGAAAGGACGTGAGGATCCGAACGCCGGCCGGCGCCGCGTGCTGCGCGACACCGGCCGGCCGGACCCCGTTACTGAGCCACGGTCTTGCGCGGCTTGAACATGCCCTGGTAGCGCAGCGACGGACGTTCCTTCACCGTCGGCGCGATGCCGCCGAAGCTCGGCGTCTGGCGCAGCTTCATCGCGGCCGGCGAAGCAACCGAGCCGATCGACGTCGAACGCGAAGCCGGCGCGAGGTTGTTCGCGACGAGCAGCGCGGCCTCGCTCTTCAGGTTCGCGAGCAGCACCGGATCGGTCGAGCTGTTGACCTGCGTGAGCAGGCCGCTCCACGCGGCGTCGCTGTAATTCACGACGTAATAGTCGAGACCGCTCGGATCCGCGACCACGCCCGTGCAGCCGTCGATCCGCGTCTGCGTCTGCGTATCCTTCAGCGCGAGCGTCGTGTGCTTCGCGAGACCCTGACCGTACGCGAGCGTGATCGGTACCGTCCACTGCAGTCCCGGATACGCGTTCTTGTTCGGGAACGGCTGCTGTTTCAGCGTGACGACCGTCTGGTTCTTCGTCATGTCGCACTGCGTGTCGAGCGAGATCAGCGGCACGCCCGTCTGGCGCACGTAGCTGTCGCCGATCGGGCCGACCGGCTGGCCGCTCGCTTTCGACAGCGCATCCCACAGGCGCTTCGGCGTCCCATTGCCGAACGAGTAGTCGACCAGGTATTGCTGCAGGCCCTGGCGCAATGTCTGCTCGCCGAGATAGTTCTCGAGCGTCTTCAGCACGTGGCCGCCCTTGTCGTACGTGAACGCGCTCGCGCTCAGCACGAAGTCGTTCGACGCCCAGTCATTGAAGTTCGGCGCGACCGGGAACGCGTTCGGGCCAATGTCGCGATTGATCACGCGATACTTGTTCTTCACCTGGTCGAGCCAGCTGAACTCGTCGGGGAAGAACTGGATCGTCGTCTTCGTCTCGAAGAAGGTCGCGAACGACTCGTTGAGCCAGACGTTGTCCCACCAGTCGGTCGTGACGAGATCGCCGAACCACTGATGCGCGACTTCGTGCGTCAGCACCTCGTTACCGTAGTGCGACATCGGCTGGCCCGGTTGCGGCAGGATGTCGTCGGCGAATTCGAGTATCGATCCCCAGTTCTCCATCCCGCCGAAGTTCAGGTCCTTCTGCTCCTTGAACGCGTCGTTCGCGGCGACCGTGTCGAACTTCGTCAGCGGCAGCGGGATGCCGGTGTAGCGGTAGTAGTAGTCGAGCGCCTGCTTGGTACGGTCCATCGCCGGCTTTGCCCAGTCGCTCATGCCCGGCGGCGTGAACACGCGCAGGTGCAGGCCGCCCTTGCCGCCCGGCAGCGGGCTCGAGAAGTCGTCCTCGTAGGTGTCGAACATGCCGCCGCCGAAGAACAGCAGGTACGACGGCATCGGCGGCGTCTTCTCGAATTGCACGAGCTTGTAGCCGCCACCCACGTTGGTCGACGGCTTCTCGGCCGCGTTCGACACGACGCGCCAGTTCTGCGGCACTTCGGCCGTCACTTCGTAGGTCGGCCGGAAGGCCGGTTCGTCCCAGCCCGGGAACCACTGGCGCGACAGGTTGGTTTCGCCCTGCGTGAGGATTGCGCCGCTCGTCGTGCCGTCGGTGCTCTTCAGGTCGACGCGGAACACGCCTTCCGCGGCCGAGCAGCCCGGATACGGATCGTTGCCGCAGCTGCCGCCCGTCTGCGTGGCCGGATCGTCGTACGACTTGAAGTTGATGATGCCCGACCACTCCATGTGCAGCGAATAGTTGCCCGGCGAGATCGTGCCGCTGACGGGGCGCAGCTGGTAGAAGTCGCCCTTGTCCTGCGGCGTCGCGATCAGCTGGATGTTGCCCGGCTGCAGCGTGATGCGGCCGTTCGTGAACTTGATCCGGTGGCCGGCGATCACGATGTTGTTGACCGGCTTCAGCACCTTGATCTCGACGTCGGCGCGCCCGTCGAACGCGTTCAGCGCATCGTTCGGACGGAACCACAGCCGGTAGTTGACCGGTACCACGGTGTCAGGCAGCTCGACAGGCGACACGCTCTTGTCGACGTTGGAAGCGGCCGGCTGAGGTGCGCTCGGCGGCGTGTTGGCGGCGGGCGACGAGCTCGAGTGCGGCGCGCCGGCGGAGCTGAGTGCGGAAGCCGAGCCGACGCCGCTGTCGTCGCCACCGCACCCGGCGAGCGCGAGTGCGGCAACCAGCGGCAGATAACGCATCTTGTGAATGTTGATCGACATGACTGAAACCTCGATTGTTGAAGGGATCGTTCAGTGCTGCGAAAACGCCGGCAAGAGGAATCCCTCGCCGTTAATCAACAGCGACGAGAAATGCCAATGACGGATTATTCGAAAAGACGGCCGGCCGACTACGTGAAGGTAATCATGGTTTACTGCCCCCTCTGTGTTTCCGGATGTCGGTTGACTTGCCGGTTCAAAATGGCCGGGCGCGTGTTGTACTGAATTGATTTCGCGCGCACGACACGGGGCCACCCGCCCTGCGCGGGCGTGCATTCCCTTTGAACCGACGACCCACGGGGCTGGCCATACCAGGCCGCAGGACGGAAGGACGGCGTGTCGCCGTTCCGTAAAATCGCCGTCATGCGGCTTGAAGGTTTGTCGGCCTGCTCGAAGGATGCGTAAATATACTTGATGGTTTTGGGTAAAGGAAACGAAAAAATTAGAAAGTGATTCGATTGAATTTTTCACGCGCCATTGAATGCCGGGAGGCATTAATTCGCTTTCCGTTTAGCTGCTTGTTTCCGTAGTTTTAATCTATTAACAATCTTGGCAGTGCGCGAAAACTACGAATCAGGGTGTGACGTGGCGCGCTCGGTACAATGCAGCGACGCCCCGTCGATCGATTGCCGCAAGGAGGCCATCCCATGCCACGAGCCCTGTTCCGTATCGCGCCGCTGCGCGCCATGCTGCTGCTGTTCGCTGCCGTCTTCGTGCTCGGCGGTTGCGCGGGCCTGACGCGCGAGCCCGTGAGCGTGACCGTCGCCGGGCTCGACCCGCTGGCCGGACAGGGCCTCGAGATGCGCTTCAGCCTGAAGCTGCGCGTGCAGAACCCGAATGACACGCCGATCGAATACGACGGCATTTCGGTCGCGCTCGACCTGAACGGCACGCCGTTTGCGAGCGGCGTCAGCGATCGCTCGGGCGTCGTGCCGCGCTTCGGCGAGGCCGTGATCGACGTGCCCGTTTCGGTATCGGCGTTCGCTGCCGCGCGGCAGGCGTGGAACCTGCCCGGCGCGGCGGCCAGCGGCGAGTTGCCGTACGCGCTGCGCGGCCGGCTCGCGGGCGGCGTGCTCGGCACCGTGCATTTCAGCGATGCGGGCACGTTGCGCATGCCGGCGACGCCGGGGTGGGGCGGGTAGACAGATGCGCCGGCCGCACGCGGCGAAAAGGAGCGGGAACCCGCGCTTTGCCGCGCGGGCAAAGCGCGGTATGGTGTGGTCCGCGCGGCGCACTCCCGTAGCGCTGCCTGTTTGAAGCCAACCGTAGCCGAGCTCGCGTGACCGATTTCCCCGTTTTCCACTGGACCGACGCCGACGGCGCCGACCATGCCGTGCGCTGGCGCTCCGAAGCCGGCGTGCAGCCGCCCAAGCGCGCCGTGCCCGCCGACGACCGCCTCACCGCCGACGCGGCGTATCGCCTCGCGTGCGAGGGCACCGCGCTCGTCTGGCAGGGCGACTTCCAGAATGCGCGCCAGCTCGTGCAGGCAATGGCACGCCGCGTCGAACGCAAGCCGAAGAAGGCGAAGGCCGCGGTGGGCGTCGACGCATTCAACCTGCACCGGCTCGCGCAATCGCAGCGCGCCCGCACGCTCGGCATGCTGCTGATTCCGCTCGACGCCGACTACACGATCCCGCTGCGCCGCGCGCCCGACGTGCGCGCCGCGTGCGAGGAAGCGTACGGCCCGGGCGGCGCGCCGTCGGTCGTGTCGCTGCGCGAACTGCTCGGCCTCGTCGGCGCGCACGAATGGCGCAAGAAGGGGGTGCCGATTCCGGCGCTTGGCGGTGCGCCGATCCATCCGCATTACGGCGTGTTCTCGCCGGTGCGCGGCGAATACGTCGAACTCGTCGCGCGCACGCCGCTGCCCGCGACGTCGCTCGCATTCGATATCGGCACGGGCACCGGCGTGCTCGCGGCCGTGCTCGCGTCGCGCGGCGTCGAGCGCATCGTCGCGACCGACCAGGATCCGCGTGCGCTCGCGTGCGCCCGCGAGAACGTCGCGCGGCTCGGTCATGCCGGGCACGTCGACGTCGTCGAGGCCGACCTGTTCCCGGCCGGCCGCGCGCCGCTCGTCGTCTGCAACCCGCCGTGGGTGCCGGCTCGCCCGAGCGCGCCGATCGAATACGCGGTCTACGATCCCGACAGCCGCATGCTGCGCGGATTCCTCGCCGGACTCGCCGACCACCTCGAACCGGGCGGCGAGGGCTGGCTGATCCTGTCCGATTTCGCCGAGCATCTCGGCCTGCGGCCGCGCGACACGCTGCTGCAATGGATCGATGAAGCTGGTCTCGTCGTGCTCGGCCGCGAAGACATCCGCCCCGCGCATCCGAAGTCGGCCGACGCGGACGATCCGCTGCACGCGGCACGCCGCGCCGAGGTCACGTCGCTCTGGCGGCTCGGCGCGCGGGCGTGATCGCGTATTTTCGGTAAACTGTCGCCATTCCTCACGAATTCCCGCCGCCGGGCCGTGGTCGACCGACCGTGGCCCGGCGCCGTTTCACGATGTCGAACAAGACCTACGAAATCCGTCCGGAGCAGTCCGTCGAACTGCTGAAGGAACTGCACATCCTGACCCGCGACGGCAAGCTGAACCAGGACAGCCGCCGCAAGCTGAAGCAGGTCTATCACCTGTTCCAGTTCATCGAGCCGCTGCTCGCGAGCGTGCAGGCCGACAAGGGCGGCGTGACGCTCGTCGATCACGGCGCCGGCAAGTCGTATCTCGGCTTCATCCTGTACGACCTGTTCTTCAAGCAGCAGCCGGGGCACGGCACGCCGGCGTTCGCGTCGCACGTATACGGAATCGAGACGCGCGAGGAGCTCGTCACGCGTTCCACCGAACTCGCCGCGCGGCTCGGGTTCGGCGGCATGTCGTTCCTGAACCTGTCGGTCGCCGATTCGATCACGTCGCCGAAGCTGCCCGAAACGGTCGATGTCGTCACCGCGCTGCATGCGTGCGACACGGCGACCGACGACGCGATCCGTTTCGCGCTCGCGAAGCGCGCGCAGCACATCGTGCTGGTGCCGTGCTGCCAGGCGGAAGTCGCGGGCGTGCTGCGCAAGAACAAGGGCAAGTCGCTCGCGAATGCGCTGACGGAAGTGTGGCGGCATCCGCTGCATACGCGCGAATTCGGCAGCCAGATCACCAACGTGCTGCGCTGCCTGCAGCTCGAGGCGCACGGCTACCAGGTGAGTGTGACCGAACTGGTCGGCTGGGAGCATTCGATGAAGAACGAGCTGATCATCGCGCAGTACAAGAACCTGCCGCGCCGGAAGCCCGGCGAGCGGCTGAACGAGATCCTCGGCATGTTCGGGCTCGCCGAACTGAACGAGCGCTTCTTCGCGCCGGCGTCCGCAGCGGCGGCCGACGAGGCCGTCGAGCCGGCCGCGGACTGAGGCGGCCCGACGCGCGGCCCGTCTGCCGCGCGCTAGCCGGCTGTCGCGCGACGCATCAGACGTCGTCGCCCGGTCGGCGCATCCACTCCCGCCAGCCGTCGTGGCCGAGGCGGCGCAGCGTTTCCTGGTTTTTCTCGTAGATGGCGGATGCGTCCGGGAACGCGTCGACCGCGCGCGCGATGCTGTCCTCGCGCAGCAGGTGCAGGATCGGATACGGCGCGCGGTTCGTGTAGTTCTCGATGTCGTCGGCTTCGCTGCCTTCGAACCGGTACTCGGGATGGAAGCTCGCGATCTGCAGCACGCCGTCGAGCCGCAATTGCCGCACGAGCCGGTCGGCGAAGAACAGCGCGTCGTTGTAGTCGACGAAATCCGCGAACGCGCGCGGATAGATCACGAGTGTCGTGTCGACCTGCTGCGGATCCGCCGCTTCGAGCGCGCGCAACTCGGTTTCGAGGTCGGCGAGCGCGTCCTCGAGCGTCGTCGCTTCGCTGATCGCATAGCGGACCTGTTCCTTCACGTAGACGCTCTTCGCGAACGGGCACAGATTGAGCCCGATCACCGCGCGCGCGAGCCAGTGCCGCGTGGCGGCGAGAATGTCGTCGTGCGTGTCGGGGCGGATATCGGTCATGGCGAAGGCAGTCGGGTGGAGCGGCAGCGAGGGCCGCATTGTAGCGGGAGCGGGCACGCCCGGTTCGGGCGTGCGCCGCCCGTCACGCGCAGGCGGCTTCGATCAGCTGCGTGACCAGCGCGGGCGCGGTGCCGATCGGCGTTTCGCCGTGCCGGTAGGTCTGGCTGGCCGCGTAGATGCCTTCGACGATGAGCGCGAGCGCATCGGCGAGCGCTTTCGGCTGCCGGGCGCCTGCGCCTTCGCACAATTCGACGAGCCGCTTCATCAGCTGTTCCTTGTTCTGCGCGACGCGCTCGCGCGCCGGATGCGACGCATCCGGAAATTCGGCCGCGACATTGACGAACGGACAGCCGCGATAGTCCTTCTGCGTCGCGCGTTCGGCCAGATCGACGAAATACTGGGTCAACTGCGCCTTCGGCTGGCCCGGATGCTTCGCGATGCTCGAATCGAGGCGCTCGAAGAAGCACGCATCCATCCGTTCCAGATACGCGAGGATCAGCTCGTCCTTCGACGAGAACTGGCGGTACAGGCTCATCTTGTTGACGCCGGCGCGCTCCACGACCGCCTCGACGCCGACCGCGCGCACCCCCTCCTTGTAAAACAGCTCCTCCGCGGCGCGCAGCAGGTGTTCCTGCGCGGCGGCCGCGGCGATCGGCCGCCGCGTGCGGCGTGCCGGCGGCTTGTTGGCGGCCTCGATGCCCGACATGATGACCCTCGACTGCGTGATGAATTGCTTGACATGTTACCGACTGGTCACTACGATCGCAACACACTTGTGACCGATCGGTAACAATGCCGGTCGGATCAACAGACAAATGCCAGGTATCGGCCCGGGTCAGCCGATGCAGCGTGCGGCGGAGGTGGCCTGGTGGTGCTGAGGCGGGGCAGGCGCGCGGGCGCCAGGCCGCCAACTGGAGAACGACACATGAACTGGGCAGTGACACGAATCGGCGGGCGTTTCCACTACGGATGGCTCGCGGCGGCGGTGGTTTTCCTGATCCTGCTGGCGGCGGCCGGCACGCGCGCGACGCCGAGCGTGCTGATGGTGCCGCTCGAGCGCGAACTCGGCTGGAGCCGCGCGGCGATTTCGCTGGCGATTTCGGTGAACATCGCGCTGTACGGCCTGACCGGCCCGTTCGCGGCGGCGGCGATGCAGCGCTTCGGGCTGCGGCCGACGATCCTTACCGCGCTGGTGACGATGAGCGCGGGCGTCGCGCTGTCGTCGATGATGACGCAGAGCTGGCAGATGGTCGTGATCTGGGGATTGATGGTCGGCTGCTCGACCGGCGTCGTCGCGCTGACGCTGTCGGCAACCTTCGTCACGCGCTGGTTCCATGCACGGCGCGGCCTCGTGATGGGCATCCTGACCGCAAGCACGGCCACCGGCCAGCTCGTGTTCCTGCCGATGCTCGCGGCGATCGCGCAGCGCCACGGCTGGCGGCCGGTCGTGCTGGTCGTCGCGGTGGCGGCTGCGATCGTGATTCCGCTGGTCGCGTTCCTGCTGCCCGAACGGCCTGCCGACGTGAAGCTGCGCCCGTACGGCGAGCCGGCTGACGCGCCGGCGGCGCCCGACGCGACGAAGGAGAACCCGCTCACGGTCGCGTTCCGCACGCTGCTGATGGCGAGCCGCTCGCGCGACTTCTGGCTGCTGTTCTTCAGCTTCTTCATCTGCGGCGCGAGCACCAACGGCTATGTCGGCACGCACCTGATCGCGATGTGCAGCGACTACGGGATGACCGAAGTGCAGGGCGCCTCGCTGCTCGCCGCGATGGGCGTGTTCGACCTGTTCGGCACGACGCTGTCGGGCTGGCTGTCCGACCGCTATGACAACCGCGTGCTGCTGTTCTGGTACTACGGGCTGCGCGGGCTGTCGCTGATCTACCTGCCGCATGCGTTCGGCATCGACTTCTTCGGGCTGCCGCTGTTCGCGATGTTCTACGGGCTCGACTGGATCGCCACCGTGCCGCCGACCGTGAGGCTCGCCACCGACGTGTTCGGCAAGGCCGCGGCACCGGTCGTGTTCGGCTGGATCGTCGCCGGCCACCAGCTCGGCGCGGCGTTCGCGGCGCTCGGCGCGGGGCTGCTGCGCGCGAGCCTCGGCACCTATACGATCGCGTCGATGATCTCGGGCGGGCTCTGCATCGTCGGTGCGCTGATCGTGCTGCGGATCAACCGTGGCCCGTCCCGCGCCGCCGCGCAGGCCGCTTGAGCGCGGTGCGCCGGCCGGCCCGTGCGCGGGTTGTGGCCGGTCAATGCAGGATGGATGATTTGCATTGCGCGGGATGTGCGGGCGCGTGACTGCTCAAGCGGTTATGCTTGCGGTTCGCCGGGCGTTCGCGCCCCTTCATCGATGTCAGCGAGGAACCGCATGTCCGTCAAACCTGCTCCCACCACTGTTTCGATTCACGACTTGATCGCCGGCCGCTGGAGCCCGCGCGCGTATTCGGACGAGCCGATCAGCGCCGGCGATCTGCACGCGGTGCTCGAAGCGGCGCGCTGGGCGCCGTCCGCGTACAACGCGCAGCCGTGGCGCTTCATCGTGTTCGACCGCACGCAGGACGAAGCGGCGTTCAAGCGCGCATTCGCGACGCTGGTGCCGTTCAACCAGGGCTGGAACGCGCCGGCGCCGGTGCTGATCGCCGTGACCGCGCACACGCTCACGCCGAAGGGCGAGCCGGCGCCGACCGCGCTGTACGATGCGGGCGCGGCCGCGATGTCGCTGGTGCTGGAGGCGCACGCGCTGGGCCTCGCCGCCCACCAGATGAGCGGCTTCGACGCGAAGGCGTTCCGCGACGCATTCGAGATCCCGGCCGACGTCGCGATTCCGGCGATCATCTCGCTCGGCCACTACGGCAACGTCGACAAGCTCGATCCGGTGCTGCGCGACCGCGAAAGGGCGCCGCGCACCCGTCATGCGATTGGCGAAGTCGTGTATGCGGGCGCCTGGAAGAAGGGTTTCGACGCCGCAGCCTGATTCCGCAAGTGGGCGGGCATGGGGCGAGCACCCTGTCCGCGCCAGTTGCCGGCGCGCTGCAAGCGGGCGACGGGGGCCTCGAGCGCCCCGCCCTCACCGGTCGCCGGCGCGCCGCGGGTGCGCCTGATCGCCGCCCTGGGCCGGTTGCGCGGCACCGGTGGCCGCCCCGGTTGTGATCCGGCGGGCTTCATGTTAAAAAGCCCGTCCTTTCCGTTTTCGCGCCGGCCATGCTGCGGCACCTTCCCATGACTTACTGCGCGATCGATTTCGGCACGTCCAATTCCGCCGTGGCACTGCCCGACGGCGACGGCATGCGCCTCGCGCCCGTCGAGGGCGACCACCTGACGCTGCCCACCGCGATCTTCTTCAACAACGACGAGCAGACGGTCGAATACGGCCGCGCGGCGCTTGCTTCCTATATCGACGGTTTCGACGGCCGCCTGATGCGCTCGATGAAGAGCATCCTCGGCTCGCCGCTCGCGGAAACCACGACCGATCTCGGCGACGGCAGCGCGATGGCGTACACGGAGATCATCGCGCGCTTCCTGACGCACCTGAAGCGCAAGGCCGAAGCACGCGCCGGCGCGCCGATCGGCCGCGCGGTGCTCGGCCGGCCGGTGTTCTTCGTCGACGACGATCCGCGCGCCGACCGCCTCGCGCAGGACCAGCTCGAAGCGGCCGCACAGTCGGTCGGGTTCACGGACGTGCATTTCCAGTACGAACCGATCGCGGCAGCGTTCGACTACGAGTCGCGCCAGCAAGCCGAGCGGCTCGTACTGGTCGCCGACATCGGCGGCGGTACGTCGGACTTCTCGCTGGTACGCGTCGGACCGGAGCGGATGGCGCGCCTCGAGCGCAAGGACGACGTGCTCGCGCACCACGGCGTGCACGTCGCGGGCACCGATTACGACCGCCGCGTCGAGCTGGCGGCGATCCTGCCGGCGTTCGGCTACCGCTCGCTCGATCCCGAGGGGCGCGAGCTGCCGAACCGGATCTACTTCGACCTGGCGACCTGGCACCTGATCAACACGGTCTACACGCCGAAGCGGCTGGGCGAGCTGAAGCTCATGAAGCACCTGTACCAGGACGTACGGCAGTACGACCGCCTTACCCGCGTGGTCGAGCAGCGGCTCGGGCATGCGCTGATGGCACGCGCGGAAGAAGCGAAGATCGGCGTTGCGGCGGGCGGGGAGACGATGATCGACCTGAACGACGTGGAAGAGGATCTGCAGATCGCGTTCGACGCCGAGCGCCTCGTCGATGCGAGTGTCGACGACACCGCACGCATCGTCGATGCCGCGCGCGAAACGGTGCGGCTGGCGGGCGTGGCGCCGCGCGACGTCGGCGCACTGTATTTCACCGGCGGCTCGACCGGGCTCGCGTTCCTGTCGGGTGCGCTCGCCGGTGCGTTCCCGGACGCGCAACCCGTGTTCGGCGACCGCCTCGCGAGCGTCGCAACCGGGCTCGGCATTCACGCGCAGCGGCTGTTCGGCTGACCGAACGCCATTTGGAATCGGCGGCCACCGCATCGCTGCCGCGCCGGAAAACAAAAAGCCCCGCCGAAGCGGGGCTTTTTTACACGAAATATCGCGCCGAACTTAGACCGGACGGATGTTCGCAGCTTGCAGACCCTTCGGGCCCGTCTTCACTTCGAATTCAACCTTCTGGTTTTCTTGCAGCGTCTTGAAGCCTTCGACGCGGATTTCCGAGAAGTGCGCGAACAGATCGTCGCCGCCGCCTTCCGGGGTGATGAAGCCGAAGCCCTTTGCGTCATTGAACCACTTGACGGTACCGGTTGCCATGTTACTTGTTCCTAAAAAGATAAAACGGGGCCGAGGCCCATGGGTGCGGAAAATCAAGGAAGGGGGTAATGGGACCAACCGGAGTACCGTTGATGGGCGAACTACGAAAGAACCAATTCACTCGCCGCTTGAAATCCTGCAACGTTGTTTATACGGCTAATCGCTCTCGCGGTCAACCGGATTTCCATGCACTCAGGGTTATTGCGGAGTTCATGTTTACAAACCTTGCAAACGGCGCGAATTTTTTGTAGGGGGCGAACGATTTTGGCGCCAACTTGGAGGTGCAACCGTTAAACTACGCGCCGCGCGGAAGGTTGCCCCGATCGGGTGATCCTTCCCCCCAAAATTGCATGCGCGGTGCTGTCCGAGCCGATCCCGGACCGCGAGCCGACCATGCTTTTTGAGACATAGGAGAGGATGTGAAGAGTTCTATTCAACGGAACATCGGCCCGTTTGCACTGATGCTGACGGGGCTGGGTTCGATTATCGGCTCGGGCTGGCTGTTCGGCGCCTGGAAGGCTGCGAAGATCGCCGGTCCGGCAGCGATTTGTGCATGGATCATTGGCGCGGTCGTGATTCTCGCGATTGCGCTGACGTACGCCGAATTGGGTGCGATGTTCCCCGAGTCGGGTGGCATGGTGCGCTACGCGCGCTACTCGCACGGTTCGCTGGTGGGCTTCATCAGCGCATGGGCCAACTGGATCGCGATCGTATCCGTGATCCCGATCGAGGCCGAAGCGTCGATCCAGTACATGAGCACGTGGCCGTATCCGTGGGCGCATGCGTTGTTCGTGAACGGCGAATTGCAGACACTCGGCCTGCTGCTGTCGGCCGTGCTGGTCGTCGTCTACTTCCTGCTGAACTACTGGGGCGTCAAGGCCTTTGCGCGGGCGAACACCGCGATCACGATCTTCAAGTTCCTGATTCCCGGTCTCACGATCCTCGGCCTGATGCTGTCGAGCTTCCATCCGGAGAACCTCGGCACCGCATCGAATGCGAGCTTCGCGCCGTACGGCTGGTCGGCCGTGCTGACCGCGGTTGCGACGAGCGGCATCGTGTTTGCGTTCAATGGCTTCCAGAGCCCGGTGAACCTGGCCGGTGAAGCGCGCAACCCATCGCGCAGCGTGCCGTTCGCGGTGATCACGTCGATCCTGCTCGCACTCGTGATCTACGTGCTGCTGCAAATGGCGTATATCGGCTCGGTGAACCCGGCCGACGTCGCGAAGGGCTGGGCGCACTTCAACTTTTCGTCGCCATTCGCCGAACTCGCGATCGCGCTGAACCTGAACTGGCTCGCGATCCTGCTGTATGTCGACGCGTTCATCAGCCCGAGCGGTACCGGTACGACCTATATGGCGACGACCACCCGCATGATCTACGCGATGGAGCGCAACAACACGATGCCGAAGATGTTCGGCAACGTGCACCCGATCTACGGTGTGCCGCGCCAGGCGATGTGGTTCAACCTGCTCGTGTCGTTCATCTTCCTGTTCTTCTTCCGCGGCTGGAGCTCGCTCGCGGCAGTGATCTCGGTCGCAACGGTGATCTCGTACCTGACCGGCCCGATCAGCCTGATGGCGCTGCGCCGTGCGGCGACCGACATCGAGCGTCCGCTGTCGATCCCGCTGATGAAGCTGATCGCACCGTTCGCGTTCGTCTGCGCGTCGCTGATCCTGTACTGGGCGAAGTGGCCGCTGACGGGCGAAATCATCCTGCTGATGATCGTCGCGCTGCCGGTGTATTTCTACTTCCAGGCGAAGGCGGGCTGGACCGGCTGGGGCGCCGACCTGAAGGCCGCATGGTGGCTGGTCGCGTACCTGCCGACGATGGCCGTGCTGTCGCTGATCGGCAGCAAGGAATTCGGCGGTCACGGCGTGCTGCCGTACGGCTGGGACATGCTGATCGTTGCGGCAATCTCGCTGGTGTTCTACTTCTGGGGCGTGAACACGGGTTATCGGACCCAGTATCTCGACGAGCGCGAGTCCCACGAAGAGATCCTCGAAGGGGTCGGTGTCTGACGCCTGACCTGCCACCGGAATCGGCGGCGGCAGGAAGCGCGAAAAAAGCCCGCCCGAGCGATGCTCGGGCGGGCTTTTTGTTTGCTCGCCGGTTGTGTCGCCGGGTTCAGGCGGCCGCGCTCGCGAACACGTAGTTCGTCATCGCGAGCACGCGTTGATACGTGCCGAGCGACTGAATGCCGAGCTGGTAGTCGTCGTCGGCCGCGCCGAGCGCGGTGAATACCGGCAGCAGGTGTTCGTCGGTCGGATGCATCAGCGCCGCGTGCGGCGCCTGCCGGCGATAGTCGAGCAGCGCGTCGATGTCGCGCGCGGCGAGCTTTGCCTCGAGCCAGTCGGTGAATTCCGCGACGCGCGGGTCCGCATCCTCGGGCGCCGCGCTGAAATCGGCCGCGCGCAGGTTGTGCGTGATCTGGCCCGAGCCGATCACCATCACGCCTTCGTCGCGCAGCGGCCGCAGCGCGCGGCCGAGCGCAAAGTGATGGGCCGCGTCCGCACGCGGCTGGATCGACAGTTGCGCGACGGGCACATCCGCCTCCGGGAACATCAGCAGCATCGGCACCCACGCGCCGTGGTCGAGACCGTGCTCGGTCGTCGCGGTCGCGATGCCGGCCGCGTTCAGCAGCGCGGCCGCCCGCTCGGCGACCGCGGGCGCGCCCGGCGCCGGGTAGCGGATCTCGTACAGTGCGCGCGGGAAGCCATAGAAGTCGTGGATCGTTTCAGGATGCTCGGCCACGCTCGCGACCGGCTGCTGCGTGCCCCAGTGCGCGGACAGCATCAGCACCGCGCGCGGGCGCGGCAATTCGGCACCGAGGTGCGTGAACGCGCCGGACGGCAGCGTCGGGTCGATCGGCAGCGTCGGGGCGCCGTGGGACAGGTAAAGCGAGGGCAAGCGGTTCATGGTGGGGAGCCTGCAAAAGGGTTTGCCTGTGACTATAGGCGTGCACCGGGTATTGATAAATCGGCTTATGGGAATTTGATTGAATCGCAATGGTTGATAATCCGGCCGACTCCAGGTGCGTGGGGCAGGCGAGGGCTGGATGTTGCCGGATCGAGCCGGAAGCCAGCTGAATCGACGAAGATGCGTGAAGAACGGCGTCGGAGCGCCGTGTCGGGCGGCTTACTGTGCCGGTCGGATGCCGGCCCACGGCGTCGTCATCGGCGCGCTGAGCGCGAACAGGTCGAGCACGCGCGTGACGGTCTGGTCGACGAGTTCCTCGATTGTCTTCGGCATCGCGTAGAACGCGGGCAGCGGCGGAAACACGATGCCGCCCATTTCGGTCACGGCGGTCATGTTGCGCAGATGCGCGAGGTTGAACGGCGTTTCGCGCACCATCAGCACGAGACGGCGGCGTTCCTTCAGCGTGACGTCGGCCGCGCGCGTGATCAGGTTGTCCGACAGCCCATGCGCGACGCTCGCGAGGGTCTTCATCGAGCAGGGTGCGATCACCATCCCGTCGGTCGCGAACGAGCCGGACGCGATCGTCGCGCCGACATCGCGCACCGAATGCACGACATCCGCCCGGCTTTCGACCGCGGCCTTCGACAGCGTCAGTTCATGCTGGATATTGAGCCAGCCGGCGTTCGAAACGAGCAGGTGCGTTTCGACGCCGCCGGCGGCGCGCAGCAATTCGAGCAGCCGCACGCCGTAGACCGCGCCGGTGGCGCCGGTGATCGCGACGATCAGCCGGCGTGGCGGCGCGCTGGGAGATGCCATCGGGGAGGGGGTGTTACGCGGCGGCGAACAGTTGCTGCAGTTCGCCCGACTGGTACATCTCCATCATGATGTCCGAGCCGCCGATGAATTCACCCTTCACGTACAGCTGCGGGATGGTCGGCCAGTTCGAGAATTCCTTGATGCCCTGGCGGATTTCGTCGTCCTCGAGCACGTTGACCGTCTTGAACTGGTCGACGCCGCAGGCTTTCAGCACTTGCACGGCGCGGCCCGAGAAGCCGCACATCGGGAATTGCGCGTTGCCCTTCATGAAGAGCACGACCTGGTTTTCGTCGACGATTTGCTTGATACGTTTTTGGGTGTCCATGACTGACCTTGCGTTTGCGGGGCGTTAGAACGAAATGATAGCGGATTTCAAGCGGGCGGGCGGGCCATCAGCCGGGCCGGCGGCCGCCTGTCGTGCGTTCGATCGCGGCCAGATCGGCGAGCGATTCGACCGCGACGAAGCCGCGTGACAGGAGCAAGGCGCGCACGGCTTCGGCCTGGTCGTAGCCGTGCTCGATCCAGAGCGTGCCGCCCGGTTTCAGGTAGGCGCCGGCGCCGGCGACAATCGTGCGGATCGCGCTCAGGCCGTCGGCATCGTCGGTGAGCGCGCCGCGCGGCTCGAACCTCAGGTCGCCCTGTGCGAGGTGCGGATCGTGCTGCGCGATGTACGGCGGGTTGCTGACGATCGTGTCGAACGCAAGCACCGGATCGAGCGCGGCGTACCAGTCGCTCTGCAGCCAGTGCAGCGGGCCGCCGGGGCGGCGCGCGTCGAGCAGCTTGTCCGCGTTGCGCCGCGCGACGTCGAGCGCCGCCGGCGAACGGTCGAGTGCCCACACACGTGCGTCGGGCCGTTCGGCGGCGATCGACACGGCGATCGCGCCGCTGCCGGTGCCGAGATCGAGCACGGCCGGATGCGGCCGCCCGTCGATCGCGTCGAGCGCCGCTTCGACGAGCAGTTCGGTTTCCGGGCGCGGGATCAGCACGTCGGGCGTCACGTCGAACGGCCGGCCGAAGAACTCGCGCATCCCGACGAGCTGCGCCACCGGCTCGCCGGCCATGCGGCGCGCTTCGAGCGCACGGTAGCGCTCGATCGCGGCGGGCTCGAGCGGGGCGTCGCCGCGCGTGATCAGCTGAGTGCGGGTCCAGCCGAGCGCGTACGCGAGCAGCACGCGCGCATCGACCGGGTCGAGCGGCGCCGCGCGCAGCAGTTCGTCGGCGGTGGTGTCGGGCATCGCGGCCTCAGTCGGTGTCGCCGAGCGACGCGAGCAGTTCGGCCTGGTGTTCGGTGACCAGCGCGCCGATCAGTTCGTCGAGATCGCCGTCCATCAGCGCCTCGAGCCGGTACAGCGTCAGGTTGATCCGGTGGTCGGTCATCCGCCCTTGCGGGAAGTTGTACGTGCGGATCCGTTCCGAGCGGTCGCCGGAGCCGATCAGGCTCTTGCGCGTCGCCGCTTCCTTCGCGTGCTGCTCGTGATACTGCTTGTCCTTGATGCGTGCGGCGAGCACCTTCAGCGCGCGATCCTTGTTCTTGTGCTGCGAACGGTCGTCCTGGCACTCGACGACGATCCCGGTCGGGATGTGCGTGACGCGCACCGCCGAATCGGTCTTGTTGATGTGCTGGCCGCCCGCGCCCGACGCGCGGAACGTGTCGATCCGCAGGTCGGCCGGATTGATCTCGACCTCGCCGATCTCGTCGGCTTCCGGCATCACCGCGACCGTGCAGGCGGACGTGTGGATGCGCCCCTGCGTCTCGGTTGCGGGCACGCGCTGCACGCGATGGCCGCCCGACTCGAATTTCAGGCGCGAGTACGCGCCCTGACCGGCGATCCGCACGATCACTTCCTTGTAGCCGCCGAGATCCGATGCGCTCTCCGACATCATCTCGACCTGCCAGCGCTGGCGCTCCGCGAAACGCAGGTACATGCGCAACAGGTCGCCCGCGAACAGCGCCGATTCGTCGCCGCCGGTGCCCGCGCGGATTTCGAGGAAGATGTTGCGGTCGTCGTTCGGGTCCTTCGGCAGCAGCATCTTCTGCAACTCGCCTTCGAGACGCACCATACGGTCACGTGCGCCGCGAATTTCCTCTTCGGCGAAATCGCGCATCGAGGCATCGGCGAGCAACTCCTGCGCGGCCGTCTCATCGTTGCGCGACTGGCGCCACAGCGCGTACTGCTCGACGACCGGGCCGAGTTCCGCGTGTTCGCGCGTCAGCTTGCGGTACTGGTCGAGGTCGGCCGTGACGTTCTCGCGGCTCAGCAGGTCGTTCAGTTCGGCCAGCCGTGTAGACAGCTGGTCGAGCTTGCGTTGCATGCTCGTCTTCATGGTGTGGAGCGGCGCTCCCGGGCAAGGGTATTCGAAAAGGATAGGCCGGCGTGCGGCCGGCGGCAGGGAAACCGGCCGGCGCTAGTGGCCGGACTGGTCGTTCGAGCGCGGCGCGTGCTGGTAGAAGCCGCGCATCAGGTCGATCAGCGAATCGCGGTCGGCGCCGTTCACGCGGTTGAGCGCGCTCGTCGGGCCGTGGATCAGCTTGTTGGTCAGCGCCTGCGACAGCGCTTCGAGAACGGCGGCCGGATCGTCGCCGCGCGCGAGCAGCTTCTGCGCCTTCTCGACTTCCGTGCGGCGCAGCGCGTCGGCCTGCGTATGCATGTGACGGATCACCGGCACGACGCTGCGCGTGTCGAGCCATTGCATGAAATTCTGCACGCGCGTCTCGATGATCGTCTCGGCTTGCGCAACCGCGGCCTGGCGCGATGCGTTGCCTTCGCGCACGATCGCGCCGAGATCGTCGACGGTGTAGAGGAATACGTCCTTCAGCTTGCCGACTTCCGGCTCGATGTCGCGCGGCACCGCGAGGTCGACCATGAAGATCGGCCGGTGGCGGCGCGCCTTCACCGCGCGCTCGACCGCGCCGAGGCCGATGATTGGCAGCGTCGACGCGGTGCACGACACGATGATGTCGAATTCGTGCATGCGGGCCGGCAGGTCCGACAGTGGCATCGCCCGGCCGTTGAAACGTTCGGCGAGCCGCTGGCCGCGTTCGGCCGTGCGATTCGCGACGACGAGCTCGCGCGGGCTCTGCGCGGCGAAGTGCGTCGCGCACAGCTCGATCATCTCGCCGGCGCCGATGAACAGCACGCGCTGATCCGACACCTTTTCGAAAATGCGTTGCGCGAGGCGGACTGCGGCGGCGGCCATCGACACCGACTGCGCGCCGATCTCGGTCGTGCCGCGCACTTCCTTCGCGACGGCGAACGTGCGCTGGAACAGCTGGTTCAGATAGGTGCCGAGCGCGCCGGCTTCCGTCGCGGTGCGCACCGCGTCCTTCATCTGGCCCAGGATCTGCGTTTCGCCGAGCACCATCGAGTCGAGACCCGATGCGACGCGGAATGCGTGCCGGACCGCTTCCGATTGCGGCAGCGCATAGACGTGCGGTGCGAGCTCGTCGACCGGAATCTGGTGATACTCCGACAGCCAGCGAATCGCACCCTCGCGTGCAGCCCGGTCGTCGGTCGCGCAATAGAGTTCGGTGCGGTTGCAGGTGGAGAGAATCGCCGCTTCGGGCGCGTTGGGCGCCTGCGGGCCGAGGAACACGTTCTTGAACGTGACAAGAGCCGGCTTGATTTGCTCGAGCGGAAACGCCACGCGTTCGCGCAGGGCGACAGGCGCAGTGTGGTGGTTGATTCCGATCGTGAGGAGTTGCATATCGAGGGCTATCGTTTAGCCCCATATTATAGCGTTTCAGCGATTTCCTCACTCGTGGCATACCGGGCATCAGCATCGCGTGGCCTCGAATTGGGGGGCTCGATCGGCACGCGGTCGAGTTGATAGCCGTAGCCGTAGAGCGGCAGGAGCCGGTAGCCGTGCTCCGGGAGCAGCTGCAGCTTGCTGCGCAGCCGGGACGCATGGGTGTCGAGCGTGCGCGACTTCATGTCGCGGCGGCGGGCCCACACCGTTTCGAGGATATGGGCGCGCGACACGGGGCGGGACAGGTTCGCGAACAGCAGCTGTGCGAAGCGGAACTCTTTCGGCGTGAGCGCGACGACCGCGTCGCCGAAACGCACGAGGCCGTGGGTCGCATCGAATGCATATTCTCCATACATTTCACGGGAGCGATTCGGCGGTCGCCGGACGCCGGCGCGCCGGCTCAGCGCATTGACCCGTGCGAGCAGCTCGGGCCCGCTCACCGGGCGCACGAGGCAGTCGTCGGCGCCCGCATGCAGGCACGACACGACTTCGCTTTCGCGCGGCAGTTGCATCACGGCGATGGCCGGCAGCCCGGGCAGGATCGCCTGCGCCCGCGGAATGACTTCCTCGGCCGGCTGATCGCCGGCCCAGTTGCCGGTGATCAGCATGTCGCAGGTATCGGTGGCGAGCCACTCGAAGAACGCCGCGCTGGACGAAAACGCGTGGCACACGTGACCGCCGGCGAAGAGCAGGCGGTTCAGGAGCGCAGCATGACGTGCCTCCGGATCGATCAGGGCGATTCGCATGAGGATTTCTTCAATACGGCTGCCGGTGCGCGCTTGCCATAACGTCGGGTCGGCCCCTACACTCGAATGTTCGCGGCGCCCGGCTGGTCTCGGGTTCGATGGATGAATCGATGCTAGCCGCTGGCAACGTTCACGCCTATGGGACGAATCTGAATTTATAGAAGGCGTCGAATGAACTGGTTTGGAATCCTTGTCCTGGGAGCGGCCGTCGGGCTGTTCGGCCGGTGGCTGCATCCGATGCGGCTCGCTGGCCGGCCGGCATGGTGGATTGCGGTGCTGGTCGGCATCGCAGGTGCCGCCGCCGCGCGCATGGCCGGCAATCTCTCTGGACTGTTTTACGATGGCGAAACGCTCGAATGGCCGGTCTGCACCGGTGTCGCGTTCCTCGCCGTAGCCGTGACGGTCGCCGTGTCGGCCCGTCGCTGAAAGCTCTCAGGTGAAATCATGAATGCCCGTCTCCCCGAAGCCTCGTCGGTGCCGGCCCGCCTCGCGCTGCTGCGCGGCGTGATGGTCCGCGAGGACCTGGCCGCCTATCTCGTGCCGTCCGCCGATCCTCACCTGTCCGAGTACCTGCCCGAACGCTGGCAGGCGCGCCGCTGGCTGTCCGGTTTCACGGGCTCGGTCGGTACGCTGGTCGTGACCGCGGATTTCGCGGGCTTGTGGGTCGACAGCCGCTACTGGGTCCAGGCCGAGGCCGAGCTCGCCGGCACGGGCGTCCAGCTGATGAAGATGACGGGCGGGCAACAGAGCGCGCCGCACGTCGACTGGCTCGCGCAGAACGTGCCGGCCGGTGCGACGGTCGGCGTCGACGGCGCCGTGCTTGGCGTCGCGGCGGCACGCGCGCTGACGGCCGCGCTGAGCGCGCGCGGCATCGCGCTGCGCACCGATCTCGACCTGCTCGACGCGATCTGGCCGGAGCGCCCGGGGCTGCCGGGCGACGCGGTGTTCGAGCACGTGGCGCCGCAGGCCGACACGACGCGCGCGAGCAAGCTCGCCGAAGTGCGCCGCGCGATGCACGCGCAGGGCGCGCAATGGCATTTCGTGTCGACGCTCGACGATCTCGCGTGGCTGTTCAACCTGCGCGGCGCCGACGTCAATTTCAATCCCGTGTTTGTCGCGCACGCGATGATCGGCGCCGAGCGCGCGACGCTGTTCGTCGCCGACGGCAAGGTGTCGCCGGCGCTGGCCGCGTCGCTCGCGCAGGACGGCGTCGAGGTCCGCGCGTACGACGCCGCGCGCGCGTCGCTCGCGGCGCTGCCCGACGGCGCGACGCTGCTGATCGATCCGCGCCGCGTGACGTTCGGCACGCTCGAGGCCGTGCCCGCCGGCGTGAAGCTGATCGAGGCCGTGAACCCGTCGACGTTCGCGAAGTCGCGCAAGACGTCCGTCGAGATCGAGCACGTGCGCGTGACGATGGAGCACGACGGCGCCGCGCTCGCCGAATTCTTCGCGTGGTTCGAGCAGGCACTGAACCGCGAGACGATCACCGAGCTGACGATCGACGCGCAGCTCACGGCCGCGCGCGCACGGCGCCCCGGCTACGTGTCGCCGAGCTTCGCGACGATCGCCGGCTTCAACGCGAACGGTGCGATGCCGCACTACCGCGCGACGCCCGAGTCGCACGCGACGATCGCCGGCGACGGCCTGCTGCTCATCGATTCGGGCGGCCAGTACACGACCGGCACGACCGACATCACGCGCGTCGTGCCGGTCGGCACGGTCAGCGACCTGCAGCGCCGCGATTTCACGATCGTGCTGAAGTCGATGATGGCGTTGTCGCGCGCACGCTTTCCGCGCGGCATTCGCTCGCCGATGCTCGACGCGATCGCGCGCGCGCCGATGTGGGCGGCCGGGCTCGACTACGGCCACGGTACCGGCCACGGCGTCGGCTACTTCCTGAACGTGCACGAGGGCCCGCAGGTCATCTCGCACTACGCGCCGGCCGAGCCGTACACGGCGATGGAAGAGGGGATGATCACGTCGATCGAGCCGGGCGTGTACCGGCCCGGCAAATGGGGCATCCGGATCGAGAACCTGGTCGTGAACCGCGCGGGCGGGCAGACGGAGTTCGGTGACTTCCTCGCGTTCGAGACCCTGACGCTGTGTCCGATCGACACGCGCTGCGTGCTGATCGAGATGCTGCATGAAGAAGAGCGCGCGTGGCTGAACGCGTATCACGCGACCGTGCGTGAGCGCGTCGGCCGGCACGTGAGCGGCGACGCGAAGGCGTGGCTCGACGCACGCACGCAGCCGATCTGACGCAATATGCGATGCCGGCCGCACGACGGCCGGACCATGATCGAGAAGGCAACCTATGGCAGACACCGCAGTGATCGTGATCGACATGCAGCGCGGGCTGGTGCAGCGCGCGCGGCCCGCGTATCGGCTCGACGACGTCGTGGCGGGCATCAACCGGTTGACGGCGACGGCACGCGCGGCGAACGCACCCGTGTGCTTCGTGCAGCACGACGGCGACGCGGACGACGACATCGTGCCCGGCACGCCCGGCTGGGAACTGCATGAGGAATTGATCGTCGGTCGTGCCGACTGGCGCATCCGCAAGCAGATGAGCGATTCGTTCCACGACACGCCGCTCGCCGCGCAGCTCGACGGCCACGGCATTCGGTCGGTGCTGATCTGCGGCTATGCGACCGAGTTCTGCGTCGATTCGGCCGCTCGCCGCGCGGCACTGCTCGGCTATCGGACGACCGTCGTCTCCGACCTGCACACGACGAACGAGCGCACGCACCTGTCGGCCGCGCAGATCGTCGCGCATCATCACTTCGTGTGGGAAAACAATACGCTGTCGGGCAATGCGGTGACGCCGCGTCCGCTTGCCGACGTGCTCGCCACGGAGTTCGCATGACCATCAAGGCGGTGGTGTTCGATTTCGGCGGCGTGCTGATCGACTGGAGCCCCGAGTACCTGTACCGGCAACTGATTCCGGACGAAGCCGAGCGCCGCTGGTTCCTCACGCACGTTTGCGCGATGGACTGGGTGATCCGGCAGGACGGCGGGCAGACGATCGACGAGGGTACGCGCGAGCTCGTCGCGAAGTTTCCGGCGCACGAGGCGCTGATCCGCGCGTTCTACGCGCGCTGGCACGAGATGATCGGCGGCGTGCTCGACGAGGGCGCCGCGCTCGTCGACCGGCTCGACGCGCAGGGGATGCCGCTCTTCGGGCTGACCAACTGGTCCGCGCAGACGTTTCCGTATGCGTGGGACAACTTCCCGGTGCTGCGGCGCTTCAAGGACATCGTCGTGTCGGGCCGCGTGAAGCTCGTGAAACCCGATCCGGCGATCTACCGCGAAATGCATGCGCGGATCGAGCCGTTCCTGCCGGGCATCGCACCGCATGAACTCGTGTTCATCGACGACAACGCGAAGAACGCGGCGGCCGCGACGGCACTCGGCTGGCATGGCATTCATCACACGAGCGCGGCCGCGACCGAGGTGCGCTTGCGCGAGCTGGGCGCGCTCGCGTAGGCGTTTGCCAAACGGCGGCAGCGAGATGAAAAAAGCGGGCCATGAGCCCGCTTTTTCGTTTTGCCGGTCCGGAAGCGGCCGCTTCCGGCATCCGGCCCTGCGTTGCCGGGTGCCCGGGCCGCGCCGTTCAGCGGCTGATCGGCTTGTAGCGCAGGCGCTTCGGCTTCGCGGCTTCCTCGCCGAGGCGCGCACGCTTGTCGGCTTCGTATTCCTGGTAGTTGCCGTCGAAGAACGTGACCTGCGAATCGCCTTCGAACGCGAGGATGTGCGTCGCGATCCGGTCGAGGAACCAGCGATCGTGCGAGATCACCATCACCGAGCCCGCGAATTCGAGCAGCGCGTCTTCCAGCGCGCGCAGCGTTTCGACGTCGAGGTCGTTCGACGGTTCGTCGAGCAGCAGCACGTTGCCGCCGGAGATCAGCGTCTTCGCGAGGTGCAGGCGGCCGCGTTCGCCGCCGGACAGGTTGCCGACGATCTTCTGCTGGTCGCCGCCCTTGAAGTTGAAGCGGCCGATGTACGCACGCGACGGCGTTTCGTACTTGCCGACCGTCAGCACGTCGGCGCCGCCCGAGATTTCCTCGAACACCGTCTTCGAGCCGTCGAGCGCGTCGCGGCTCTGGTCGACGTACGCGAGCTTCACGGTCGGGCCCATCACGACTTCGCCCGAATCCGGCTGCTCCTTGCCGGTCAGCATCTTGAACAGCGTCGACTTGCCGGCGCCGTTCGGGCCGATGATGCCGACGATCGCGCCGGCCGGGATCTTGAAGCTCAGATTGTCGATCAGCAGGCGGTCGCCGAACGACTTGCTGACGTTCTTGAACTCGATCACTTCATTGCCGAGGCGTTCGCCCGCCGGAATGAAGATTTCCTGCGTTTCGTTGCGCTTCTGGTATTCCTGGCTGCTCAGTTCCTCGAAGCGCGCGATACGCGCCTTCGACTTCGCCTGGCGACCCTTCGGGTTCTGGCGCACCCACTCCAGTTCCTTCTTGATCGCCTTCTGGCGCGCCGATTCCGACGCTTCTTCCTGCTTCAGGCGCTCTTCCTTCTGGTCGAGCCAGCTGCTGTAGTTGCCCTTCCACGGAATGCCGTGGCCGCGGTCGAGTTCGAGAATCCATTCGGCCGCGTTGTCGAGGAAGTAGCGATCGTGGGTGACCGCGACGACGGTGCCCGGGAAGCGCACCAGGAACTGCTCGAGCCAGTCGACCGATTCGGCGTCGAGGTGGTTGGTCGGTTCGTCAAGCAGCAGCATGTCGGGCTTTTCGAGCAGCAGCTTGCACAGCGCGACGCGGCGCTTTTCACCGCCCGACAGATGCTCGATCTTCGCGTCCCACGACGGCAGGCGCAGCGCGTCGGCGGCCACTTCGAGCTGCTGCTCGGGGCTGCCGCCGTCGCTCGACGCGAGGATCGCCTCGTATTTCGCCTGCTCGGCCGCGAGCGCGTCGAAGTCGGCGTCCGGCTCGGCGTAGGCCGCGTAGATTTCTTCCAGCTTCTTGTTCGCCTGGAACAGGTCGCCGAGGCCTTCCTCGACGGCTTCGCGCACCGTCTTCGTCGGATCGAGCTGCGGTTCCTGCGGCAGGTAGCCGATGTTCAGGTTCGGCATCGGCGTCGCTTCGCCTTCGATGTCCTTGTCGACACCCGCCATGATGCGGATCAGCGTCGACTTGCCCGAGCCGTTCAGGCCGAGCACGCCGATCTTCGCGCCGGGAAAGAACGACAGCGAGATGTCCTTCAGGATCTGGCGCTTGGGCGGCACGATCTTGCCGACCCGGTTCATCGTGAAAACGTATTGGGCCATTTCGGTGTGAAAGTCAGAAGTGGTTGAGACTGCCGCGCAGCGCGCGCGGGCGTGGCGGCGTCGGGTGATTCGGTACGGAGCGTGCCGCGCGGGGCGCGGCGGTGTCGCCGCGGATTGGCGGCGCGAGCGCGTATTGTACTTCGCCGCCGGCTGCCGCTGGCACCGCGCAGGCCATTCGGCCGACCCGCGTTCACAGCCACGCCGCGACGCCGCCGTGCCCCGAACAGGTGCCGCGCCGGTGGCGGCTGAAGCTGTACGTGCCATCGCGGCAGCGCGCGCTCGCGCCCTCGGGCACGCGGCCCGATTTCGAATGGGCCGGCGCATGGACGGTGTCGCCGTCGCGATTGCGGTACGTATCGTGCCGGTCGAGGTCGGCTTCCGTGCCGTAGCCGGGCGACGCGCGATACGCATGCGCCGTGGGCGGCAGGGCGGCACACGCGACGAACAGCGTGGCCGACAGGGTCGCGATGCGCGTTACGCGGCGGAGCAGGGCGGGCATGGTCTCTCTCCGGATGTCGTTATCTGCTGTCGATCTCGGGCTGCATGTTAGCCGATCGGCCGAGGGTCGTTGCCGTCGCCCCGCGGTGCAGCGACGCTACGCCGCGCCGGTCATCGATGCCGCGCCGTCGGCCTGTGCGGCGTCGAGAATCCACCGGCGGAACGCGGCGACTTTCGCGCGTTCCGCATGATGCGGCGGATAGACGAGGTAGTACGCGAAGTCGTCGAGCCACGCGACGTCGGCAAGCTGCACGAGCCGGCCGCTCGCGAGCTCGCCGCGCACCATCGCCGCCGGCAGCAGGCCGGCGCCCTGGCCGGCGAGGATCGCCTGCAGCAACAGGCCGGAATCGTCGAACGCGGGGCCGCGCGGCGGACCGAAATCGTCGATCCGCTGCGCGTCGAACCAGATGTGCCAGCCCTTGCGCTCGGCGTCGTGCAGATGCGGCCATCCGGCCAGGTCGGCGGGTGTGGCCGGCATGCCCAACCGCGCGACGAGTGCCGGCGCCGCAAGTGCGACGATCTCCACCGTCAGCAGCCGTTCGCTGCACAGCCCGATGTAGCGGCCGAGACCGTGGCGGATCGCGACGTCGACGCCGTCACGTGCGAAATCGGCGAGTGCGTGGCTTGCGACGATCTGCAGGTCGACGTCCGGGCACGCGTCGCGGAACTGCGCGAGGCGGGGCACGAGCCACGCGGACGCGAAAAACGGCGTGACGCTCACTGTCAGCACGCCGCTGTCGGCGGCGCCCGACACGCGCTGCGATGCGTCGGCGATCTGCCGGAACGCATTGCGCACGGGCGGCAGGTAGTCGCGGCCCGCGGCGGTCAGCAGGATGCCGCGGTTCACGCGTTCGAACAGTTGCACGCCGAGATGGGTCTCGAGCGTGCGGATCATCTGGCTCACCGCGCCGGGCGTGACCGACAGCTCTTCCGCTGCGGATTTCACCGACAGGTGGCGGGCGGCCGCCTCGAACGCACGCAGTGCGTTGAGGGGGGGCAGACGGGAACGGTTCATTGAGTTTTTCTAAAGCGAAAGGCCGACGAAATATCGTTTGAGGCAATGCATATGCGCGAGTACCGTTGTCGCATCCGCTCGCATTCGTCACGACTGCCTCGCAGCGGTCGATGCGATCAACATAGTTCAACTATATCCATGAGGCAATCCGGGCGCCGCGCGGCGCCCGGCGGAACCTGAGAGGAGCATCGTCATGAGCGGCCCGCGCGCATCGCGCGTCTTCTACGGCTGGTATGTGGTCGCGGCCGCATTCGCCGTCACGTTCGTCGGATTCGGCAGTGCGTACACGTTCAGCGCGTTCGTCGAATCGCTGCAGCGGGATTTCGCCGCATCGCGCGGGCAGATTTCGCTCGTGTTCTCCCTGGCCGGCTTCCTGTATTTCGGCTTCGGCATCGTCAGCGGCCCGCTTGCCGATCGCTTCGGCTCCCGGCGGCTCGCCGTCACCGGCATGTTGCTGACGGCCGCGGGTTTCGCCGCGGCCGGTGCCGCACATACGCTGCTGCAGGGCTATGTTGCGTACGGGCTCGGTGTCGGCCTCGGCGTCGGCTGCGCGTATGTGCCGGCCGTCGGCGCGGTGCAACGCTGGTTCGTGCGGCGGCGCGGCTTCGCGTCGGGGCTCGCGGTCGCGGGGATCGGCGTCGGCACGCTCGTGATGCCGCCGCTCGCATCCGCGCTGATCGCGCACGTCGGCTGGCGCGGCGCGTATGTCACGCTCGCGGCGATCGCGGTGGTGGTGGGCGCGGGCATGTCGCTGCTGATCGAGAACGACCCGCGCGGGCGCGGCTTGCTGCCCGACGGCGATGCGGCGCGCACGCAATCGGGCAACGGGCAGCCCGGTGCCGCTGCATCGGTACCGGCTGGTGCGACCGTGCGCGAGGCCGTCACGTCGCGGCCGTTCGCGAGCCTCTACGCGGCGTGTCTCGTATGCTCGTTCGGCGTCTTCGTGCCGTTCGTGCACCTCGTGCCGTACGCGCTCGATCACGGCGTCGCGCCGTCGACGGCCGTGCTGCTGCTTGGTGCGATCGGCGTCGGCAGCACGGCTGGGCGCTTCTTCCTTGGCGGCCTCGCCGACCGCTTCGGCCGCCGCGCATCTTTGCTCGCGATGTTCGCCGGCATGGCCGTCGCGCTCGTTGCGTGGGCCGGCGCCGGGAGCGTCGCGACGCTGGCCGCGTTCGCGCTCGTGTTCGGCGTGTTCTACGGCGGCTGGGTCGCCGTGCTTCCCGCTGTCGTGATGGATTACTTCGGCGGCCGCAACGTGAGCGCGATCATCGGCGTGCTGTACACGAGCGTCGCGTTCGGCACGCTGATCGGGCCCGCTGCGGCCGGTTTCATCTACGATGCGGGCGGTGGTTATCTCATGCCGATCCTGGCCAGCGCGGCCGCGAATGCGATCGCGTTCGCGATCGTTGCCACCACCGGCCGCGCGCCGGTGGCGGCGCGCGCGGCCGGCCGCTAGCCAAACGTCGCCGGGCGCACGGCCGCCGCCTTGCGGCTAGGCGCCATCCACGATTTCCGCTACGGTGTCCGGGGCGTCGATCACCAACGGGCGGAGGGGCATCCTGACGCCGTGAAAAACCTGCTTCTGCGAGAATGGCATGCGATCGTGCCGGCCAAATGGCGGGGCGAAGGGCCGCGCGGCGCGAACTGAGCATCCGGCGCAGCGCCTGCGCGACACGTGAACCGCTTCGACGGAATGTGTCCGCCGTGATGCCGGGCGGTCAAGCACCGTCATCAATTGCCCGATCCGGCGGCTCGCAAGCGGACGCCAAACCGGACCAAGCGTTGCATCGGTCCGAATCGATGCAACAAGTGGTTCCATCGAAATTCTTCAATTGGTTCTTAGTCAAGAACCGTTTGATGCTTACACTCCATCGCTTCGAAGGCGGCTGACCGACAGCCGACGGAAAGGGCGCATGCGATGCGCCAGCGCCCCATGCGCCGCATCGCACCCGCAGCTTCGCAGACTGCGTCGCGCACCGTTCCGGAACGGCCCCCGATCCGGCTCCGCGCCTGCATCCCGTGCAGGCGCTGCGTCCGGCCCGGCTCAAGAACCACAATTCCCCGTGCTGCCTTCACGCGATACCCGGCCATGCCGGAACCGTTTTTTGGAGAGAGACAGATGAGTGGAAGCAACACCGGCCTCGGTACGGGCCTGAAGCAGCGTCACGTGACGATGATGTCGATTGCCGGCGTCATCGGCGCGGGCTTGTTCGTCGGCTCCGGCCACGCGATTGCGGAAGCCGGCCCGGCTTCGATCCTCGCGTATGCGATCGCAGGCGTCCTGGTCGTGCTGGTGATGCGCATGCTCGGCGAGATGGCCGTCGCGCATCCGGACAGCGGTTCGTTCTCCACCTATGCCGATCGCGCGATCGGCCACTGGGCCGGTTTCTCGATCGGCTGGCTGTACTGGTGGTTCTGGGTGCTCGTGATCCCGATCGAGGCGACGGCCGCGGCGACGATTCTCAATGCGTGGTTCCCCGGCGTCGCGACTTGGGTCTTCGCGCTCGGCATCACGCTGGTGCTGACCGTGACCAACCTCTTCTCGGTCAAGAACTACGGCGAATTCGAATTCTGGTTCGCGCTGATCAAGGTCGTCGCGATCATCGTGTTCCTGTGCATCGGCGGCGCGGCGATCGTCGGCATCATTCCTGCTCCCGCCGTGTCGGGCGTATCGAACCTGTTCGTGCATGACGGCTTCATGCCGCACGGTGCCGGCGCGGTGCTCGCGGCGATGCTGACGACGATGTTCTCGTTCCTCGGTACCGAGATCGTGACGATCGCGGCCGCCGAATCGGACAACCCGCAACGTCAGATCGTGCGTGCAACCAATTCGGTGATCTGGCGTATCACGCTGTTCTATCTCGGCTCGATTCTCGTCGTCGCGGCCATCGTGCCGTGGAACGACCCGCTGCTGCCCAAGCACGGCTCGTATCAGCGCGCGATGGAGCTGATCGGCATTCCGAACGCGAAGGCGATCATCGACGTGATCGTGCTCGTGTCGGTCGCGAGCTGCCTGAATTCGGCGCTGTACACCGCGTCGCGGATGTTGTTCTCGTTGTCCAAGCGCAAGGATGCGCCTGCGTTCCTGCACAGCACCGATTCGACCGGCACGCCTCGTGCGGCCGTGCTTGCATCGACCGCATTCGGTTTCCTGACCGTGATTGCGAACTACCTGATGCCCGAGCAAGTGTTCGGTTTCCTGCTGGCGACGTCGGGTGCAATCGCGCTGCTCGTGTATCTCGTGATCGCGATCTCGCAGCTGCGGATGCGCAAGACGCTCGAATCGGGCGGTGCCGACCTGGCGCTGCGGATGTGGCTGTTCCCGTGGCTCACCTGGGCGGTGATCCTGTTCATCTGCGGTACGCTGACCGTGATGTTCGTCAGCGAGGATCACCGGATGGAAGTGGGTGCGACGGCCGTGTTGGCGTTGATCGTGTTGCTGGCGTCGTGGCTGAACAAGCGCGGCCGCGATGCGCAGGCGAGTGAAGGGCGGCGCGTGTCGGCGATGTAATGGAGTGAAGTGATGGCGGGCGGAAAGCCCGCGTCACAAAAATGGCCCGACCGGCATTTGCGGTCGGGCCATTTGTTTTTGTTGCATCCAATGCAGCGGTCGAAGTCGATGCACGACCCGTTGCGAGAGAAAAGGAGCACGACTCAAATAGTACACAATAATCGAACTCGTCCGATTTCATCGACAACGACTTGCACTTACATTGATTGCTTCGATTAGCGAGGTGAATCGATGGATGAATCAATTTGGTGTCCTTCGGTGATGATCGGCATTATCAGGCAGAACCTGATATTCAGTTGCACGATCGATAAACCTTTTCGTTCGTCGACTGTATTCAGGTCGAAACAATGACCGAGCGTTCGACAAATCGCGTCAGCATAGCCTTCTGCGCTCGCGACGAATTCCAACTCAAGGGAACCTATTTTCCGGCGGCCGACGGCGATCGTTCCCCCGTGCTCATCTGTCCTGCAACAGGCATCCGACAATCCTTTTATTTCCCGTTCGCGGATTGGCTGCGCAAAGACGGCCATTCGACGTTCGTTTTCGATTATCGCGGGATCGGCGCGTCGCTCGATACGGATCACGTCCGCCAGTCCCGGGCGTGGGAACAGGACTGGGGGCAACTCGACATGCCCGCGGCGCTCGACTGGCTCCTTGGCGAAACCGGTGCGCGCGACGCACATTTGATCGGACATAGCGCAGGCGCACAACTGGTCGGCCTGATGCCGAATCATGCGTCGGTTCGTTCGTTGTGCGCCGTCTCGGCGTCTTCCGGGTATGTCGGCAACATTCGCTGGCCAAAGCGTTTCGCGGCCTTGCTGCTTGCGCATATGTATGTGCCGATTTCCGTTCGGGCGCTCGGTTACGTTCCGGCCAGGGTACTCGGTTGGGGCGAGGATCTGCCACCGTGCGTCGGACTTCAGTGGGCCCGATGGTTCCGTCGGCCGGGATATGTAGCGAACGAATTCGGGGCAGCGGTGGCTCGCCACTACTACGACGAATTTACCGCTCCCGTCACCGTTGTGGCCGCAACCGACGACCCGCTTGCCACGCCGGCCAATATCGCAGACTGGCTGCGCCTGCTATCGAGAGCCAAGTCCGAGGTCCACTTCATCCATCCAAAAAATCCCGACGGCGGAGCAATTGGTCACGTCGGCATGTTCCGCCGCGAGCATTCGTCGCTGTGGCCGGAACTCACCAGAGGATTGTTGCGCTGACAGCACGTGTCGTTCGCATCCTCGCATCAGGAGACCACGATGGATGATTCAATTGAAATGAAATCGCGCTTCAAGGCCGTCAGAAATGAGGCAAAGGAGACGCGCGCGTCGCTTTACCACCTCACGAATCAATGCAACCTTCGTTGCAAAGGCTGCTGGTTTTTCGAGAACGAATTCGATACGGCATCGAACGAGTTGAACGACGCGCTTCGCCTTGAGCAGCGTGTGAGGGAGGAGGCCGCGCGCGGGATCAATGCACCGTTATTGATTGGCGGTGAGCCCGCATTGCATCTCGATCGGATACGGATGTTTCGGAAATATATGCCGAAAGTATCAGTATCGACGAATGGGCTTCGAAAAATCCCGTACGAAGAATTCGAGGGCATCACCATCGCGATTTCCGTGTTTGGCGGTGGGCCACTTGATGACGAATTGCGTGCGATCGGTCCGAACGGGAAACGCTTCACCGGCTTGTTCGACAAGGCACTGGCTTGACGGTATTGCGTACATCGAGGAAACGGTGCGAAAGATTCGAGATAACGGAAATCGGTTGCTGTTCAATTACTACACTCCCTACGACGTTGACGGTCCACTACGGCGGCGGGGCGAGGAGCGGTTGCTGGACGTGTTGCTCGACTTGAAGGGGAAATATCCTGAAACCATCGCAAGCCATCCCTATTATCTGGCGGCCCTGATGCGGGGCGCGACCGCCTGGGGAGCATTCAATGGTGCGAGTTGCCCGAGCGTCAGCGAGGATCATCCGCAAAACACGGATCGGTTCTCATCGGGATGGCCTGCGCTGCCCAGGTTCAATGCATATCGCGCCGACTTTGTCTCGCTTGCGCGCTGTTGTACCTCAGGAGAATGTGCGAAGTGTCGCGACAGCCAGGCTGTGATTTCCTGGTTGCTGGTCAACGCCAGGCATGTACTGCAGGAGGACGATGGACTCCGGACATGGGCGGAGGTTGCGGAAAGCTATTTCAGTCAGTTTGTCTGGTCGAAATACCATCCGCGCAACCGTATCGAGCGCGAGTCGACGTGCGCAATGCAATGAGGCGACGTAGAGCAGTCAACGTGCCGCAAGCATAGCCGGATCGATATAGGCCGACCAGAAGCGATCGTGACGAGGCCGGTGCGCTGAAAAGAAAAAAGCCCGCATATGCGGGCTTTTCACTGAGGCGATAACGCGACGCTCAAACGTTGAACAGGAAGTTCATCACATCTCCGTCGTGCACGACGTATTCCTTCCCTTCCGCGCGCATCTTGCCGGCTTCCTTCGCGCCCTGTTCGCCCTTGTACGTGACGAAGTCGTCGAAAGCGATCGTCTGCGCGCGAATGAAGCCGCGCTCGAAGTCGGTGTGGATCACGCCGGCCGCTTGCGGTGCCGTGTCGCCGATGTGGATCGTCCACGCGCGCACTTCCTTCACGCCCGCGGTGAAGTAGGTCTGCAGGCCGAGCAGCTTGAAGCCTGCGCGGATCACGCGGTCGAGGCCCGGCTCTTCCATGCCCATGTCGGCGAGGAACGCTTCCTTGTCCGCATCGTCGAGATCGGCGATTTCCGCTTCGATGGCTGCGCACACCGCGACCACCGGCGAATTCTCGCTTTCCGCGTACTTGCGCACTGCTTCGAGGTGCGGGTTGTTCTCGAAGCCGTCGTCCTTCACGTTCGCGACGTACATCGCGGGCTTCGCGGTGATCAGGCAGAACGGCTTGATCAGCGCCTCTTCGTCGTCCGACAGATCGAGGCCGCGCACGGCCTTGCCCTGGTCGAGCTGCGCGCGCACCTTCTCGAGCACCGCGACGAGCTTCGCCGCTTCCTTGTCGTTGCCCGACTTCGCGGCCTTCGAGTAGCGCGTCAGCGCCTTCTCGACGGTGCCCAGATCGGCGAGCGCGAGTTCGGTGTTGATCACTTCGATGTCGTCGATCGGGCTGACCTTGCCCGCGACGTGGATGACATTGTCGTCCTCGAAGCAGCGCACGACGTGCGTGATCGCATCGGTTTCGCGGATGTTCGCGAGGAACTGGTTGCCGAGGCCTTCACCCTTGCTCGCGCCTGCGACGAGGCCCGCGATGTCGACGAATTCGACGACGGCCGGCACGACGCGCTCGGGGCTGATGATTTCGGCAAGCGCCTTCAGGCGCGTGTCAGGCACTTCGACGATGCCGACGTTCGGCTCGATCGTGCAGAACGGGTAGTTCTCGGCGGCGATGCCGGCCTTGGTCAGCGCATTGAACAGGGTGGACTTGCCGACGTTGGGCAAGCCGACGATGCCGCATTTGAGACTCATGGAATCCTTCGGACGGGTGGAGCGGCGCGGCCGGACAAGGCACGGCGGCGCGGGAAAATAGGGACGGCCGGCGCGTGGGGCGCGGCGGGCCGACGTTCAAAGGCGCTATTGTACCGTGCCGACGCCCCGGTTTCCGGCCTTCCCCCGAACGCTCGATGCGACGGGCCGCCGCGCGGCCGGGCCGGTCCGCGATTCTGCTGATTTCCCGCAAAGTCCGGCCGCGTAAGGGATTGGCCCCGCGGCTATAATGCCCGCCATGACTGCCCACCACACCTTCGACGTCGCCGTGGTCGGCGGCGGGCTCGTCGGCAAGACGGCCGCGCTCGCGCTGACCCAGTCCGGCTACAAGACTGCCTTGCTCGCCCAGCCGGCCACGCCGCGCCCCGCCGATCTCGCGTTCGACACGCGCATCTACGCGCTGTCGTCCAGCTCGCAGGCCCTGCTGGAGCGGCTGCGGGTCTGGCAGGCGCTCGACCATGGCCGGCTCGCGCCGGTCTACGACATGCGCGTATACGGCGACGCGCATGCGGAGCTGCATTTCTCCGCGTACCAGGCCTCCGTGCCGCAGCTCGCGTGGATCGCCGAATCGTCGCTGATCGAGACGTCGCTCGACGCCGCGCTGCGGTTCCAGCCGAACCTCACATGGTTCGATGCGCGCGCGCAGGGCTTCGACGTGCGCGCCGACGCGGCCGTGCTCACGCTGTCGTCGGGGCAAGTGCTCGAAGCGGACCTCGTGGTCGGCGCGGATGGCGCGCATTCCTGGGTGCGCTCCCAAATGGGGGCCAAGGTCGAACGACGCGATTACCGGCAGACGGGCGTCGTCGCGAACTTCAAGGCGTCGCTGCCGCACCGCGAGACGGCCTATCAGTGGTTTCACGAAGGCGAGATCATCGCGTTGCTGCCGCTGCCGGACGGTCACGTGTCGCTCGTGTGGTCCGCTCACACCGCGCACGCGGACCAACTGCTCACGCTCGATCCCGCGCAGCTCGCAGCGGAAGTCGAGCGCGTGTCGCACGGCCAGGTCGGCACGCTCGAATGCGTGACGCCGGCGGCTGGCTTCCCGCTCGCGCTGCAGACGGTCGACAAGCTGATCGCGCCGCGCGTCGCGCTCGTCGGCGATGCCGCGCACCTGATCCACCCGCTCGCGGGGCAGGGGATGAACCTCGGGCTGCGCGACGTCGCGGCGCTCGCTGATGCGATTGCGAACAAGGAAAGCTTCCGCAACCTCGGCGATACGGTGCTGCTGCGCCGCTACGAGCGTTCGCGCCGCGAGGACATCCGCGCGCTGATGGTCGCGACCGACGGGCTGCAGCGGCTGTTCGCGGTGCCGGGCTCGTTCGCGAAGGCGGTGCGCAACGCGGGCATGGCGTTCGTCGGCGCGCAACCGCTCGTGAAGCGCTGGCTGGTGTCGGCCGCGCTCGGCTGATCGAACCTTCGCTCGCTCGGCCTGTCGGACAGGGTTCCGTTACGGCGTACACTGTGACGTGCACTCCGATTGAGCTGAAGGAACGACAGGATGAAAAAAACGATCCGCATCGCATCGCTGGCGCTGGCCGTCACGATGGCGACGCTCGGCTGCACCGCGCAGGCCGACCAAACCACCGACAAGCTGAAAGCCACGCTGCAAGCGCGTCTCGGCAGCGACGCGCCGATCAAGAGCGTGTCGAAATCGCCGGTCGCAGGCCTGTACGAAGTGAACCTCGGCACGCAGATCATCTATAGCGATGCGGCCGGCGACTACGTGCTGCTCGGCGATCTCGTCGACACCAAGACGCACAAGAACCTAACCGACGCGCGCCTGTCCGACCTCAACAAGATCGACTTCGCGAGCCTGCCGTTCGCCAACGCGATCAAGGTCGTCAAGGGCAACGGCGCACGCAAGATCGCGGTGTTCTCCGATCCGAACTGCCCGTACTGCAAGCGGCTCGAGACGACGCTGCAGTCGATCGACAACGTGACCGTCTACACGTTCCTGTACCCGGTGCTGTCGCCCGATTCGACCGCGAAGTCGAAGGTGATCTGGTGCGCGACCGACCGCGCGAAAACCTGGGAGAGCTGGATGCTCGACCATCGCGTACCGACCGGCGCCGGCACCTGCGACACGACCGCGCTCGACAAGAACCTCGCGCTCGGCCGCGGGATGAACGTCACCGGTACGCCGACGATCTTCCTGCCCGACGGCCGTCGCCTGCCGGGCGCGGTGTCGGCCGACCAGCTGAACCAGGCGCTCGCGTCGAGCAAGTAACCGACCGACACGCCGGGCCGCATGGCCCGGCCAGCGAGGGGCGCCCGCGATCTCCGCCGGCGCCTCTCTTCGTTTTCGCCGCCGTATTCCGTCCGATTTCCGACCGATTGCCACGATGACCCAGCCGATCCGTTATTCGATTGCCCCGAAAGATCTTGCCGCGCACCTGTTCGAAGTGTCGGTGACGGTCACCGATCCCGACCCCGAAGGCCAGCGCTTCTCGCTGCCGGTGTGGATTCCGGGCAGCTACCTCGTGCGCGAGTTCGCGCGCAACATCGTGACGCTTGCCGCGTTCAACGACGCGGGCCGCAAGGTGCGGATCGCGAAAACCGACAAGAACACCTGGCAGGCCGCGCCGGTGAACGGCACGCTGACGCTGCGCTACGACGTGTACGCATGGGATCTGTCGGTCCGCTCGGCGTATCTCGACGCATCGGGCGGCTTCTTCAATGCCACGGCAGTGTTCCTGAGCGTTTCCGGCCGCGAGGATGCACCCTGCGAGGTCGACATCGCGAAACCGGCGGGTCCGGCGTTTCGCACATGGCGCGTCGGCACGTCGCTGCCCGAGGCGCGCGGCACCAGGCGCTACGGGTTCGGCGCGTATCGCGCATCGAACTACGACGAACTCACCGACCATCCGGTGACGATCGGCGAATTTGCGCTGGCGACGTTCGACGCGCACGGCGTGCCGCACGACATCGTGATCGCAGGGCGCGTGACGCAGCTCGACATGGAGCGGCTGCGCGCCGACCTGAAGCGCGTGTGCGAAGCGCAGATCGCGCTGTTCGAACCGAAATCGAAGAAGGCGCCGATGGACCGCTACGTGTTCATGACGCTTGCGGTGAGCGACGGTTACGGCGGCCTCGAGCATCGCGCGTCGACCGCGCTGATCTGCAACCGCACCGACCTGCCGGTGAAGGGGCGGCCGGAAACGACGGAAGGCTATCGCACGTATCTCGGTCTTTGCAGCCATGAGTACTTCCATACGTGGAACGTGAAGCGCATCAAGCCGGCCACGTTCGTGCCGTACGACCTCGCGCGGGAAAACTACACGTCGCTGCTGTGGCTGTTCGAAGGCTTCACGTCGTATTACGACGACCTGATGCTCGTGCGCTGCGGGCTGATGTCGCAGGACGAATATTTCGCGGCGCTCGGCCGTACCGTCGGCGGCGTGCTGCGCGGCACGGGGCGCCTGAAGCAGAGCGTCGCGGAAAGCTCGTTCGACGCGTGGGTCAAGTATTACCGCCAGGACGAGAACGCGACCAACGCGATCGTCAGCTACTACACGAAAGGTTCGCTCGTCGCGCTCGCGTTCGATCTCGCGATCCGCGCGCAGACGCGCAACCGCAAGTCGCTCGACGACGTGATGCGTCTGCTGTGGCAACGCTACGGTCGCGAGTTCTATCGCGGCAAGCAGACGGGTGTCGAGGAACACGAGGTCGAGACGCTGATCGAGGAAGCGACGGGCGTCGCGCTCGGCCGGCTGTTCGCCGACGCCGTGCATGGCACGCGCGACCTGCCGCTCGCCGAACTGCTCGCACCGTTCGGCGTGACGCTCGCGCCTGAGGTCGCAGCTGGCGCGGCCGCGAAGCCGACGATCGGGGCGCGCCTGCGCGGCGGAGCGGACTGCACGCTGGCGGCGGTCTACGAAGGCGGCGGTGCGCATCGCGCGGGGCTGTCGGCCGGCGACACGCTGATCGCGCTCGACGGGCTGCGCGTCACCGGCACGAACCTCGACACGCTGCTCGCGCGCTACCGGCCGGGCGACAAGATCGAGGTGCACGCATTCCGCCGCGACGAGCTGCGAACCGCGAAACTGAAGCTGGACGGGCCGGAAGTTGCACGCTACCGGCTCACGGCGGCCGCGAAGCCGGCCGCCGCGCACAAGGCCCGGGAAGCCTGGCTGAAGGGGTGAGGACGCCGAAGCGGGTTTCGGGGCGCGATCGTGGATTGTTCTGTTACTGCAACAATCCGTCGCTCTGAACCCGCTTTTTCGCACCCATCCAGCCACGCACAATGGCGTCACTCGCGCTACCGAAGCGCAACCCAACCGGAGCCTGACATGACGACCATTCTGCAAATCAATTCCGCGGCGCGCTCGCAAGGTGCGCAATCCACGCTGCTGGCCAACGAACTGACGGCAAAGCTGCAACAATCGAATCCCGGCGCGAAGGTCGTGGTTCGCGACCTGCTGGCCGACGCGCTGCCGCACCTCGACGAATCGGTGCTCGGCGCATTCTTCACGCCGGCCGACCAGCGCAGCGCGGAACAGAATGCGATCGTCGCGAAGAGCGATGCCCTGATCGCCGAACTGCAAGCCGCCGACATCATCGTGATCGGCGCGCCGATGTACAACTTCGGTGTCTCGTCGCAACTGAAGACGTACTTCGACTGGATCGCCCGCGCAGGCGTCACGTTCCGCTACACCGAGAACGGTCCGGAAGGCCTGATCAAGGGCAAGAAGGTTCACGTGGTGACGGCCCGCGGCGGCAAGTACCTGGGTACGCCGAACGACAGCCAGACGCCGTTCCTGCGCACGTTCCTCGGCTTCGTCGGCATGACCGACGTGAGCTTCATCCACGCTGAGGGCCTGAACCTCGGGCCGGATGCGCAGAGCGCCGCGCTCGCCGGCGCACGCGACGCGATCGCTGCCGCGTAAGGCGGGCGCGGGTGCGTTGCACCCGCTGCCTCGTCCGATGCAGAAACGCCGCGTTCCGAAAGGGGCGCGGCGTTTTTGCGTAGTGGGAATGAAAGCGCGAAGCGGAACCCGCTTACGCGAGCGTTTCGGCCACCTCCGGCAGGCGCCAGTCGATCGGCTCGCGACCCGCTTCGACCAGGTAGTCGTTCGCGAGCGCGAAGTGGCGGCAACCGAGGAAGCCACGGTGTGCGGACAGCGGCGACGGATGCGGCGCCTCGAGCACGCAGTGCGCGTTCGCATCGAACAGCGCGCGCTTTGCCTGCGCATGCGCGCCCCACAGCATGAACACGAGCCCGCGATGGCGGTTGGCCAGTTCGCGGATCAGCGTGTCCGTGCATTGCTCCCAGCCACGCTTCGCATGGCTCGCGGCCGCGCCGCGCTCGACCGTCAGCACGGTGTTGAGCAGCAGCACGCCCTGGCGTGCCCAGGTGTCGAGGCAGCCGTGACGCGGTGCGTCGTGGCCGAAATTCGCGGCGATTTCCTTGAAGATGTTGCGCAGCGACGGCGGCGTGCGGACGGCCGGCGGCACCGAGAACGCAAGGCCATGCGCCTGCGGCGTGCCGCGGTCGTCGCCGTGGTACGGGTCCTGGCCGAGGATCACGACCTTCACGTCGTCCGGGCTCGTCAGGCGCAGCGCGCGGAACACGTCGGTCGGGTAGACCGTCTTGCCGGCCGCGCGTTCTTCGTCGACGAAGCGGCACAGCGGTGCATACGCGTCGCTGTCGGTGAAGGGTTTCAGCACGTCGCGCCAGACGGCCGGCAGCGCGTCGAACTGCGCGGCGAGATGCGGGATGCCCGCCGTAACGGACTGCGGCGCGGCGGAAGCCGGGGCGGCTGCCGCGGCCTTCTTCGCGGGTTTGCTCCCGGAAGCGGCCGGCGCGGACGCCGGAGCGGGAACATCGTCCAGCGCCGTTTCCGGCACGGGATCGTCGAACAGCGACGCCTGCTGCGGCGTGCGGAGAGTCTTGCGGGTTGCCATGCGTGATGCGTGTTTATTGCGCGCGCAGCCGATAGCCGCGTTGCGCCTTGCTGATGTTTTCGGGGGCGAGGCCCGGCAGCGCTTGCTGCAGTTCGGCGGCGAGTGTCGCGAGCGCCGCTTCCGGGCCGTCGATTAGTTCGAGTTCGATTTCGCTGATCGGTTCGCGGCGCGTATCGTTTTCCGCCTGGACGAAGATCTCGCCGACGTCCACCGCGGCCTCGACTGTTGCGCCGCCGATTGCGATGCGCCACAGCGTACGCGAAAAATCCGTCCGGAACAGCGCGTGCAGCGCCGGCGCCGCGTCACGCAGTGCAGCGGCAGCGTCCGGCACGTCGCACGCGGTGACGAGGGCATCGATTTCGAGCGCATCGCCGGCGACGGGCAACTCCCATTCATGGCGGCGATGCAGGCCGGCTTCCGCGCTGCCGACCGTCTTGAACGTCTGCAGCCAGCCGTGCGGCGTGCGGCGCACGCGCACCGCGCTCTTCGAACGGGCCAGCGCGAGATCGGGCGTGTCGTAGTAGACGTTCGCGAGCGCGATGACGTCGCCGGCTTCGCCGGTCAGCGTCTCGAAAAAGCGCCGCGCCGCATCGGCCTGGCCGTCCGGCAGCGCGAGCTTGATTTCCTTTTCGATCGCCATCAGAAGAACATCCGCGCGAGTTCCTCGCCCGGCTGGTCGGCGCGCATGAACGCCTCGCCGACGAGGAACGCGTTCACGTTCGCAGCGCGCATCGTGTCGACGTCGATGCGCGACAGGATCCCCGACTCGGTCACGACCATGCGGTCCGGTGGAATCATGTCGAGCATGTCGAGCGTGGTCTGGATCGTCGTCTCGAACGTGCGCAGGTTGCGGTTGTTGATGCCGAGCAGCGGCGTCTTCAGCGTCAGCGCCTGTTCCATCTCGTCGCGGTCGTGAACTTCGACCAGCACCGCGAGGCCGAGCGAGTGCGCATACGCCTCGAGGTCCTGCATCAGCGGCGTGTCGAGCGCGGCCGCGATCAGCAGGATCGCGTCGGCGCCCATCGCGCGCGCTTCGAGGATCTGGTACGCATCGACGATGAAGTCCTTGCGCAGCACCGGCAGCGTGCAGGCCGCGCGCGCTTCCTCGAGATAGCGGACGCTACCCTGGAAGAACTGCTCGTCGGTCAGCACCGACAGGCACGCGGCGCCGTGGGCCGCATACGAGCGCGCGATGTCGGCCGGCACGAAATGCTCGCGCAGCACGCCCTTCGACGGGCTCGCCTTCTTCACTTCGGCGATCACCGCCGCCTGGCCGGCCGCCTGCTTTGCGCGCAGTGCGCCGACGAAGTCGCGCAGGTCGCGCGCCGATGCGTCCAGTTTCAGCGCCTCGAGCGGCGTGCTGCGCATGGCCGCGGCGATTTCTTCGCGCTTGACGGCGATGATTCGGTCGAGAATGTCGCTCATGTGGGTTCCTGCTTGATTCGTAAGGGGAGTCAGCGCTTGAACTGCTGCGTGAAGCGCACGAGTTCGTCGACCTTCGCGCGTGCCTTGCCGCTCGCGATCGCTTCGCGGGCGAGCTGGATGCCGTCCGCGATCGATTCGGCGATATTGGCCGCATAGAGCGCGGTGCCCGCGTTCAGCGTGACGATCTCGCGTGCGACGCCCGGCTGGTTGTCCAGCGCGCCGAGCAGCATCGTGCGCGATTCCTCGGCATTTTCCACCTTCAGCGTGCGGTTCGACACCATCTGCAGGCCGAAGTCCTCCGGATGGATCTCGTATTCGTGCACCTTGCCGTCGCGCAATTCGCCGACGAGCGTCGCGGCGCCCAGCGACACCTCATCCATCCCGTCCTTGCCGTATACGACCAGCACGTGTTGCGCGCCGAGGCGCTGCATCACGCGCACCTGGATGCCGACGAGGTCGGGGTGGAACACACCCATCAACTGGTTCGGCGCGCCGGCCGGATTGGTCAGCGGGCCGAGAATGTTGAAGATCGTCCGCACGCCGAGTTCGCGGCGCACGGCCGCGATGTTCTTCATCGCCGGATGATGGTTCGGCGCGAACATGAAGCCCATGCCGGTTTCGGCGATCGACGCGGCAACCTGGTCGGGCTGCAGGTCGATGTTCACGCCGAGCGCCTCGAGCACGTCGGCACTGCCGGACTTGCTCGACACGCCGCGGTTGCCGTGCTTCGCGACTTTCGCGCCGGCCGCCGCCGTGATGAACATCGACGCGGTCGAGATGTTGAACGTGTGTGCACCGTCGCCGCCCGTGCCGACGATGTCGACGAAGTTCGAATTGTCCTGCACTTCGACGTGGTTCGCGAATTCGCGCATCACGGTCGCGGCGGCGGCGATCTCGCCGATCGTTTCCTTCTTCACGCGCAGCCCGGTGATGATCGCGGCCGCCATCACGGGCGACATGTCGCCGCGCATGATGAGCCGCATCAGGTGCAGCATCTCGTCGTGGAAGATCTCGCGGTGCTCGATCGTGCGTTGCAGCGCTTCCTGCGGGGTAATCGTCATCGTGCGTCTCCCGTCAGGCCGCCGGCGCGGCCGCACGGGCCGCTGCGCGATTCTGCTTCAGGAAATTCTCGAGCAGCGCGTGGCCGTGCTCGGAGAGGATCGATTCCGGATGAAACTGCACGCCCTCGATCGGCAGCGTCTTGTGACGCACGCCCATGATCTCGCCGTCATCCGTCCACGCCGACACCTCGAGGCAGTCGGGCAGCGATTCGCGTTCGATCGCGAGCGAGTGGTAGCGCGTGACGTCGAAATGCTTGGGGAGATCGGCGAACACGCCGCGGCAATCCGTTTCGATCCGGCTCACCTTGCCGTGCATGATGGTCTTCGCGCGCACGACGCGGCCGCCGAATGCTTCGCCGATCGCCTGGTGGCCGAGGCAGACGCCAAGGATCGGCTTCTTGCCCGCGAATTCGCGCAGCACGTCGAGCGTGATGCCCGCGTGCTGCGGATTGCTCGGGCCGGGCGACAGGCAGATGGTATCGGGATTCAGGCGCGCGATCTCGTCGAGCGTGATTTCGTCGTTGCGGTACGTGCGCACGTCCTCGCCCAGTTCGCCGAAGTACTGGACCAGGTTGTAGGTGAACGAGTCGTAGTTGTCGATCATGAGCAGCATGGTCAGTCTCCGGTCAGAAGTCGCTATCGAGGCCGTCCTGGACCTGTTCGGCCGCACGCAGCACCGCGCGCGCCTTGTTCTCGGTCTCTTGCCATTCGGATTCGGGTACCGAGTCGGCGACGACGCCGGCCGCCGCTTGCACATACAGGTTGCCGTTGTGGATCAGGCCCGTGCGGATCGCGATCGCGAGATCCATTTCGCCCGAGAACGACAGGTAGCCGACGGCGCCGCCGTACAGCCCGCGCTTGATCGGCTCGAGCTCGTCGATCAGTTCCATCGCGCGCACCTTCGGCGCGCCGGACAGCGTGCCGGCCGGGAACGTCGCGCGCAGCACGTCGTAGTTCGTCATGCCGGGCTTCAGCTTGCCTTCGACCGAGCTGACGATGTGCTGCACGTGCGAGTACTTCTCGATCACCATCTTGTCGGTCACCTGCACCGAGCCGATTTCCGCGATGCGGCCGACGTCGTTGCGCGCGAGGTCGATCAGCATCACGTGCTCGGCGATTTCCTTCGGATCGTTCAGCAGTTCGGTCGCGAGTTCGGCATCGCGCTCGGGCGTGTTGCCGCGCGGACGCGTGCCGGCCAGCGGACGGATCGTGACGATCTGGTCTTCGCCGCGCTTTTCCTGACGCACCAGGATTTCCGGCGACGCGCCGACCACGTGGAAATCGCCGAAGTTGTAGTAATACATGTATGGCGACGGATTCAGCGAGCGCAGCGCGCGGTACAGCGACAGCGGATTGTCGCGGTACGGCTTCGTCAGGCGCTGGCCGACCTGGATCTGCATCAGTTCGCCGGCCGCGATGTATTCCTTCGCCTGGCGCACGGCGGCCAGATAGTCTTCCTTCCTGAACTCGCGGAACGTCTCGGTGCGCACGCTCGCCGACGTGACGGGCGGCTGCACGGTCGTGCGCAGGCGCTGCTTCAGCTCGCGCAGGCGCTGTTTCGCCTTCGTGTAAGCTTCGGGCTGGGCCGGGTCCGCGTAGATGATCAGGTAGAGCTTGCCGGCGAGGTTGTCGATCACCGCGACTTCCTCGGTGAGCAGCAACTGGATGTCCGGCAGGCCGAGATCGTCGCGCGGCGCGGTGTTCGCGAGCTTCTTCTCGATGTAGCGCACCGCATCGTAACCAAAATAGCCGGCGAGGCCGCCGCAGAAGCGCGGCAGGCCCGGGCGCTGCGCGACCTTGAAGCGCGCCTGGAACGACTCGATGAATTCGAACGGGTCGCCGTCGTGCGTCTCGACGACCTGGCCGTCGCGCACCACTTCGGACGCGCCGTTGCGGGTGCGCACCAGCGTGCGGGCGGGCAGGCCGATGAACGAATAGCGGCCGAAGCGTTCGCCGCCGACCACCGACTCGAGCAGGAACGAGTTGGCGCCCGCGCGTTCAGGCTGGGCCAGCTTCAGGTAGAGGGACAGCGGCGTTTCGAGGTCGGCGAGCGCTTCCGCGATCAGCGGGATGCGGTTGTAGCCTTCGTTCGCAAGCGATTGGAATTCGAGTTCGGTCATGTTCCGGTCCTGTTCGGGACGAGCGGCGGTGTGCGCCAGGGATCACTTGACGCTGCGCGGGCTGCCGTCGGCGAAAGGGCGGTCGATCGAGAAGTGCCTGTTGCCGGCCGGCTTTCCGGGCGTGAACGTCGCGAGCCTGCGGCCGATCCTGAACGCAAGCGTTCGGACGCGGTGGAACTCGAGGTGGTGCGACGATCGGCGCGCGGATGCGCAGCGAGATAAAAAACGGCGCTGAAGACGTGCCTCAGCGTACCTCATCGAAGAGGTTAGCGCGACCAGCGACGCCAGGGCCAGGCTCCCCGGTCGATGCTGCTCAGACTCCGTTTTTTATTCAGAAACATGCGGATGGAAGAAATAATCAGATGGTTGGCCGGCCGGCGTTGTGCGCGGTGATCGCGCGGGCTGCGACCAGCAACGAATCGACTATACCATCCGAATTTATCGTTTGTATAGCTTTGCCGTGGTTGTAGCCGTATGGCACCGTCAGCGTCGCCATCCCGGCCGCGCGGCCCGCCAGTGCGTCGTTTTCCGAGTCGCCGATCGCGACCGCCGTGTCCGGCGCGACGCCGAGCGCGTCACATGCCGTCAACATCGGCAGCGGATCGGGTTTCTTGCGCGCGACGCTGTCGCCGCCGAGCACGATGCCGAAGCGGTCGATCAGCCCGTATTGCTCGAGCAGTTCGACCGCGAAGCGGTGCGGCTTGTTCGTCACGCACGCGAGCCGGATGCCGGCCGTGCGCAACGCGTCGAGGCCGGTTGCGACGTCCGGATAGAGACGCGTGTGGTGGCCGTTGATCTTCGCGTATTCGGTCTGGTAGATCGCGAGCGCATCGACGAAGCGCGCGTGCGCTTCGTCGGGCGTGAAGCGCGGCTTCAGCACGCTCTGAATCAGATGCTCGGAGCCCTTGCCGACGTAGCCGATCACCTCGTCGCGCGACGTGGCCGGCGCGCCGAGCCGCGCGAGCATCCCGTTCAGCCCGGCCGTGAAATCGTCGGCCGTATCGACCATCGTGCCGTCGAGGTCGATCAGTGCCGCGTCGATGCGCGTCGTCGCGAAACGGATCGTGCCGTCGGCTGCGGCCGGTGCCTGCCCGGCCAGCGAGGAATCGGCCACGGCGTCAGCTCCGCTCGACGGTGGCGAGTGCCGCGCGCATCTCGTCGATCACCTTGCGGTAGTCGGGCTTGCCGAAGATCGCCGAACCCGCGACGAAGGTGTCCGCGCCGGCCGCCGCGATTTCCGCGATGTTGTCGGCCTTCACGCCGCCGTCCACCTCGAGCAGGATCTCGCGGCCGGTGCGCTCGGTGTATGCGTCGATGCGGGCGCGCGCCTCGCGCAGCTTGTTCAGCGTTTCCGGAATGAACGACTGGCCGCCGAAGCCGGGGTTCACCGACATCAGCAGCACGAAGTCGAGGCGATCCATCACGTGATCGAGATAGTTCAGCGGCGTTGCCGGGTTGAACACGAGGCCGGCCTTGCAGCCGTGATCGCGGATCAGCGACAGCGTACGGTCGATGTGGTCCGAGCCTTCCGGGTGGAAGCTGATCAGGTTCGCGCCGGCTTTCGCGAAATCGGGCACGATCCGGTCGACCGGGCGGACCATCAGATGCACGTCGATCGGCACCTGCACGTGCGGGCGGATCGCCTCGCAGACGAGCGGGCCGATCGTGAGGTTCGGCACATAATGGTTGTCCATCACGTCGAAGTGAATCCAGTCGGCGCCGGCGGCGACCACGTTGCGGACTTCTTCGCCGAGCCGTGCAAAGTCGGCCGACAGGATGCTGGGAGCGATGCGGAATTGAGTCATGACAGGGGAGCGGGGACGCAGCGGCGCAAAACCGCCATTCTACCGTCCGGCGACCCGGTGCGCGGCGACGGGCCGTGCGGTTGCGGCCCGATTCCGCATAGAATGCCGAACCAGTGCGGCGCGCCCGCGGCCCTGCCGCTCGAGTTGGCGCGGGCGGTTACCTACAGCGGAAACATCATGAGTCAGTATCAGTTCACCGTTTCGGTGAAAACCAGCTACTTGCCGGAACAATCCGACCCCGATCGACGTCAATACGCATTCGCGTACACGCTGACCATCCGCAACACCGGGCAGATCGCGGCGCAGCTGATCGCGCGTCACTGGATCATCACGGACAGCGAAAACCACGTGCAGGAAGTGAAGGGGCTCGGCGTCGTCGGGCACCAGCCGCTGCTGCAGCCGGGCGAACAGTTCGAATACACGAGCTGGGCCGTGATCGCGACGCCGGTCGGCACGATGCGCGGCGCGTACTTCTGCGTGGCGGAGGACGGCGAGCGATTCGACGCGCCGGTCGACGAGTTTGCGCTGCACATGCCGCGCACGCTGCATTGAGTTGAGCGTGCGGGGCCGGTCAGCGTGGCTGGCGGTCGTTGCTGCGGGCGTGCTTCTTCCTGCCCGACGACGTCCACACGACGATGAAGATCAGCAGGGCAAGCGCTACGAAAGCCTCGAGCGCGAAGATGAGCATCGGATATTGGTCGAGAAAATCTGACATGGCGGTTTCCATCAAGAACGGACATTGTATGTGGTTTGGGCCCCGGGTGGCCGGCTGGGTTGCGGCGGCCGCGACGGCCGCGCTGCTTGCCGCGTGCGGCGGCGCGCCGACGCGGACGTCGACGCTCAAGCCGCCGACCGGCGCGGCGATCGTGCCGGGGCAGGTCGCCGCGAAGCGGCTGACGCCGGTTGCATGGCAGCAGGTGCCGGGCTGGCAGGACGATTCGCTGATCGGTGCGACGGCCGCGCTGCGGCAGAACTGCGTGCGGCTCGCGCGCCAGCCCGCGTGGCAGCGCGCTTGCTCGGCCGCCGATCGCCTCGACGAGCTCGACGTCAGCAGCGCGCGTGCATTCTTCGAAACGTATTTCACGCCGTTTCAGCTGGCGAATACCGACGGCACGCTCGACGGGCTCGTGACCGGCTATTACGAGCCGCTGCTGCACGGTTCCCGCGTGCGTCGCGGTCCTTACCAGTACGCGCTGTACCGCTGGCCGGCCGGCTATCGCGCCGGCGCCGCGCTGCCCGCTCGCGCGCAGCTCGAGCGCGCCGGCGTCCTGAACGGCAACGAACTCGTGTGGGTCGACGATCCGATCGAGGCGTTCTTCCTGCAGGTGCAGGGTTCGGGACGCGTGCTGCTCGACGACGGTTCGGTGATGCGGGTCGGCTTCGGCGGCACCAACAACCAGCCGTATCGCTCGATCGGCAAGTGGCTGCTCGATCGCGGCGAGCTGACGCCCGCTCAGGCGACGATGCAGGGCATCAAGGCGTGGGCGAAGGCGAACCCGACTCGCGTCGACGCGTTGCTCGACACGAATCCGCGCTTCGTGTTCTTTCGCGACATGCCGACGAAGGAAGATGCACCGCACGGCGGCGCGGACGGTCCGATCGGCGCGCTCGGCGTGCCGCTCACGCCGGAGCGTTCGATCGCGGTCGATCCGTCGTCGATCCCGCTCGGCACGCCCGTGTTCCTGCAGACCACGCGTCCGCTCACGAATACGCCGATGAACCGGCTCGTGTTTGCGCAGGACACGGGTTCCGCGATCAAGGGCGGCGTGCGGGCCGACTATTTCTGGGGGCTCGGCGACGACGCTGGCGACCAGGCCGGACGGATGAAGCAGATCGGCCGGATGTGGCTGCTGTTCCCGAACTCATGATGCGCGATGGTGCAGGCGTACGCGTGTAGCCTGGCATCGAAACGAAACAGCCCGATCGGTGTTTGGCCGGTCGGGCTGTTTTTTGGGGGGGCGCGCGATTGCCGTTGCGCGCGGCGGTCGGGTACCGGCGGGTATCAGCCGTTGCGCTTGTCGATCACGCGGCGTGCCTTGCCGACCGAACGCTCGATCCCGTTCACCGGCAGCACGTTGATCACGGCCGTCACGCCGATCATCGACTTGATGTCGTGCGCGAGCGCCTGTTTGGCCGCGTGGATCGCCGCCGTGTCGGGGGCCGTTTCGGGACATGGCTCGACGTTGAGCGTCAGCACGTCGAGCGGACCTTCCTTCGTCAGCACGATCTGATAGTGTGGCGCGAGCGCGCGCTGCTTCAGCAGCTGTTCCTCGATCTGCGTCGGGAAGACGTTGACGCCCCGCACGATCATCATGTCGTCCGAACGCCCGGTGATCTTTTCCATCCGGCGCATCGTGCGTGCGGTGCCGGGCAGCAGGCGTGTGAGGTCGCGGGTGCGGTAGCGGATGATCGGCAGCGCTTCCTTCGTCAGCGAGGTGAAGACCAGTTCGCCGAGTTCGCCGTCCGGCAGCACTTCGCCGGTCTCGGGGTCGATGATTTCCGGATAGAAATGGTCTTCCCAGATGGTCGGGCCGTCCTTGGTTTCGACGCATTCCGACGCGACGCCCGGGCCCATCACTTCGGACAGCCCGTAGATGTCGACCGCGTCGATCCCCATCCGCTGCTCGATGGCCACGCGCATGTCGTTGGTCCACGGTTCCGCGCCGAAGATGCCGATGCGCAGCGAGCTTTGCGCGGGATCGAGGCCCTGGCGCTCGATCTCGTCGGCGATCGACAACATGTAGCTCGGCGTCACCATGATGATGTCGGGCCGGAAATCCTGGATCAGCTGCACCTGCTTCTCGGTCTGGCCGCCGCCGAAGGGGATCACCGTCAGCCCGGCGCGTTCGGCGCCGTAGTGTGCACCGAGCCCGCCGGTGAACAGCCCGTAGCCGTAGCTGACGTGAACCTTGTCGCCGCGCCGCGCGCCAGCCGCGCGGATCGAGCGCGCGACGAGATTCGCCCACGTGTCGATGTCGCGCGCCGTATAGCCGACGACGGTCGGCTTGCCTGTCGTGCCCGAAGACGCGTGGATGCGCGAGATCTGGTCCTGCGGCACCGCGAACATCCCGAACGGGTAGCTGTCGCGCAGGTCGCTCTTGGTCGTAAACGGGAAGCGCGACAGATCCGCGAGCGTCTTCAGGTCGTCGGGATGCACGCCCGCTTCGTCGAATTTGCGGCGATAGACGGGGGAGTGCTCATACGTATGCCGGAGCGACCACTTCAGGCGTTCGAGCTGCAGCGCGGTCAGCTCGTCGCGTGAAGCGGTCTCGATCGGCTCGAGCGGTAGTGGGGTAGTCATGCCTGTCTCCAGTGATTGTTATGAGCGAGCCGTGGGCGTCAGCGGTCTTCCGGCAGGACGGTGCCCTTGATCTGGGTCGATTTGCCGCGAAACATCGCGACCGTTTCGCCTGTCTGGTTCGTGACGCGGATGTCGTAGATGCCGTGCCGGCCGCTGCGCGTCTGTTCGATCGCCTCGGCCGTCAGCAGGTCGTTCCCGTATACGGGACGCAGGTATTCGATCGAGCACCCCGCCGCAACGGTATTCAGGTTGTATGAGTTGCACGCGAACGCGAACGTCGAGTCGGCGAGCGTGAAGATGATGCCGCCGTGACAGATCTGGTGCCCGTTCAGGAAGTCCGGCCGTACGCGCATCTGCAGGCGTGCATAGCCGGCACGCACTTCGGCGATTTCCATGCCGAATGCGCGGCTGCAGGTGTCCGCGTCGTACATGGCGCGTGCCGTTGCACGGGCGAGCGCATCGGGGTCGAGCGTGTCGGTGGAGGTGGTCATGTCAACGCCCCTCGAAGCGCGGCGCGCGCTTCTCGATGAACGCCTTCACGCCTTCCGCGTAGTCGTTCGACTGGCCAAGCCTGCGCTGCAGGTCGCGCTCGAGGTCGAGCTGCTGGTCGAGCGTATTCGTGACGCTGTCTCGCATCGACTGCTTGATCGACGCGATCGCGAGCGTCGGCTGTTGCGCGAGCTGGCTGGCGACCTGACGGACCGACGCGGCGAGCGCGTCGTCGTCGACCGCGCGCCAGATCAAGCCCCATTGTTCGGCCTGTTCGGCGCCGAGCTTGTCGCCGGTCAGGGCGAGCCCCAGCGCGCGTGCCATGCCGATGCGTTGCGGCAGGAACCATGTGCCGCCCGAATCCGGCACGAGCCCGATCTTGACGAAGGCCTGGATGAAACTGCTCGAGCGCGCGGCGAACACGATGTCGCAGGCGAGCGCGAGATTCGCGCCGGCACCGGCCGCCGTGCCGTTGACGGCGGCGATCACCGGAATCGGCATGCGTTGCAGGCGGCGGATCAGCGGATTGAAATGCTCGTCGATCAGCGCGCCGAGGTCGGTGGGCGCGCCCGGCGTGAAGTCGAGGTCGGCCAAATCTTGGCCTGCGCAGAAGCCGCGCCCCGCACCCGTCAGGATCAGCGCACGCGCGCCGGCCGTCTCCACTTCATCGAGTGCCGACTGCAGTTCGCGGTGCATTGCCCGCGTAAAGCTGTTCAGCTTGTCCGGACGGTTGAGGGTGATCGTGGCCACGCTGGCAGCCTGATCGATATCCAGCTGGATCGCCTGATATGACATGCAGTGTCTCCTTCATGACTTCGTTATAGGCGCGCGGTGCGTCGGTTACACGCGCTCGATGGCGATCGCGATGCCCTGGCCGACGCCGATGCACATCGTACAGAGCGCAAAGCGGCCGCCCGTACGCTCGAGTTGGTGAAGCGCCGTCGTCACGAGCCGGGCGCCCGATGCGCCGAGCGGGTGGCCGAGCGCGATCGCACCGCCGTTCGGGTTCACGCGAGGATCGTCGTCGGCGACGCCGAGCATGCGCAGCACCGCGAGACCTTGCGATGCGAACGCCTCGTTCAGCTCGATCACGTCGAACTGGTCGATCGTCATCCCGAGCTGGCGCAACAGTTTTTGCGTGGCCGGCGCGGGGCCGATGCCCATCACGCGCGGTGCGACGCCGGCGGTCGCCATGCCGACGACGCGCGCTCGGCGGCGCAGCCCGTATTGATCGGCGGCTTCCGCGTTGGCGAGCAGCAGCGCGCATGCGCCGTCGTTGACGCCCGACGCGTTGCCGGCCGTCACCGAGCCGTCCGGACGCACGACGCCCTTCAGCTTCGCGAGCGCTTCGAGCGAGGTTTCGCGCGGGTGCTCGTCGACGGATACGACGAGCGCGTCGCCTTTCTTCTGCGGAATCGTGACCGACACGATTTCCTCGGCGAGCGTACCGTCCTGCTGCGCACGCGCGGCCTTCTGCTGGCTGCGCAGCGCGAACCGATCCTGGTCGGCGCGGCTGATGTCGTAGTCGACCGCGACGTTCTCGGCCGTCTCGGGCATCGAATCGACGCCGTATTGCTGTTTCATCAGCGGATTGACGAAACGCCAGCCAATCGTCGTGTCGAAAATGGCGGCCTGACGCGCGAACGCGCTGGCGGCCTTGCCCATCACGAACGGCGCGCGCGTCATGCTTTCGACGCCGCCCGCGATCATCAAGCGTGCCTCGCCCGCCTTGATCGCGCGCGCGGCGGTGCCGACGGCGTCCATGCCCGAGCCGCACAGCCGGTTCAGCGTCGTGCCCGGCACGGCGGTCGGCAGGCCCGCGAGCAGCGCGGACATGCGCGCGACGTTGCGGTTGTCCTCGCCGGCCTGGTTCGCGCAGCCGTAGATCACGTCGTCGATTGCGGACCAGTCGACGTTGCGGTTGCGCTCGATCAGCGCCTTGAGCGGCACCGCACCGAGGTCGTCGGCACGAACGTCTTTCAGGGCGCCGCCGTAGCGGCCGATGGGGGTGCGAATCGCGTCGCAGATGTAGGCGTCGGTCATGGGAGTGTCGATGTGCAACGAACCCGCCGGTCGGCGGATTCGTTCATGGTAGAGAACGTGGCGGCGTTTGCACGTCGGCCATTCGGGTTATGCCGTCTGGCCGGCTTCCGCAGGCACGGCCTTCGGCGCAACATGGACGCGGCTTTGCACCACGCGGAACCGGTTGGCGACGAACGCAGGGTCGGCCAGCGCCGCGTTGGCGGCCGGGTTCGCGCCGGTGCCGTGGAAGTCGGAGAATGCGGCCGACTGGTTGACGAACACGCCACCGGTCAGGTTGATTGACAGCGCGACGCCGCCACGGACCGCCGCATCGTGCGCAGCATCGAGGACCTTGTCGTCGGTGCTGTAGACGGAGAGCGTCAGCGCGCCGTGCTCAGCGGCGATTTCGCCGGCCAGGTCGAGCGACTGCGTGGTCGAGTCGGTCGCGATCACGAACGAGATCGGGCCGAACCACTCTTGCGTGAATTTTGCGCGGTCGGCCACGTCAAGTTGCAGCACGAGCGGTGTGCGCACACGAGCGTCGGCGAACGTCGGGTGCTGGAGTGTCTGGCTGTCGGCGAGCACGCGGCCGAGCGTGCGGGCATCGTCGATGCGCGCGGTCACGCTGTCATTCTGGATCGCGCCGATCAGTTCGACCGAGCGCGCCGGGTCGCCGGTCAGCTTCTGCACGGAGACGGCGATTGCCTGAGCGACTTCGTCGAAGCTTGCATGGCCGTCCGCTGTCCGGATGCCGTCGCGCGGCACATAGATGTTCTGCGGTGCCGTACACATCTGGCCGGAGTACAGCGCCAGCGAGAACGCGATGTTCTTGGCCGCGGCCTTCAGGTCGTCTGTCGAGTCGATCACGATCTGGTTGACGCCCGCCTTCTCGGTATACACCTGTGCCTGGTGGGCATGGCGTTCGAGCCACGTGCCGTTTTGCGTGCTGCCGGTGAAGTCGATCAGCTTGATTTCAGGACGCAGCGCGAGGTCTTGCACGAGGGCGCCGTCGTTAGGCTCGGTCGCGAGGAGCGTGACGACGTTCGGATCGAAGCCGGCTTCGCGCAGCACGTCGCGGGCGATGCGGACCGTGATCGCGAGCGGCAGGATCGCGCCCGGATGGGGTTTGACGATCACCGTATTGCCGGTCGCCAGGTCGGCGAACAGGCCGGGGTAGCCGTTCCAGGTCGGGAACGTGCAGCAGCCGAGCACGAGGCCGGTGCCGCGCGGGACGATCGTATAGCGCTTGTGCATCGCGAGCGGCGGGTTCTTGCCTTGCGGCTTCTCCCAGTGTGCATCGGCGGGGATGCGACGCAATTCGTCCCATGCGTAGGCGACGGCTTCGAGCGCACGATCCTGCGCGTGCGGGCCGCCGGCCTGGAACGCCATCATGAACGCCTGGCCCGTCGTGTGCATCACGCTGTAGGCAATCTCGAAGCTCGCGCGGTTCAGCCGCGCGAGGATTTCGAGACTGACGCCGATCCAGGCGCTCGGGCCGGCTTCGCGCCACGTACGCTGGGCAGCGGTGGCCGCGGCAATCAGCTCGTCGGGTGTCGATTTCGGATAACGGATGCCCAGCGCGATTCCGTACGGCGACTGCTCCGCGCCGACGGTGCCGCCGGACGCCGGCTGGTCGAGCACGAACGTGTTGTCGAGGTGTGCCTTGAACGCCGCTTCACCATCGGCGTTGGCGCTTTCCCCGTACACTTTGGGACTTGGCATTTCCGCGAAAGGGCTCCAGTACCCGCGGCTCTCGATGGCGGCGAGGGCGTGTTTCAGCGTGTCTTCGTGCTTCGTGAACAGTGCATGGGTCATGACGGCGGCCTGATGGACATTGAGAAGGGTTGGATCGATTAATTAACCGACCGGTTGGTCGGAGAATGGTAGCATCAAACTATTCGCATGTGCGAGGCGTTTCTCATTTCATTGATCGAGGAGAAATAGATGTCTTACGAGAACATCCTGGTGGAGACCCGGGGGCGAGTCGGGCTGGTCACGCTGAATCGTCCGAAGGCGCTGAATGCGCTGAACGATGCGCTGATGGATGAATTGGGGGCTGCGCTGAAAGCGTTCGATGCGGACGACGAGATTGGCGCGATCGTCGTGACAGGGAGCGAGAAGGCGTTTGCGGCTGGGGCCGACATCGGGATGATGGCGACCTATTCCTATATGGATGTTTACCGCGGCGACTACATTACCCGAAACTGGGAAACCATCCGCGAGATCCGCAAGCCGATCATCGCTGCCGTGGCGGGCTTCGCGCTCGGCGGTGGCTGCGAACTTGCGATGATGTGCGACATCATCTTCGCGGCGGATACGGCCAAGTTCGGCCAACCCGAGATCAAGCTGGGCGTGATGCCGGGCGCGGGCGGCACGCAGCGCCTGCCGCGCGCGGTGTCGAAGGCGAAGGCCATGGACATGTGCCTGACCGCGCGCTTCATGGATGCGGCCGAGGCGGAACGGGCGGGGCTCGTGTCGCGGGTGCTGCCGGCCGACACATTGCTCGACGAAGCGATTGCCGCTGCGACGACGATTGCCGAGTTTTCACTGCCGGCGGTCATGATGGTCAAGGAGTCGGTGAACCGCGCGTACGAGACGACGCTGGCCGAGGGTGTCCACTTCGAGCGTCGACTGTTCCATTCGCTGTTCGCGACCGAAGATCAGAAGGAAGGGATGGCTGCATTCGTCGAAAAGCGAAAGCCGGTATTCAAGAACCGCTGATTCGCGGCAGCGGCGTGGTGCCTGGCGAGCGAAGGATGTCGGTCGCCGGCATGATCGCCCGGTGCAACGAGAGCCCCAAGCCCCCGTGCGCGGCAGCGCATGGGGGCTTTTCAAAATATTTTCACAAAGGGGTTGCGGAGACGGGGATGGGTGCTTAGAATCACGCCTCTTTCGCGCTAACGGAAACGCGGCGCGGAGGAAGAAGGGAAGCGGTGCGGTCGAGGGCTGGTTGTAGAGCCCCGGCGCACACGAGGTTGAACCCCAGTCGTCGCAACGAAGTCGTTAAAAAAGTTGTTGACGAACTGAAAAAGACGGTTCATAATTTCGCTTCTCTGCTGCTGAAAACGCAGCGCTGCTGAGAAACTTCAGGTTTCTCGCAGAAATGCTCTTTAAAAATTAAC
>NZ_QTQF01000016.1:0-153293 GCF_003854235.1 Burkholderia sp. Bp8998
AGCTGCGAACCCTGTGCGGCCATCACGGCCGGGCTCGTGTAGTTTTCCGACGCGATCAGCTCGATGTGATCTTCCTGGCGGCGGTTTTCCTGCTCGATCGCTGCAAAGATTTCGGGATCGACGTTCGCGATGGTGCTTTGGGCTCTGTCAAACATACGGTTTCCGTTAAGTGTGTACAGGTTGACCGGGGCGGCCGAGTACATTGCGCTGCTGGCGGAACCAGCTCGACGTGGCGGATGAATCCGTATGACGCGAGACAGGACAGCCACCGGCGATGCACGCAACGGCGCACAACGGCTGCCCAGGCGAACGGCAAAAACGGCGCCCCGCGCTTCACGGTGGGATGCTCCACCTTGAACCCGAAGGGTTCTATCGCCAGTCACGCAGGGGGGATGAGCGCGTTAGTGTATTGGATGCGTCATGAATAGGCAACCGCGCGGCAGCGGCCCCGAAACAATAAGGGCCAGACTCTATCCGCCCGTGCCGACGCGCTTTGGCGCCTTGCCGCGATGCGGCAATCTCAGTAGGCTTGCGGGATACCATCCGCTACTTTGTTACCGACCAGGAGCAGCAATGATCGTGTTCGTCACAGGCGCGTCCGCCGGCTTCGGCGCCGCCATCGCCCGAGCCTTCGTCAAGGGCGGCCATCGCGTCGTCGCAACCGCGCGCCGCAAGGATCGTCTCGATGCGCTCGCGGCCGAACTCGGCGACGCACTGCTGCCGCTCGAGCTCGACGTGCGCGACCGCGCCGCCGTCGAAGCCGTGCCGGCCGCCCTTCCCGCCGAATTCGCGGCGCTCGACGTGCTCGTCAACAACGCCGGCCTCGCGCTCGGTGTCGAGCCAGCCCACAAGGCCAGCCTCGACGAGTGGCAGAACATGATCGACACGAACTGCTCGGGCCTCGTGACCGTCACGCACGCGTTGCTGCCCGGAATGATCGCGCGCGGCCGTGGCCATATCTTCAACCTCGGTTCGGTGGCCGGCACCTATCCGTATCCGGGCGGGAACGTATACGGTGCAACCAAGGCTTTTGTCAGACAATTCAGTCTGAACCTGCGCGCCGACTTGATCGGCACGCCGTTGCGCGTCACCGACATCGAGCCGGGCCTGTGCGGCGGCACGGAATTCTCGAACGTCCGCTTCCGCGGCGACGATGCGAAGGCAGCGAACGTCTACCAGAACGTCCAGCCGCTCACGGCCGAGGACATCGCCGACACGATCTACTGGATCGCGACGCGCCCCGCGCACGTCAACATCAACACGATCGAGATGATGCCGGTCGCCCAGGCCCCGGCCGGCCTCACGATCCATCGCGGCTGACACGGCAGCCGCAGCCGCGGGCCCGCCTCCGGCCGGCCCGCGGCGTGCTACGGCGTACTACATTCCGTTACGAATCGGTTACGAATCCGGCCTCGGCCTTCCGGTAAAATGCGCGCCATGACTCAGCCTACCCGCTCCCCGGACGCGCCCTCCGGCTTTACCTGGCCGGTACGCGTGTACTACGAGGACACCGACGCAGGCGGCATCGTCTTCTATGCCAACTACCTGAAATTCTTCGAGCGCGCCCGCACCGAATGGCTGCGCGCGTGCGGCATCGACCAGCGTCGGCTCGCCGACGACACGGGCGCGATCTTCATCGTCCGCAGCACGTCGCTCGACTACCGCGCGCCGGCGCGACTCGACGACGCGCTGACGATCACGAGCCGGCCCGGACGCATCGGCCGCGCATCGGTGGAATTCACGCAGGAAGCCTGGCGTGGCGACACGCTGCTCGTCGCCGGCCACATCCGCCTCGGCTGCGTCGACCACATCGGCATCCGGCCCGCGTCGATCCCGCCGGTCGTGCTTGACGCGCTGCAACGCGGGCCCGTCATCGACGCCGGGCAGACTGTATTGTCAACGAAGCTCGGATGAGCACCGTTTAGACAAAGCCTATGAACTTGCCTTCCTGAATCGATACTAAGCAAGGTTCGGCGCCAGGCCTGGCCGGCGCGCCGCGCCGCACGCATACCGTGCGCTCTCGCCGGGCGCCCCTCGCCGGGCGCCCCCGAAGGGACGTTACTCAAACCTCTATGACTACTTCTCAAGACCTGTCGATCATTTCCCTCGTCCTCAACGCGAGCGTGCTGGCCCAGGCCGTAATGGGGCTGTTGCTGCTGCTGTCGCTGATGTCGTGGACCTTCATCTTCCGCAAGTGGTTCGCGATCCGCCGCGCGCGCGCGCAGACCGAACGCTTCGAAAGGGATTTCTGGTCGGGCGGCGACCTGCAGGCGCTGTATCAGAGCGCGGCCAACAACCGTCATACGATCGGCGCGCTCGAGCGGATCTTCGAATCGGGGATGCGTGAATTCCTGAAGGCGAAGGAGAAGCGCATCAGCGACCCGGGCCTCGTGCTCGACGGGGCGCGTCGCGCGATGCGCGCGTCGTTCCAGCGCGAAATGGACGTGCTCGAGGCGAACCTCGCGTTCCTCGCGTCGGTCGGCTCGGTCAGCCCGTACATCGGTCTGTTCGGCACCGTCTGGGGGATCATGAACTCGTTCCGCGGCCTTGCGAACGTGCAGCAGGCAACGCTCGCGAACGTCGCTCCGGGCATCGCCGAGGCGCTCGTCGCCACCGCTATCGGCCTGTTCGCCGCGATTCCGGCGGTGGTCGCGTACAACCGCTACGCGCACGACATCGACCGCCTCGCGATCCGCTTCGAGACCTTCATCGAAGAGTTCTCGAACATCCTGCAGCGTCAGGCCCAGTAAGGAGCGCGCCATGGCAGGAAGTCCCATTCGATCCAGCATGCGCGGCGGCCGCTCGCGCCGCGCGATGGCCGACATCAACGTCGTGCCGTACATCGACGTGATGCTGGTGCTGCTCGTGATCTTCATGGTCACGGCACCGCTCGTCGCCCCGTCGATCATCAATCTGCCGACCGTCGGCAATGCAGCGCCCCAGGAACAGACGCCGCCCGTCGTCGTCAACATCAAGGCCGACCGCACGATGAGCGTCAAGTACAAGGGCGACTCCGGCGCGACGCAGGAAGACACGATGACCAAGGCCGAGCTCGACGGCTTCATCTCGGCCCGGCAGGCCGATCACCCCGACCAGCCGGTCGTGATCGCGGCCGACAAGACCGTGCAGTACGATGCAGTCATGACCGTGATGTCGGACCTGAAGGCGCGCGGCGTCAAGCGCGTCGGCCTCCTCGTCAAATCGCAATGAACCGGCAGCAATCCACGCGCGGCAACGCCTACCCGTCTCAGCCCCCTCGCGAGCGCGGCACCTGGCGCGCGTTCGCGCTGGCCGCGCTGATGCACGTGCTGCTCGCGCTGTTCCTCTATCACGGCGTGCAGTGGCAGAACAGCACGCCGGCCGGCGCCGAAGCCGAGCTGTGGACCGAGGTACCCGAGGTCCCCGCGCCGCGGCCCGTCGTCACGCCCACGCCGCCCGCGAAGCTCGCCCCGCCCCCTCCCCCGGTCCGGGACGAGCAGGCGGACATCGCGTTGCAGCAGAAGAAACGGCAGCAGGAAGCGGCCGCGCGCGAAGCGCTGCTCGAGCAGCAGCGCCGCGCGCAGCAACTGAAGGCCCAGCAAGTCGAAACCCGGCGCGAGCAGCTCGCGGCCCAGCAGGCGGCCGCGCTCGCCGCGCAGAAGGCCGCCGAGCGCGAAAAGCAGAAACAGGTGGACAAGCTCAAGCAACAACAGCTCGTGGAGCAACAGAAGCTCGAACAGCAGAAACTCCAGCAGCAGAAACTGCAGCAACAGAAGCAGGCGCAGCTGGAAGCGCAGCAGGCGGCGAAGGCCAAGGCCGACGCGGCCGCGAAGGCGAAGGCGGAAGCCCAGGCCAAGGCGAAGGCTGAAGCGACGGCGCGCGCGAAGGCCGACGCGGCGGCGAACGCGAAGCTCGACCGTGAGCGCAGCGCGCGCCTCGCGCAGATGCAGGGCATGTCCGGCGCCGGCGAAGGCGGCGGCGAGGGTCTCGCGAAAAGCGGCACCGGCACGGGCTCCGGCGGCAACGCCGCATCGCCCGGCTATCCGGACAAGGTGCGTCGCCGCGTGAAGCCGAATATCGTCTGGGGTGGTGAGCGCGCGGGTCTGACGACCGTCGTCGCGATCCGCTGCACGCCGTCGGGCGACGTGATGAGCGTTTCGATCCGCCGTTCGAGCGGAAATTCGGGGTGGGATCAAGCCGTGGTCAATGCGATCCAGGCGTCGGTCCCATTGCCGCCCGATTCTAACGGCCGTACCCCGTCCGACATTACGATTACCTTCAAGGCGGCGGAGTGAGCGCAAATGCGCTTACACTCCGTGCGTCGCTGCCGGACGGGAACGAATCGGGTATTTTTACTGTCTCTGCGGTTGCGCAGCGATCCAAGTCACATGGGAAGCAAGAAGCATGAGTTTGATGACGAAACTAGGTTTCAGGGCACTCGTGGCCTCGTGTCTGATTGCGGCCGGCGGCGCCGCTAACGCGCAGGTCAACGTGGTAATCACCGGCGTCGGTTCGACCCAGTTCCCCATCGCCACCGCGAACTTCGCGAACGAGGCAGGCCTGCCGCAACAGGTCACGTCGATCGTCCGCGCCGACCTCGCCCGTAGCGGCAAATTCACCAATATCGATGCGGGCAGCACGCCCGTGCCCGAAACCGCATCGGTCGATCTCGGCGCATGGAAGGCCAAGGGCGCGAACGCGTTCGTCGCCGGCAGCGTGAACCGCGAAGCCAACGGCCAGTACAAGGTGAACTTCATCCTGTACGACACCGTGAAGCAGCAAAGCCTCGGCGGCCTGTCGCTGACGGCGACCGACAACACGCTGCGTACGGCCGGCCACAAGATCGCCGACTACATCTACCAGAAGCTGCTCGGCGTGCGCGGCGTGTTCGCCACGCGCCTGTCGTACGTGATCAAGACGGGCAACCGCTACCAGTTGCAGATCTCGGATTCGGACGGCCAGAACGCGCGCATCGCGCTGTCGAGCACCGAGCCGATCATCTCGCCGGCGTGGTCGCCGAGCGGGACGAAGGTCGCGTACGTGTCGTTCGAGCGCAAGAAGCCGATCGTCTACATCCATGACCTGCCGACCGGCCGCCGCTACATGGTCTCGGACCAGAAGGGCAACAACAGCGCGCCGGCGTGGTCACCGGACAGCAACACGCTGGCCGTTGCACTGTCGCTGACGGGCAATACGCAAATCTATACGGTCAATGCAAACGGCGGCGGTCTGCGCCGGCTCACGCAGAGCAGCTCGATCGATACCGAGCCGTTCTACTCGCCGGACGGCCGCTGGATCTATTTCACGAGCGATCGCGGCGGCGCGCCGCAGATCTACCGGATGCCCGCGCAAGGCGAAAGCGCCGGCTCGGCACAACGCGTGACCTTCACCGGCAGCTACAACACCAGCCCGCGCGTCAGCCCGGACGGCAAGCTGCTCGCCTACATCTCCCGCACGGGTGGGGGGTTCAAGCTGTACGTTCAGGATCTGCAATCTGGCGCGGCGAACGCCATCACCAATACGAATCGCGACGAATCGCCGAGCTTCGCGGCAAACGGTCAGTACCTTCTGTACGCTACCCAGTCGGGTGGACGCAACGTGCTGGCTGCTGTGCCTTCCGACGGCAGTGCGCCGCCGCAGATCCTGTCCGTCCAGGGCGGCTCGGTTCGTGAGCCGTCGTGGGGACCCTTCATGCAATGACCACAAGGAGAGTAACCATGATGTCGAACAAGGCTCGTCTGGCCCTGGCCGTGATGATGATCAGCGCGCTGGCAGCGTGCAAGTCGGGCGTGAAGCTCGACGACAAGGCGAATGCCGGCGGTGCGGTCAGCACGCAGCCGAGCGCCGACAACGTCGCGCAAGTGAACGTCGATCCGCTGAACGACCCGAACAGCCCGCTCGCGAAGCGCAGCATCTACTTCGATTTCGACAGCTATTCGGTGAAGGACGAGTACCAGCCGCTGATGCAGCAACACGCTCAGTACCTGAAGAGCCACCCGCAGCGTCACGTGCTGATCCAGGGCAACACCGACGAGCGCGGCACGAGCGAGTACAACCTCGCGCTGGGCCAGAAGCGTGCGGAAGCAGTCCGCCGTGCGATGGCACTGCTCGGCGTGAACGACTCGCAGATGGAAGCCGTGAGCCTCGGCAAGGAAAAGCCGCAAGCATCGGGTCACGACGAAGCATCGTGGGCGCAGAACCGTCGCGCCGACCTCGTCTACCAACAGTAAGTAACGGAAGAATTGCCGTATGACGCACCGTGAATCCTGGCTGCGCTTAGCCGCAGCATTCTGCGTCGTCGGCGCGGCGTGGTCGGCCGCGCCGGCGCACGCCGGCATGTTCGACGACAACGAGGCGCGCCGCGCCGTGCTCGATCTGCGCAGCAAGAGCGACAATCTGTCCAGCCAGTTGTCGGCCGCCCAGCGTACGATCCTCGATCAATCCGGCCGTATCGACCAGTTGAACCAGCAGGTCGCGACACTGCGCGGCGAGAACGAGGACCTGACGAACCGGCTGACGACGCTCGAACGGCAGCAGAAGGAGTACTACCAGGATCTCGACACGCGGCTCAAGAAGTTCGAGCCGCAACAGGCGACGATCGATGGTGTCGAAGGCACCGTGCAGCCGGGTGAAACGGATACGCTCAACGCGGCGCAGCAGCAATTCCGCAACGGCAACTTCAAGGCTGCCGCGGCCTCGTTTCGCAGCTTCATCGCGAAGTATCCGCAGAGCCCGTACCAGCCGACCGCGCAGTACTGGCTCGGCAATGCGCAATACGCGCTGCGCGACTACCGCGGCTCGACCGCGACCTGGCAAGCGATCGTGAGCAAGTATCCGCAGCATCCGCGCGCGGCCGACGCGCTCGTCGCGATCGGGACGAACCAGCTCGAGCAAGGCCAGAAGGCGGCCGCGAAGAAAACGTTCGAGCAGGTCGTGTCGCAGTACGCCGGATCGAACGCTGCGCAGACGGCGCAGGGCAAGATCGAGAGCATCAAGTAAATTATCGTGCCGGGTTGTTGACAGGCTCACAACCCGTCGCTATAATCTTTTGCTCTTTAGGTCGCTGCGAGAGTTGTTAGCGCAACGGACTAACAGGTTTTCAAGAACGTGGGGTGGTAACTCAGTTGGTTAGAGTATCTGACTTTTAATCAGAGAGTCGAGGGTTCGAGTCCCTCCCACCCTACCAACTATCTTTGATAGTGCAATTACAGCCTCCCAAGCGGAGGCTTTTTTGCGTCTGCGTCCTGCAGTGTTGCACTTGGCGTCTCGATGATGCTCGCGCCGATTTCGACGAAGTCGATCGGACCGAAAGCTGTGGTACGCCGGTGCATGCGGATGGGCGCGATACGGGCGGCCCGACGCCGCGACGAACGCGAACGACGGCTGCCGCACCACACGACGATCGCGCCGCCAGTCTTACGTGCCCCGCTGCGCGCGCCGCCAGCGTCCCGGCGTCGTGCCGAGCACCGCGCGAAACGCCTTGCCGAACGCCGCCTCGGACTGGTAACCGACCGCCTGCCCGATCTCCGCCTGGCCGCGCTGCGTGTCCTGCAGCAGCGCGCATGCATGCATCATCCGGATCTGCGCGACGAACGCGCCGACGCTCATCCCGGCCTTCTCTCGGAAATGCCGCGCATAGGTCGCGCGCGACATCGCGGATGCCGCGCCGAGCGATTCGACCGTCCACGGTTGTGCCGGCGCCTGCAACACGGCCTGGACCGACGGGCCGAGCCGCGCATCGGCAGCCAGCGCGAGCCAGCCGGCCGGCACGCGCGCATCGCGGCCGTACGCGCGCAACGCGTAGGCGAGCAGCGCCTGTCCGAGCGCGTTCACGATCGCGCGCGCACCCGGCTGCGCATTCGATGCCTCGGCGCGCAGCACGCTCGTCAACAGTTGCAGCGACGCGGGCCCCGACGCCTCGCGCAGCCCGACGTGCAGCACGCGCGGTAACGTACGCATCAGCAATTCACCGGCACCGCGTGCATAAATGAAGCGCCCGCAGAGCAGGTCGACGCTTGCATCGGCCGCGGCCACGGGATCGCGATTCGACTTGACCGGCAGCGCCGCGCCGCCGGCCGTGCCCGGTTCACGCAACGACGCGACCAACCGCGCGCCGCCCCCTTCGACATCGGACAAATCGTGCGCGTCGCCCGCCGGCAGCAGCACGAAGTCGCCATCGGCCAGCCGCAGCGTGCGCCCGTCGGCCGTGCGCAGCCGGCACGTTCCGGACAGCAGCAGGTGAAACGCCGCCTCGCCGGGCGGCAATGGATCGTGCGGCATCGCGAACGGGCCGTCGAGCAGGCAGCGCACGTCGAGCTCGACATGGCTGCGGCCCAGCGACAACAGTTGACTCAATGCGTCCATGAGACGTTTGCACTAAAAATTGACACTCTAGCGTATCGAAACCCTCAGCGCGAACGCTCAGAATAAGTCCTGCATCGCCCGAGATCGCGGCATCCGCCGCCCGACCCACCTCTTCTCGAAAGGACGCATCATGCTGAACTGGAACGAATACCGGAAGGAACTCTCGACGCGCATCGGCGAAATCGCCAAGCTGTCGCCCGACACGCTGGCCGGTTACCAGGCGCTGGCCGGCGCCGGTGCCAAGACGGGCCATCTCGACGCGAAGACGCGCGAACTGATCGCGCTCGCGGTGGCCGTCACGACGCGCTGCGACGGCTGTATCGCGGTGCACACGGCCGAAGCCGCCAAGCATGGCGCGACCAAGGAGGAAGTGGCCGAAGCGCTCGGCGTCGCGATCGCGCTGAATGCGGGCGCGGCGCTCGTCTATTCGGCCCGCGTGATGGACGCGCTCGGCGAGTGACGCGCGCATGAAGGATGCGGCGTCCGCCGCATCCTTCACTGACGATCACCGGCACCGCCGGCCAGCCGGCGCACGCGCCGCGGTCGCGCACGCCGGCGCCGGGAAGTCGGCTACCATGCGCGAGAAGATTCATCGCGAAGGAGCGCTCCATGTGCCGCTGGCTCGCCTATACGGGTAATCCGATCCATCTCGAGACCGTACTGTTTCGCGCGAAGCATTCGCTGATCGACCAGAGCCTGCATTCGGAACTGGGCGCCACGACCACCAACGGCGACGGGTTCGGGATCGGCTGGTATGGCCGCCCCGAAGAACTGCCGTTCCGCTATCGCTCCGTGCATCCCGCATGGAACGACCGCAACCTGCGCGAAGCCGCGCGCGCGATTCGCTCGCGGATGTTCATCGCGCACATCCGCGCGGCGACCGATACGCCCGTCCAGGAAACCAACTGCCACCCGTTCCGCCATGGCCGCTGGCTCTTCGCACACAACGGGCTGATCCGCGATTTCCACAAGATGCGCCGCGACCTGACCATGAAGGTCGACCCGGCCCTGTTCCCGACGCTCGAAGGGACGACCGACTCCGAGCTGATGTTCCGTCTCGCGCTGACCTATGGCCTCGAGCAGATGCCGCTGCCGGCGCTCGAGCGGATGGTCGGCATGGTCGAGGAAACCGCGGCGCGATATCGTGTCGCCGAGCCGCTCAACATGACGATCTGCGCGACGGACGGTGATCGGATCATCGCGGTGCGCTACTCGAGCGAACGGCAATCGCGCTCGCTGTTCCACAGCACGTCGTTCAAGCATCTGCACGAACTCTATCCGCACAATCCGCGCATCGCCGAAGCGGGCGACGACGCATTCATGGTCGTGTCGGAGCCGCTCGTTGACTTGCGCGGGGCATGGGAGGAAGTGCCCGAAAGCATGGCGATCGTCGCGCATGGCGCCGACGTGCAGCAACGGCCGTTCCATCCGCGGCACAGGTAGGCCGCGAAGGCGCTCGCGCCGTCAGCCGCCGCGCACGAGCCGCATGCGTACGGAATCGAGTTCGGCGGGCAGCCGGCGCGAGCGCTGACGCGACCGGGTCAGCGCGGCGAAGCCGAGCCGCTCGTACAGTTCGCGGGCCCGCACGTTCCGGGTCAGTACGTCGAGCACGATGTCGCGGCTGCCGTGGTCCGGCAACGCACCGGTCTCGAGCGCGTCACGCAACAGTGCGGTGAAGATGCCCGTGCCGCGTCGCGCCTCGTCCGTCGCGCAATGCGCGACGAGGATCTGCGCACGCCTCGGCGCCGGAATCTCCGTTTCGAGCACCAGCCCGCGCAGCAGCTGGCCGATCGTGCGGCGCACGCCGAAAAAGCGCGCCAGGGCCCACACGATGTGAACGTCGTCGAACATCGTCCGGCGCCCGTCGTGGATGGCCATCACGGCATGCACCGTGCCGTCGGCACCGACCGCGACCCGATGCCGGCGCCACGAGAACCGACCGTGACGCGACCGGAACGCCTGTTGCAGGAACGCAATGCAGCGCGCGTCGCTTTCACCGAGGAAGAACCCGAATTCGCCGACACCGGATGCGAACACGAGCGGCGCGCATGCCGCCGCATCGTCCGCGCATGCGGCGCGAAACGGCGTCGACGCACCGGCCTGCGGCACGTCGAAGGATGGCGCGAGTGCCGCGGCGGGCATCATCCTGCCCGCCCCGCCAGACGGGCCAGCTCGGTGACGGTCCGGCTGATCTGCTCGGGCTCGTGCGTCGAACAGATGAAGAAGCGCAGGCGCGCGGCCTTCTCCTCGACAGCCGGATAGAAGATCGGCTGCACGTTGATCCCTTCGTCGAACATTGCGTTCGCCCACTGCGCGGCCTTCAGCGAACTTCCGGTGATCACCGGCACGACCGCATACCCGGCGCTCGTGCCGGTGTTCAGGCCCGCGGCGCGCGCCTCGGTCAGGAACTGCCGCCCGCGCGCCTGCAATTGCGCCACCCGCTCCGGTTCGGCCTGCAGGCGTTCGAGCGCGGCCAGCGACGCTTCGGCGAGCGTCGGCGCGAGTCCGACGCTATAGAGAAAACCCGGCGCCAGATGGCGCAGCATGTCCACGAGCGGCTGGCAGCCGGCGATGAAACCGCCGCAACCGGCCAGCGTCTTGCTCATCGTGCCCATCCACATGTCGACCTGGTCGGGCGCGACCGCGCAATGTTCGCGGATGCCCTTGCCCGTCGCGCCGAGCACGCCGAGCGAATGCGCTTCGTCGACCAGCAGGAACGCGCCGTGGCGCGTCTTCACGTCGACGAAGCGCTGCAGGTCCGGGAAATCGCCATCCATGCTGTACAGCCCTTCGATCGCGATCAGCACGTGCCGGTATTCGCGCCGCACACGCGACAGCAGTTCGTCGAGCGCCTGCCAGTCGTTGTGTGCGAAGCTCAGCCGCTTCGCACCGCTCAGCTGCGCGCCCTGCACGATGCTGTTGTGCGCGAGCGCATCGTGGACGATCAAATCGCCGGGGCCGAACAGCGCGCCGATCACGGTCACGTTGGTCGCGTGGCCGCTCACGAACGCGACGCAATCGTCGGTCTCGTAGAACGCGGCCAGCGCGCGCTCGAGATCGCGCTGCACCGGACGCTCGCCCGCGACCATCCGGCTCGCGGACGCCGACGTGCCATAACGGTCGATCGCGGCCTTCGCACGTTCGGATACGGCCGGATCGCCGGCGAGACCGAGGTAGTTGTAGTTCGCGAAGTTCACGTATTCGCGACCGCCGATCTGCGTGGTCGCGCCGGCAACACCCTCGTGCACGCGAAAGAACGGTGAGTCGACGCGCAGCTTCTCGCCCATCTCGCGCATGATCCTGACCTGCTGATACTGCGGCATCGATTCGAAACGGCTGCGCGCCGATGCGGCCTGGGCCGCCGGCGCAGCAGGCACGCCGGGCGCCGCGGCGGCTTGCGTCGCGCGCTCCAGTTGCCGTTGCAGGGCTTTCGCCGCCAGTTGCTGGCGAAGGTGTTCTCCGAGTGCCATGTGTTTGGTTCCGGGCAGTCCGTCCGTTGCGTCCGCGTTACGCGGACACGTCGACCCATTCGTACGCGTCGGGCGTACCGAGCAACGCGCTGAGAAGTCTGTAGTTCATTTCGTGGGTGGGGCGATGCGCGGTGACGCGCCCGAGCAGCGGCGAGCCCGCGAGCGCAAGGTCGCCGACGAGATCGAGCACGCGGTGACGCACGAATTCGTCGGGCGCGCGCAGTCCGCCGATCACGTGATTGCCGATGATCGACGCCGTGCACGACGGCCGCGCGCCGCGCAGGATCGGCGTGCCCGTCAGGTAGCCGACCGCGATTGCCGGCACGGCCCACTTGATCCGCCCGTACGACCGCGACGACGAAATCTCGCTGGCAAACGTCCCCGGCGTGAGCTCGCCGTCCCACTGCATGTCGCCGAACCCCTTGAGATCGTCGCGCACGCTGAATTCGTATCGCTCCGCGGGCTCGACGCGCAATGTGCGCCGTGACGCGCCCTCGCCGTCGGCCACGCTCACCGCCTTCAGCACCCGGAGAAAGCGCTTCGAACGCTGCCATTCGGCACGGCCGCCGGCCGTGATCGCATCGATCCACGGGCGTGCGCTACCGTCGAGAATCGGCACCTCTTCCGCATCGAGTTCGACGATTGCATGATCGATCTCGCAGGTCAGCAGCGACGCGAGCAGGTGCTCGACCGTACGCACGCCCATGCCGTCGTCGGCACGCAGCATCGTGCAGAGCGGCTGCGCGCGACGCACCGCCGGGCCGGCGGCAAGCATCCCCACTTCATGCTCGCCGCGCATGCGGCGAAACACGATCCCGTGCCGCTGGTCCGACGGCATCGCGGGCAGGATCCGCACCTGGACCCGGCGCCCGGTGTGCAGACCATGTCCGGTCATCGTCACCGGCCGGGCGACCGTCCCTTCGCTGGCCTGCCACCCCTGCGGCGCTTTCACCCGGCATGTACCGGCATCGACTTGCATGTTGCTGCCCCCTGGTTTTCGTGATCCTGATGACGTGCGAGTGTCGCCCGCGCCTCGGCGCCCAACGCATGCCGCGCGACCAGCGCTTCCGCCAGTTCGTCCGCCACCGCAGCCTTCTCGTCGCCGCTGCGCGCATCGAGCAACTCGACGATGCGCCCGGCCAGCGTATGCACCGTCGCGCCTTCCGCGATCGCCATGATCGACAGCTTGACGCCGAAGGTCTCCTCGACGGCCATGCCGAGTTCCATGCCCATCAGCGAGTCCATTCCGAGATCGAGGACCGACCGGCCGGCATCGACGCGCTCCGGCGACATGTGCAGAATCCGCGCGATCTGGCCGCGCAGCGCCGTCTCGACGAGCGCGACGGCATCGGCAGGCGGCAATGCACGCAATTGCTCCAGCAACACGCGGTCCTCGCTCGCCGTCTCGGCCGCCCCACCCGTCTGCAACGCCGCGTAACGCCGCGCGTGCGCAGCCGGCATGCCGCGCGAGATCGCATCCCAGTCCAGGCGCACGACGGCTTCGCCGGCAGCCCCTCGGGCAAGCGCATGTTCGAGCGCGGCCATCGCCTCGTCCGACGTGATCGACGCACCGCCGATCCGCGACTGCAACGCCTCGCGCGTACCGGCGTTGCGGGCCAGGAAGCCGACATCCTCGATCGGCCCCCACGCCATGAACATGGCCGGCTGGCCGGCCGCGCGACGATGCGCGACCAGCGCCTCGAGGAAGCCGTTGGCGGCGACATACGCACCCTGCCCCGGGTTGCCGAGAAAGGTCGTCGCCGACGAATACACGACGAAGAAATCGAGCGCGCAACGCCGCGTCGCGCGATGCAGGTTCCACGCGCCCGCCACCTTCGGTTCGAGCACGGCCGCGAAGCGCGCGTCGTCGACGTTGCGCAGCAGCCCGTCGTCGATCTGCATCGCCGAATGCAGCACCCCCTTGAGCGGCGTCCCGCGACGCTCGATCGCGTCGATGAGGCCGTCGAGTGCCGTGCCGTCGGTCACGTCGCATCGCGCGACCGACACGTCCGCACCGAGCGCGTCGCGCCAGCGATCGGCTTCCGCCTGCATCGCGGCGCCCAGTGCGCCGCCGCGACTCGCGAGCGTCAGGTGCCGCGCGCCGCGCTCGATCATCCAGCGTGCGGTCGCGAAGCCCAGCCCGCCGGTGCCGCCGACGATCAGGTACGCCGCCTGCGGGTCGAGCCGCAGCGTCGGCACCGCGACGCCGCGCGTCGGTACCGGCGTGCCCGACGGATAGGTGACCAGCACCTTGCCGATCTGGCGCGCCTGCTGCATGTAGCGGAACGCTTCCTCCGCACGCGCGGCCGGGAACGCGCGGTACGGCAACGGATGCAGCACGCCGTCCGAGAACAGGCCCATCACTTCCTCGAACAGTCGTGTCGTCAGCGACGGCAGCACACCCATCAGCTGATCGGCGTCGATGCCGAAATAGCTGATGTTGTTGCGGAACGGCCGCAGGCCGATCTGGCTGTTCTCGTAGAAGTCGCGCTTGCCGAGTTCGAGGAAACGGCCGAACGGACGCAGCGTATCGATGCTGCGCACCATTGCTTCGCCCGCGAGCGAATTGAGCACGATGTCGACGCCTTCGCCGTGCGTGCGCGCAAGGATCTCGTCGGCGAACGCGAGGCTGCGCGAATCGAACACGCGGTCGACGCCGAGCAGGCGAATGAACTCGCGCTTCTCGTCGCTGCCGGCCGTGGCGAAGACTTCCGCGCCAAGATGGCGCGCGATCTGGATCGCCGCGATGCCGACCCCGCCCGCGCCGCCGTGCACGAGCACGCGCTCGCCGCGTCGCAGTCGCGCCAGTTCGCACAGTGCGTAGTACGCGGTGAAGAACGTCGTCGGGACCGTGGCGGCCTCCTCGAACGACATCGTGCCGGGCTTGCGTGCGATCGCGGTTGCGCGCGTGACCACGCGCGTCGCGAACGATGCCGGCGCGAAACCCAGCACCGCGTCGCCCGGTGCGAAGCCGTCGACGTCCGCGCCGACCCGGATGACGCGTCCCGACATTTCCATGCCGATCGTCGCGCCCGCGAAGCCCGTCTCGACGGCTTCGTCGGACAGCAGCCCCATCGCGTACATCACGTCGCGGAAATTGAGCCCGGTCGCCACCGGCTCGATCTCGACGTCGCCGGGGGCAAGATCGCGTGCCGGCATCGCGAACCATTCGAGGTTGCGCAACGAACCCGGCATGTCGAATGCAAGCCGTGCGCCCGGGCGGTCCGATGCGGTCGACAGCGGATTGCCACGCTCGTCCGCCTGCGCGGCCGGCAGCATGCGTGGCACGTAGCGACCCCGCGGCGCGAGCAGCACTTCTTCCTCGCCGTCGTCGCCGAGCAGCGCGATCGCAAGCTGCTGCGCCGGTTGCTCGACGGCCTGATCGACGTCGATCAAGCGGATCGGCAGCGTCGGATACTCGTTCGCCATCACGCGGCCGAGGCCCCACACCGTTCCCTGTTCGGGATGTGACGACGTACCGGCGGCAAACGGCGCACCGCCGCGCGTCACGACGCACAGTCGGCCGCGCTCCGTCGCGCCGGCCGCGTCGAGATCGCGCACGAGCGATGCCAGTGCGAGCGCGCCGCCGTGCTGGGCGCGCATCACGGCCGCACCGTCGGCCGCGTCGAGCGATGCAAGCGGCGCGACGAACACGACATGCGCCGGATGCTCGGCCGGCTGCCGTGCCGACCATGCCGCGGCGTCTCGCGCCGCTGCCGACTCGACGCGGCAACCCAGCCGCTCGAGCTCGCCCGCCAGGGCGATGCCGAGCGCGTCGTCATCGTCCCGCACGATCAGCCACTGCGCGCCGTCACGCTCCGCCATGCAACGCACGCGATCCTCGTCCCGCGATGCGTCGGCCGTCTGCTCGTCGGCAACCGGCTTGCGCGCGACGACGAACGTCGGCATGCCCTCGAGATCGAGGCCTTGTTCGGTATCACGCACCACGTCGACCAGTCCGGCACGTTCGCACATCGACTCGATCGCGGCGGGCGCCAGCGCGCCGTACGCGCCGGCGGCAACTTCGCCACCGGCCGTGCCGAACACGATGTCGGAGAACCGGCTGCGTCGCGCATCGGCGACGACGACGAGCCCGCCCGGTGCGAGCCGTTCGGCGATCGCCGTCAGCGCGGCGAGCGGATCCGGGTGATCGCCCAGCATCCGGTTGACGATCACGACGTCGAACGGCGTCGTATCGTGGCATTGCGAGAACAGCGGCGCGTCGGTCGCGAACACCAGCGTCCGCACATGCGGGTGCGCTTCAGCATCGAACCCGGCGAGCTGCTGCTGCGTACCCGCCAGCAGGTATTCGCAGCGACCGGCCGGCACACCCACGTCGAGCGGTTGCAGCACGTCGCCGCTCGCGGCACCGATCTCCAGTACCCGCAAGCGGCGGGCGTCCGGCCACGCCGCGACAGCCTGCGTCACGCAGGCGGCGAGCAGCGCGCGCGCATGCGCCCAGGTCGGCGATGCATCGAAGAACTGTTCGACCAGACTGCGACCGGTCGACGACAGCAGCGCCCCCTCGGGCGACGCGTCGCGCAGCACGCGCGGCAGCGCCGCGCCGACGTGTGCCAGCAACGTCAGTTCCGCGACATGAGCCGGCGATGCCGCCAGCACGTCGCGCCACAGCGCGTCACGCGCAGGCATTGCCGCGCAGGCTGCGTCATCGCGAACCAGACGATCGCCTTCGAAACGGGCCAGCCCGTCCTCGACGACGATCTCCGCCAGTCGCGCGACCAGCCGCGGGTGCGTGTCCGTCGGGAGCGCCGGCTGGGCGAAGATGCCGAGCGCATCCAGTGCATCGAGCGCATGCAGACCGGCAAGCACGTCGAGCAGCGGCAGCATTTCGGTCAGGTGCTGCGTGCGGCGCGCGCGGTCCTCACGCGCCGCGACCCGCGCGTTCGCACGCTCGACGAGCGCGCCCGGCTGCGGCAGCGCGGCCGCCGTGTAACCGGCCGGCAGCGGCCGCGCTTCGAGCACGTAGGCAAAGCGCGCCGGCGCGCCGTGACGGCGCCCGGCGAGATCGACGCGACGGAAGCGGCACGCGGAAAGGCGCGCGACGATCCCGCCGTTGGTATCGATGAATTCGAACGACGCGACGATCGAATGCGGGCTGCGGCGGTGAATGCGCGCCAGCACGCGACGAATCGATTCGCCGCTCAGGAAATCGACACGGCCGATCTGGACCGGAACGAACGCCGCATGCGCATCGTCCGGCGCGGCACCGGCCTGCCCCAGCACCGCGAACAGCGGATGGAAACCGCTGTCCATCAGCGCGGGATGCAGCAGATAGTCCGACCGCGCACGCGCATCGGCCAGGACCGACGGCACATCGAGCTCGGCAAGCGCGTCGTCGCCCGACACGCACAGCGACCGAACCCACCGGAACGCCGGTCCGTAGCTCAGACCGATTGCCGCCGTACCCGCATACAGCGCGGCGCCGGACAGCGCCGGACACGACTGCAGGCGGGCGATGACGGACGCATCCGGCGTGCTGTCCGCGTCGAGCGTATTGCCGCTTTCGAGCAGGCGCCCCGTCACGTTCAGGTTCCACGGGCCGTCCGTCATCCGGTCGCGCGTCTCGATCGTAAACGACGCCGTGCGCACGTCGATCGCGAGCCGGAACAGCTTCGCGTGCTGCGGCTGGAACACGACCGGCATGCGGATCTCGACGTTCTCGATGGCAGCATCCGGCGTGCCGAAGAACGTGCGCGCCGCCGCGAGCGCCATTTCGACATAACCGGCACCGGGGAACGCGACACCGCCGTCGACGACGTGGTCGGCGAGCATCGGCACGCGCTGCGGATCGAGCTGGTTCTCCCACGCGAACGCATGCTCGTGCAGGCGATAACCGAGCAGCGGATGATCGACGCGCCGGTTCACGAGCCCGTAGCCCTCGACGCTCGGCACGAGCCAGTAGCGCTCGCGCTGCCACGGATAAGTCGGCAGCGCTGCCGCGGCGTGCGGCACATCGGGCACGAAGCGGTCGAGATCGACGCGCGCGCCTTGCGCAACCGCCGACAGGATCGAATGGGCGAGTATCTCCGCGCTATCGTGCTGGCGCTTGAGCGTCGGCACGACGATGCCCGGCGCAACGCGCGCCGCAAGCGTCTGCTTCACGTAGGTACGCAAGATCGAGTGCGGCGCGATCTCGACGAACACGCGCACGCGATCGTCGGCCAGGCGGGAAATTGCGTCGCCGAACCGGACCGGCTCGCGAATGTTGCGCCACCAGTAGCCCGCATCGAGCGCGGTGCCCGGCAGCACGTCGCCCGTCACCGTCGACACGAATCGCGTATGCGTCTCGCGCGGCGCGAGATCGGCCAGCCCGTCGCGCACGACCGGCTCGATCGCGTCCATGCGGCTGCTGTGGAACGCGTAGTCGAGGTCGAGCATCTGGTAGAAATGGCCTGCGTCCGCGAGCGCCGCGCCGAACGCTTCGAGCGCGGCTTGCGAACCTGCGAGCGTCACCGAGTCGGGGCTGTTGGTGCCCGCGATTTCAATCGCCGCGGCGAGATCGAGACGCGCGATCCAGTCGCGCGCCGCGGCTTCGCCGACGCCGGCCGCCGCCATCCTGCCCGCGCCACGCGTCAGGCCCTGGGCACCGCTGCGAATCCGGATCACGCGCACGGCCTCGGCGAGCGTGAGCGCGCCCGACGCCCAGGCCGCAGCGATCTCGCCGACGCTGTGGCCGACCGCCGCGTCGAAGCGGATGCCGCGCGCGGTCAGCACATGCGTGATACCGACCTGCATCGCGAACAGCAGCGGCTGCGCGTTCTCGGTCGCGGCGAGCCATTCGGCGTCGACACCTTCGCACATGACTTCGACGAGCGACGCGTTGCCGTCCGCACGCCAGAGCGCATCGACTTCGTCGAGCGCCGCGCGAAACACCGCATCCTCGGCATAGAGCCGCTTGCCCATCCCGGCCCATTGACAGCCGTTGCCCGCGTAGACGAACGCAACCGGCGCATCGCCTTCGACGGCGTGCCCCTGCACGGCGCACGCCGGCAGCCCACGCTCCGACGGCTCCGCAAGTGCAGCGAGCGCGGCGCGCCCTTCGGCCTGGTCGGCCGGTGCGACGACCGCGCGATGCTCGAGCCACTGGCGACGCCGTGCGGCGGCGGCCGCGAGTGCGGCCCAGTCGGCACCCGCTTGCAGGCGTGCGAGATGGCGCGCGGCGACGGCTTCCAGCGCGGCGGGTGAGCGTGCGGTCAGGACGAGCGGCGGCAACGGCGCATCGATCTTTACGGTCGACTGCGCGGCTGGCGCCGGTACCGCCACCTCGGTGATGACGACGTGCGCATTCGTGCCGCCAAAGCCGAACGAGTTGATGCCGATCGTCAGCGGTGCATCGCCGCGCTCGAGCGGCGTGAAGCGATCGACCACGCGCAGGCGGCCGCCGTCGAAATCGATGCCCGGGTTCGGCGTGTCGAAATGCAGCGAACGCGGCACCGCGCGGTGCTTCAGGCACAGCACCGCCTTCAGCAGGCCCGCCATGCCCGACGCCGTTTCGAGGTGTCCGATATTGGTCTTGACCGAACCGATCAGCAGCGGATCGGATGCGGGCCGGCCGCCCGACACCGCATCGATCAACGCACGCGCCTCGATCGGATCGCCGACCGCGGTGCCCGTTCCGTGTGCCTCGAGATACGCGAGCGTGCGCGGGTCGATGCCCGCTCGCCGGTACACGGTGCGCAGCAGGTCCGCCTGCGTCGCAGCGGCCGGCACGTTGATGCCGCCGTGCGAATGGCCATCCGAATTCACGCCAGATCCGGCGATGACCGCGTGGATCGTGTCGCCATCGGCCAGCGCTTGGTCGAGCGGCTTGAGCAGCACGAACGCACCGCCTTCGGCCCGCACGTAGCCGTCGCCGGTCGCGTCGAACGCGCGGCAGCGGCCGCGCGGCGACAACATCGACGCCTTCGAGAAACTGACGAATCCGAACGGATGCAGCAGCAGGTTCACGCCGCCGGCCAGCGCCATCGCGGTTTCGCCGGACGCCAGCGCCCGGACCGCCTGATGCAGCGCGACGAGCGAAGACGAGCAAGCGGTGTCGACCGACATGCTCGGGCCGCGCAGATCGAACACGTAGGACACGCGGTTCGACGCGATGCTGAGCGTGTTGCCGGTTGCCGAATACGGATCGATCGTGTTCATGTCGTCCATATTGCGGTTGCCGTAATCCATGCCCGCCACGCCGACGAACACGCCGCAGTCGCGCCCGCGCATCGCGGCCGGACGCACGCCGGCGTCTTCGAACGCCTCCCACGCGAGCTCGAGCAGCAGCCGCTGCTGCGGATCCATTTGCGCTGCCTCGCGCGGCGAGATGCCGAAGAATTCGGCGTCGAATCCCGCGACGTCATCGACGACGCCCGCTGCGAACGTGTAGCTCTTCCCCGGCTCCCGCTTCGACGGGTGCTGGTAGAACGCCGTACCGAAACGGTCCGGCGGAATGGCCGTCACGGCATCGCGTTCGTCACACAGCAGTTGCCAGAAATCGTCGGGTCCCTCAACCCCACCGGGAAAGCGGCACGCTATCCCAATAATTGCAATTTTTTTTTCCATCATCACGCCGGCGTCTTCAGCATCCCGGTCGGCGACGCGGCGCGAGTGCAATCGACGTGCACCATCGCGCGCTGTATCGCGGCACCGAGACTCTCGACACGAACGTTTCGTTGCTCGCCGAAATCGTTCGCGAAGTTGCGCCAAATAAAGTAATCGCTATTGGTCGGTTCGGTTCCGAGCGCGTCGAACACCGAAGTCAAGGCAGGAACGTGATCGCCGTAAAAGCACAGCACGGTCGGTCGTTCCCGCTTGCGGAGATAATCAGTCAGCTTGCCGATCATGCCGTCGGCATGCTCGACGTGTCGAAGATAGGCGGTCAGGTCGCGCCAGCGCGCGTCGTCGCCGAGCGTATGCCGCGATGCGGATTCGCCCGGCCCCACCGGTTCCAGATGCAGCGGGCCGTGGTTTTCCATCGTGATCGCGAAGGCGAATACCGGCCTGTCGTCGCGCGCCTGGAGGGCCGCGATGATCGCATCGGCTACCGGACCGTCGCCGATATACGGCCCGATTCGCGCCGCACCGCCGAAATCCCGAATATCCAGAAAGCGGTCGAAATGCATGAACCGGAATGCCCGGTCGCGCCCGAAGAAATCGGCGTGATACGGATGAATCGCGAGCGTGCGATACCCGCCTCGCCTGAACCAGCCCGCCAGCGACGCGCACGCGCGGCGCACATACATGTACGGATAAAAGCGCGAGTAGCCGAGCGCCGCCGACGGCAATCCCGTCAGCATCGCGAATTCGCTGCGCATCGTATTGGCGCCCCAGGCGGGAACGTCCAGGCTGCCCTGTGCGAATGCCTCGCGGCGTGCGCGGTCGAGATTCGCATACGGCGCCGACAGCACACATGTGCCGAGACGCCGCGCGTCGAAATAGGATTCGCTCTGGATGACGATCACGTCCGGTGTGCTGTCCGGACGGCCGCCGGAGAACGGCCCGGCGTCGACCGCGCGAAAGAACGCATTGCGTTCCGCGCGCCGCAGCCCGTTGACGAGGTAAGCGACGAATGCCGCGAAGAAACCCGTCCGGCGCTGGTCCGCCATCGGATCGAGCGTCAACGGGATGCGACGCGACAGCGCGATACAGAGCGGCACGCAGGCGGCCGCGATCAGTGCGGCGGCGCAACGCGCCAGCGTGCCGGCCGGTTGTTCGAGCAGAAACCCGGCCGTCGCGACCGCCACGGCGGCAACGATGCCGAGCACCTTGCCGGCACTCAGGAACGGCAGGTAAAGACGCGGATGAGCGAAGACCTGGCTGAACAGGCTCAGGTCCGTAAAGACGAAGGGCTCGCGCAGGGATTCGTATTTTGCGTTGCTGATGACCGCCAGCAAGGCGATCAGCACGAGCGCGACGGACGCCGAGAAAAGCGGCCGTGCCGTCACGGCGAAAGTCGCGCCCGCCACGATGGCGAACGCGCAGACATGCAGTGCGATCGCCGCCGGGGAACGGGCGAGCGACGCGCGCGGATACGCGATGGCCTCTACGAGAAATGAGAGTGCGGCTGCAACAGCCGCGAACGCGAATCCGGGCAACACGTCACGCCTTCCCGCGCGGGAGATAGGACAGACGACCGAGAATGGCATCCGCCAGCGTGGCCGGCAGCAGGCGCAGCAACTTGATGCCGAAGGCAAGACTGAACGGAAAGGCGATTTCCACGCGGCGTCGCGCGAGGCGCTTCTTGATGTATCCCGCAGCCTTGTCCGCGCTCCACATGAACGGCTTGCTGCCCGGGAAGACGTCGCTCATCGCCGTGCGGACAAAACCCGGCATCACGACCGACAGGCCGATGCCCTCGCGTGCGAGGATCGGGCGCACGGAATCGCAGTAGGCGACCAGCGCCGCCTTGCTCGCGCAATAGGCGGGCGAGATGGCCATGCCCCGCAATGCGGCGAGCGAGCTGACGACCGCGATCTGTCCGTTCCGGCGCATGCGCATCCGGTCGATGGCCGGCAGCACCGCATGCAATGCGCCGTACAGGTTGGTATCGACGACGTCGGCGGTGCGCGCCATGTGCTCCCAGTCGTCGGCGGACTGCAGCGTGCTGGCTACGCCTGCATTCGCAATCATCAATTCGATCGGATGCCGCGTATCGAAATCGATCATCCAGTCCTGGACGGTGGCCGAATCGCGCACGTCCATGCAGCCGATCACGACGTGGGCGCCACGCGCACGGCACTCCGCAGCGACGGATTCCAGCCGCGCGGAATTTCTGCCGATCAACCCCAGCGTGGTATCGGGCGCGGCATAACTCAATGCCAGCGCGCGTCCAAGCCCGGCACTACTGCCGGTTATCACGATTGCGCGTGGCCTGTTTGCGCTCATCTGCCCTCCCCGGTTGCGAATATTGCTGTTTTTCATCGTTTTAAACGGACATTTTTTTCAGCGGCTCGTCTGGTTATCGATCTCCAAGCGCCAAGCGCTGCCTGATATCCCGATCAAGCAGCGGACAACATCGTCGATTTAATGTGTTTGATTATTTCGTATGATTTGACTACGACCGCAACATGCAACGCATTGGTATGGCATGTCGACGCAACGACATGCGACCGCCCGAATCAGGGTTGCGAAAAAATATGCGGACCATGCAGCGACCGACACGACATGGAAATTTGCGCGGCACGAAAGACAACTGACCGGGAGCTTACAACGTGCCGACGCGATCATACAGCAATATTAATATTCGGGTAATACCTTACACGTTACAACTGCTTACATGGGGCGCGCGCCCGGCCGGTCCCGCTCCATGCAAAGGTAAAAACTCGCGCTATCTGCAATCCTCGAGTACCGGCAGCACACCGATTCTCGACCCGCAAATGTCGGAAAAAAATGCCGGGCTGTTCCGCTGGCCGTCCGGCACCGGTCCGCTCTCAAGATGCTTTAATCGCGCAGATCGCCGATGCGCGCGTCGCCGCACGACGGACTGCATGCGGAAATCCTGCAAGCAATTCTTAAAATTTCCCGGCTATCTGTCAGACATGTCCCTCCGACTTGGCGGGTTCGACGAGAGACTGTTGATGGCATTCTGCCCCGTCCAATCGGGACGGACAGAATTCCTCGAATGTTCTTTGCAAATCTTGATGATCCTTCGACTCGCTTGATCCGCTGGACCCTGTATGGAAGTCGTCAGGCGCCGCCGTCAGATCGGCGCCAGACCGGCGAAGCGAGCGAAACCAGATGGCCGCGTCATCGGTAAAAAGCGGAATGTACCGCCCTCCGGCCAAACGAGCTGGCCTGGCCGGTCAGCGCATCGGCCGCCCGCGGAATTCGTCGTACCGCATCGATTGTCATTGTGTGTTCCCTCATCGCGCAAATATCCGTGCTTCCTCCGATGCCGACAATTTCTTTACATTGGTCGCATGCCAGAAAGGAAGCCGCCCTTGACGAATCGGCAATCCTTGCCCGACACCTGGACTGATTCGACTGCGCGCACGCTGAAATCACGATTGCCCACGGGCACGACGCTCTTGCCACGACCAATAGAGAACCATGCCGAAACCGACGCAAACCGTTACATTGAGCGGTATCAGAACGTAGTTCTTCTTCTGAATCGCCAGCAAAATCGTCAAGAGTGAATAGGCGAACGTGGCGATTTCCCCGGCCAGCAGAACCGCATTGATGCGCGGCATCGTCGATCGATAGGCTTCCTTGCCTTTTGGCGTGCGGTGAAAGCCGCTATACACGCCGAAAACCGCACGCACGCCTCCCGCGAAGTAATACCAGGCCATCGGCAAAAACATCGCGATATAAAGATAGGTATCCCATACGGTTTTCAGAACACTCGGCTGGTCGTCGAATCTCGCGCCCTTGCGCGAACCGAACGCATTCGCAAGGGCCCAGATTGCCACCAGTACAAAAAAGGCGAATGCGCCGAGATGAATACCCTCGCCGTCGAAATGCACCAGGCAGGTCAACGGCAGGCTGAGCAGGATCAGCACATAGATCGAAGCCAGCAGCACGGACGAGAACATCACCGAGATCGCGTGCATCCGCTTCATCAGGGGCATGCTTTGCGACAGCATTTGCCCGACATGCTTGAACCCGCTGTGGATCAGGCCGCGCCCCCAGCGCTCCCGTTGAATGCGAAATGCGCTGATGGTTTCCGGCAGCACCGACATGGAAACGACATCTCGCAGATACGCGTATTTCCATTCGCCGAACTGCGCGCGATAGCCGAGGTCCACGTCTTCGGTGACCGTCGACGCATTCCAGCCGCCCAGCGCATCGACGCATTCCTTGCGCCACACACACGAGCTGCCGCTCAGCGAAGCCATGTCGCCGTCCTCACTCAGCCCCACCGTCACGTATTGCTGGTGGCCCATTTCCATGGCCTGGAAGCGTGTCAGGAACGACGCGTCGCGATTCTCGTAACCAATGCCGGTCTGAAGGAAGCCGAGCTTCGGGTCGGTGAAGCACGGAATGGTCTTCAGCAGGAAATCGGCGGGCGGCACGAAATCCGCATCGAAGATCGCAAAGAACTCGCCGGACGACTGCTGGAGGCCGTTGACCAGGTTGCCGGCCTTGTAGCCCGTTCGCGACTGGCGCTTGACGAGCCGGATGTTGATTCCGTCGGCGGCGTAGCGGTCGACTTTCGCGCGTGCCAGTTTCGTCGTCGCATCCGACGAGTCGTCGAGCACCAGGATCTCGATCTCGTTCGGCGGATAGGTCAGTCGGCAGGCCGCGTCGATCAGCCGCTCGACCACCTCGGACTCGTTGCAGATCGGCAGCAGCACGCTGACCCGCGGATGAAATCCGTCTTCGGAGATCCGCACGGGCTGCCCGAGGTCGGTCAGCTTGCGCCGTTCGACCTTGCGGGAAATCAGCAGGACGCGCAGCTCGAGCAGCACGTACAGCGCGAAATAGAGCACCACCAGCAGGAAGACCAGCTGGGCGGCGTAGGAAAGCAGCGCGAGCATCGTGACGGCTTCCCCTCAGATCTTCACGACGGCGCAGATTTCTTCCAGCCGGTGCGCCCACGTATGGTTCTGCCGTACGTAGCGCGCCCCTGCCTCGGCCCTGTCCAGATCGTCCTGCGACGGGCCGTGCCGAAGCCGCGCAAACAACTCCCGCGCCTCGTCAGGCGTATCGATCACGTGGCAGAACCCGCGGAAATACCGGTCGACCGCGCGGCTCGCGTTGGTCACGGCGATGCCGCCGCACGCGAGGATTTCGACCAGGCGCCGCGAGAACATCGTCTCGGAGCCCGTCACCGAATTCACGTTGATCGAGATCGCATGGGACTTGTACACATGTGCCGTCTCCCGATGCGGCACCTTGCCATGCACGCGCAGCCCGTTCCTCTTCGGATAGCGAAACTCGAAGAAGCGCGACAGGCGATCGTGATTGCGGTCGAATACGTTGAGCGGCAGATTGCTCTGCTCGCAGGTATCGAACACCATGTCGAGAAAGCGGCGGCGTTCGTTCAGGATGCGCCGGTAATAGCTGCCCGTGAAGCACGCCTCGTTGCGCACGAAATTGAAGCCCGAGAAGTTGTGCGACGCAGGCTGATACGGCATCACCAGCGTGTTCACCGGCACATGCGCGGGCACCTGCCGCCGATACCGGTCCAGACACTCCTCGTCGGTCGTGAACACGTAGTCGAATGCCTTCGCCACGTCGATGAACGTGTCGAAGAACGCGCCGTCGTCCTTGTTCCAGAATACGGTCGGCACGCCCGCGCGCCTGGCGAAATCGACCAGGCGAAAGATCGCCGTCGGCTTGCCCAGGCGCATCGGCGGCGACTGTCGCGCCAGCTCGTAGCGCCAGCTTCCGTCCACGCCATGAAACGCCGATTCCACGAGCACGAGATCGGGCTTCCAGTTGCCGATCACGTCCGCGTAGTTGGCAGGCGTCATGATGCGTACGCGGCATTCCGCCGACAGGCAATCGGCCGTGAAGTAGTCGGTGACGAGCGCAATCTTCAGGCGCCCGAAGCGCCCGGCCTGCTCCACGTCTTCCGTAACCGTCGGGTAGTCGTAGACCCACGAACCCAGTTTTCTAATGACCGTGCCGACCATTTAACCCCTCACCCTGCGACATCGGCAGTGCGTTCATGACAAATTCGCGCCAGCGGCGCTGCGTGGCCGCGTATTCTCTCGCCTGGCCGCGGAACGCCGCGAGCGCAGCGCGATCGGACAGCGCCACATCGATGACCCGTGCCAGGTCGACCGCATCGCCGGCCTTGAAGAACCAGCCGGCCGGACGCGGCCCCATTTCGTCGCGAAACACCGGCAAATCAGGCACGATCACCGGCTTGCCCATCGCGAGCGCCTCCACGAGCTTGATCGGCGGCACGATCTCGCAAACCTTGAACGGCTTGCGCGGGATGCACACCAGCGCGCAACGGCCGAGCGTCGTGCGCGCCTGCTCCGGCGAGGTCCGGCCCAGAAAGCGAATCTGCGCCGACAAGCCGAGGCTTCGAACCTGTGCCTCCAGCGCCGGCCGTGCCTCGCCTTCTCCGACGATCTCGACCCGCACCGTGCTCCCTTCTCCCCTCAACCGCCCGACCGCATCGATCAACGTATCGAGCCCTTCATAGCCGATCAGCGAACCTGCATAGCCGATCGTGTCGACATCGATCTCCTCGGGTGCCGACGGCGTAAACCGTTCGGGGTCCACACAATTCGGCAGCAGATGCATCCGCTCGCCGGCAATCCCCCAGCGGTTGCGCGCGAACCGCCCCAGCTGCGCCGAGATCACGAACAGCTTGTCCGCGTGACGGGCCACCAGGCCCTCCAGTTGCAGCCCCTGCACGAACGCCTGCCGACCTTCGTATTCCGGCATGCGCGAGATGCGCGTCAACTCCCACAACCCGCGCATCTCGTACTGGAACGGGATGCCCAGTTGCCGCGCCGCCAGCAGGGCCGGCAGCGCATTCACGTGATTCGACGCCGCGTGGATCACGGACACGCGATGCTGCATGGCCACGCGCGCGATGACGGGCGCCGCCTGCAACGCATACATCAGCACCGGCCGGTTGTTGAACGGTGCGTTCGCATGCAGATACCGGACCTCGCTGACCTGCGTTTCGCTTCCGGCGACATCCGTCAGGCGATCCACGCGATCGCCGGGATAACCGGGCCGCGTCAGCGGATGCACGCGACCGCCCGCGGCTGCCAAGGCGCGAACGACTTCATGCGTGCGCGTCGTATAGCCGCTCGTGTGATACGGCAATGCGCTCGCCGCCACGTACAGCATGCTGTCCGGATCGCCGACGAACGGCACGCCGCGCGAAGGCTGCGTCAACTTGCGCTCGAGCACATGCGCCGTCAGTCGACGGCTCATCGCGCGCAGCGGCTCGGTCACCGCCGTCTGCAACGATTCGAGCGTCGTGCTCATGCTTTCGCCGCTCCGGCCGACTTCAGTTCGGCATGGGCGAGATCGGTCGTATGCGTGGTCCGGATCTTGCCGCGGGCCTGCAGGTCCAGGAATTCCGCCGTCGTGATCACGTCGTAATCCTTCGTCAGGCGCGACAGGAGCTTCCGGTAGCCTTCGACGCGCTGGTCGTCCCGGTAGGTCGCATGCCCGTTTTCGTCCCAATACAGCAGCGACCACGAATGGAGCAGGAAGATCGAGAACGTCGGGCTGCCGCTGAACGCGTCGAGCAGCAGCTTGCCCCACCACGGACGGAACCGGAAGTACGGCGATTCAGGGTAAGTCAGGCGTGCCCACCATTCTTCCTTGCCGACCTTCGGCAGGATCTTCTTTTCCGTCATCGGCACCTCGATCACGCCATTCGACCACTGGAACGGCAGATTCGTGGGCTCGCTGTAGTTGCACTGCCCGGCATGGACGGCGCACAGGGAATTGTTGAACGACAGTTGTACGCCGGTCGACTTCAGCGCCCGGATCGTCGACGCGTTCCAGCGGAACGAACCGGCACGGTGCGCCAGCACCGGCTTGCCCGTTTCCGCCGAAATCAGCCCGCCGAAGTGGCGAATCACGAACTCCGCACGCGCATCGTCCGTGTATTGATTCATGTATTGCGGCCGCCGTGCCAGGCCGTGCTCGGCCCAGAACGCGTCCGGCAGGTATTCGGGATGCGTATGCAGTTGCACGTCCTGCCCCACGGCATCCAGCCGACGCACGACCTCCTTCGTCTCGTCGAGATACGCATACGCGCCGCACTGGTCCACGAAGAACACGTGCTTGACGCCGAACTCGTCGCCGATCGAAGCCATTTCACCGACCCCCGCCCGCCCCTTCTCGTGCACACCCCACATCAGCCGTTTGACGTGATCTTCCGTGGCGCGCTTCGGCAGCGCCTCGGTATCCACCGTCAACATGGCATAGCGATTTCTATCCATCATGTTCAGTTCACTTCCACCAATGCCTTCCAGTCGGCGTCGTTGGCCTGCGCCGCGGCCGGCGGCACGATCCGCGCATCGCGATAGCGCCACGCGAGATACGCGCGCTTTCTCTCGCGATAGGAACGATCGTCGCCGCTCAATTCCGGCAGGTATTCCACCAGCCAGCCCAGCCGCGAATAGAAGGCGAAATCGGCCACGTCGGTCACCAGTACCGGCGCCAGCGCATCGTTACCCTTCAGCCGCGCGGAAAAGCCTTCGCATGCGCGACGCAATGCATCGCGCTCCGTACCCGGCGCCCAGATCAGCAGCGTGTTCGCTTCGGCCAAAACCGGTGCGTGCTTCAGGGTCGGCAGCCACGGATATTTCGTCACGTGAGGCGGAATCGCGCCCAACGTGGCCAGCACGCGCTTGACACCGCGCCACGCGCGCTCCTTCCGTGTGGTCGGCGGTTTCCCGGCGAGCAGGTCATGGCGCGTCAGCAGCGTCCAGTCGGGCTTCGCCGCCAGCGCGCGCAACTCGCGCCTCAAGGTCCGGGTCTGGTCGATGATGCTCAATGCGTTCGCCTCTTTTCAGTAATCCTGGCGATGATCTCGTCCGCCGCGAGCGACGCACCGTTCATCGGCACCGCGCGCTGCGCCGCCGCTGCCGCGGGCAACATGCCCAGCAGCGCGTCGACGGCGGCCTTGCGTTCCCGTTCGGTTTCGCACGCAGACACGACGGCCGGCATCACGTCGGCGACCATCCGCGCGCGGCGAACCTGGTCGTCCACCAGCTGCGCGTTGGGCACCAGCAGCGCCGGAACACCTGACTGCACCAGTTCGCAGCAGGTGTTGTAGCCCGCTGCGCCGACAAATGCATCGAACGCGCGCAGATAGCGCGCCAACGGATAGACCGAGACCGGCAACACGCCGGCCGGCAATTCGACGTCACGCACCGAAATGGGCGCCCGCGCCCAGACCACCTGGAAGCCGGCCGCCTCGAACGCGGCGATCAGCCCGTGCCCGATGCCGGCGACATCCTTCAGGTTGCCCGGGCCGAGCGAAAAGAGGACGAAGCGACCCGCCTGCGGCAGGCCAAGCGCGTCTCTCGCCGCTGCACGGTCGAGCAACTCGTCGTCCTCCAGCAGGCAGACCGGCGGAACCGTCAGCCGCGTGCCGCCGGTCGTCAGGGACCCGCGCGCCTCGGTCGCGCCCAGCTCACCGGGCTGGATCACGAGATCGAACAACGCCTCGTCCACCGGCACCGTCTTGGTATCCGCTTTGAGCAGCCCGCGATTGGACCACACGAGGACGGGCGATCCATACATCTCGCACGCCGTCAGCAGACCCTTGAACGGCCACGTGCCGTCGAATACGACCGCATCCGGACGAACCCGCTCCAGCATCAGGCCCAGCCGGACGGCCAGTTCGCTGTTCCAGCCGAACGTCGAACTCGACGACCAGTAATGAGACACGAAGTAGTCCGCTTCGAATCCCATCTCCTCGATGATCTCGATCGCCGACGCCAGCGAAAGGAAAAACGGGCGCGCGCGGCCCCGCAGGCGACGCGCGTACGCGAGGCAACGGTTCAGATGGCCCATGCCCGAGCCGTTCACGTTGAAGAACAGGATGCGCGGCAGCGCGCTCGCCGCACGCGCCGCGTGACCGGACTTCGGGTCGATCATGCGTCCCCGCCAAACAGGTCGCGCGTGTAGACCTTGCCTGCGACGTCGGTCAGATCGTCGGTCAGGCGGTTTGCAACGATCACGTCGGCGGAGCGCTTGAATTCGGCCAGGTCGTGCACGACCGAAGAATTGAAGAACGTCGATTCGTGCAATGCCGGCTCGTAGACGATGACCTCGACGCCCTTGGCCTTGATACGCTTCATGACGCCCTGGATGCTCGACGCGCGGAAATTGTCGGACCCCGCCTTCATCACGAGGCGGTAAATGCCGACGACCTTCGGCTTGCGCCTGAGAATGCTCTCGGCGATGAAGTCCTTGCGTGTGCTGTTCGACTCGACGATCGCGCGGATCAGGTTCTGCGGCACGTCGCGATAGTTGGCGAGCAGCTGCTTCGTGTCCTTCGGCAGACAGTAGCCGCCGTAGCCGAAGCTCGGGTTGTTGTAGTGCGCGCCGATGCGTGGATCGAGACAGACGCCGTCGACGATCTGATGCGTATCGAGACCGTGCTGCGCGGCGTAGGTGTCCAGCTCGTTGAAATAGGCCACGCGCATCGCCAGATATGTATTCGCGAAGAGCTTGATCGCTTCGGCTTCCGTGCTGCCCGTGAACAGCGTCGGAATGTCCTGCTTGATCGCTCCCTGCTTCAGCAGATCGGCAAACGCTTCGGCTCGCTCGGATCGCTCGCCGATCACGATTCGCGATGGGTGCAGGTTGTCGTACAGCGCACGGCCTTCGCGAAGGAACTCCGGCGAGAAGATCAGGTTGTCGCTGCCAAGTGCCGCACGCGTGCGCTCGGTGTAGCCGACCGGAATGGTCGACTTGATCACCATCACCGCGCGCGGGTTGATCGCCATCACGTCGCGGATGACGACCTCGATCGAGCGGGTGTTGAAGTAGTTCGTGTCCGGATCGTAGTCGGTCGGCGTGGCGATCACCACGTAGTCGGCCCCGGCGTACGCGTCTTCCTTGTCCAGCGTCGCGCGGAAGTTCAGATCCTTGTGGCGCAGGTAGTCCTCGATCTCGGCATCCTCGATCGGCGACTCCTTGCGGTTGAGCATCGCCACCTTCTCGGGGACGATGTCCAGAGCCACGACTTCATTGTGCTGCGACAGCAGGACGGCGTTGGACAGGCCGACGTAGCCTGTGCCGGCGATAGCGATTTTCATGCAAACATCTCTCAGACAGGTAAAGAAATCCGCTGCCTTCCTTCCGGCCAAGACAAGCGCGCCCGTAGGCGATTCGTGTCAGGAAAAGCAACTTCATTCCATTGCAGACATCCCGCAACGCCCGAGCCCGACGAGCCGTCGTCCAGGGAAGTCTGTTCAAATTCAGAGTGCCCGACATTGCATTTGAATGCCGCGCTTTCAGAGCCAGTCTAGCGTGCCAACAGGATCAAACCGACCACGTCGACACACTCAACTGCGAAGCGGGAGCCCCCGATATGCGGCAACGCACCCGCTTCTCGGGACATGACCCACAACCCTCACAATCCGTCGTCGCTTCACCGCCTAGTTCGAGGCGTCATGCAACGGCCGAATCGGTTTCAGCACCAGATCGGAAACGAAATTACACGGCACCGCGGCCTTGCAGTCCCTCGGACGATCTCGATTGTCCGCAGGTAAACTAAACCACGAAATTGCATAATTGGCGTCGGCACTATCTGGTGCTGAATCTCCAATTGCGACTGGACGAACATTCAACTCCGCGCCCTTCGGGGTCTGACGATCCCTGACGGCAATCGGCGGCGCCCAGACGCTTGCACCCAGCACCTGTCGAGCCTTGAGCGAATCGCCATCGTACACAAACGTCTTCGTACCGATATCCCGTTGATGAACCTGTTCGATCAGGCGCCCGTTTCTCATTTTCACACCCGAGAAATTGATCTCACTCGGAATCGTCCCGCCACCTCTCGGGTCCCACCGATAGGTCCATTGGGTCGCTGGCACTGACTTCCACTCGTCGCCCTCTCGTCTGGCGTGGAACAACTGTGTAGCACCGGTCGAATCGAATTTCAGGTATGAGATGACCGGGCGCCCCATTGCGTCGAAGCCGATCCTGACGTTGTTGATCAGTCCGCTACCCTTCGGAATGGCGTCCACAACTTCAGCTGTGGCTGGCGTGATGGGTAACGGCACAACCTCTCCTCGACTATTCTTCCAGGTGCGCAGATCAGAGCTCTTCGCATAATTGACGTTGAAGTTGGTTTCGACTTGGTAGGTCTCTCGCCAAACCCAGGCTACGTGGAAGAAGCCGTCCGGCCCTAACTGGTAATTGGAATGGTACGCATTGACCGTGCTCTTTCCCGAGTTCGGAGCAAAGATCGGCTGGTTTGTCCAGCGGACCCACCGCGAGCCTTCCAGCCGGTTGATCAACTCAATACCGTTACCACTCCGGCCAGATCGGTATGAATATCCGAGCGCGCCGTCAGCGAAGTGAAAAAAATACGGATAGGTCGTTCGAGTTTCGTCCGCTCCCGTCATCGGTCGTAGCGCGTCAAGACCAGTCAATCGATCCGGGCCGTCCGTTCGGGCATAAATCAATGGAGACACATGCATATTCCCCGATACATGTAGCCGGTTCTTGTCGTCCAGCACGAGGGAAATATAGTTATGCTCGTCCCACCCCTCGAAGCGAGACGGAACCCTGATTTTCTCCTTTTCACCAGTACATTTATTGATTTGCGCGACCGTGAGCCAGCGATCAGCGTCGTAGTAGGCGATGTAGACAAATTTCTTGCTCTCGAGAGAAGCGAACTCGACATGCGCACTCCCCCAGACCTGATCGATCGGCAGGTCTGGCGGCAGAGCCTTGCAGGAATCAACGTCGCTGCCTGCAAACGACGAAGTGGAAAAAGCCATCGCCCCCATAACAGCAAGACATCCGATCAAATATCTTGGCATTTCAACCCCTCTTTTGAGCAAAATCACTTTCCCAATCGTTCAAGGACGCTTCAAACAACCACCGTAAATTTCACAAGAATTGCACTCCCCGCAAACGCCTACGACTTGCCTTTACCGATCCTTACGCTCCCTGCATTCACCCGAGCTCGGCGGCTCTCAGATCGTGTTCACGAACCGCCGCCTGAACGGCGCTATGCAGGTCTTTGATTGCCGGAGACGAGAATGCCTCCCGAACTCGCCCCGGATAGTCGGGATGCAATTTTTCGAGCGCGGCATTGCCCTCGGCAACCAGCTTTGCCTTCTCACCCTTGAAGCTGGCAGTTCGCACGTGGAATACGAACGACCACGGAGACAGAAGATTCTTGTAACCTGCTTTCAGTCCACGCATGCAGAAATCATTTTCCTCTCCGTAGCCACGCGGAAATGCTTCCTCGTCAAATGCACCAACTTTGTCGACAAGCTCCCGCTTGATGTACATACAGAAGCCGTTTCCGGTCGGAAGCTCGATCGGATCTTTAGGAGTACTCCCCGACAGAACCACGGATGCATATTCGTCATACGACATGCTGTCCGGTTTCGGATTCGCTCTGCCCGGGACAGGAAACGAAAATGCGCCTGCGTTGTCACTCATGGCAGTCACCGTGCCGACCGAGTCTGGCCCATACGCTGCGATTCTCAGTCCAAGTAGCCAATTCGACGTCACCACGGTATCGCTGTTCAACAGAACGACGTCATCCGTACCGGCAAGCTTCAGCCCTCTATTGACCGTTTTCGTATAGCCAATATTTCGCTCGTTACGAATCACGGTCACATTGCCTGCACCGTCGAATTTCGAAAGAGCAGGAAATACGTGCTGATCCGGGCTTCCGTCGTCGATGACGAGCAAGCGCATATGTTGCGGGTCAGTATTCGCGATAACGCTTTCGATGCAGGCTATCGACTCGTTCAGTGCGTTATATACAGGAACGACCACCGTGACATCTCGATTAACTGCGTGCGACGGAAAACGCCCATATTTTTCCGTCGCGAGCTTGAGCATCTGCTTGGCCTGATCCGCAGCTCGCGATACTTCGTGCACAACCGGATCTCGTCCGAGAATTTTCGAGAACGCCTTGCCGAGGTTGCCCTGAAGCGTTGCCGGTGTGTATTTCTCGAGCACAAATTGCCGACCTGCCTCGCCGAAGGTGTCTATCAGTGCCGGGTTCGCACAGAACTCCCTGACCTTCTGTGCAACCTGAGCGACATCCCGATACGGAACCAGGAATCCCGTTTTCCCGGATTGGACGAGTTCGCCCAACGCACCCCAGTCGTACGCAATAACGGGGCGTCCTGCCGACAGCGCCTCGGCTACCGTTCGTCCGAACGATTCCGCAAACAACGACAGGTTGAGAACCACATTGACACCCGCCAGCGCTTCACGAGGCGTTTGCTTGTAACCAGCAAAAACCACATTGCGTGGAATTCGCCCACTCTCCTGCAGCGCCATGAGCTCGCTTATTTCCTTGCGCTCGGGACCAACCAGCCAGAATCTCGCCCCGGGGGCGATCCTTTCGCAAATTCGGGCCACCTCGACGAGATCGTAGATCCCCTTTTTCGGGATATTGCTGCTGATCAGCGCGAATGTGATCTCACCCGGATAAATGCGATTGGGCACGTCGAGGCACGTCAGATCAACCACGTTTGGTGCGACGAACGTGCGATCCGGATGTCCCAGCGCCTCCGCGGTCGTTCTCGAGTTCGCCACGACGTAGTCGGCGCTCGCATAAATGTGGCACGCGATGTCGTCGGGCGACATCCCGATCGCCTTCGAAAGATGCTCGTCGCTCGAAATCATTTCCCGCACATGAACGACGCCGGGCACGCCACATTCCCGAGCCGCCAGCAACGGCTCCCGGATAACGATCGTGTTGACGTATACAGCGTCGATCGAATGCTTTTTAATGATGGCAGAGAATCGTTCCACGGCAGATCGCGACATCGGTACTTCTTTTTGCCAGTGTTGATACTCGAAAACATAGAGCACATGGACGTACTGTAGAACCTCTGCCAGATACGCCTCGTTGCCGAAACCCGGGAAGGTTGCAACGACGTTGAAACCGCATCCGTTCAACGCGACGAGCATGTCCAGGAAGCTTCGTTCACCGCCGAACAATTGCGTTCCGGCCGCGTGTGCGCACAGGAGTAACCACGGCGCATCCGGCCGGATCGCCTGCTTGCCGCCGACAAACGTGTCTCGTTTAGGCACCACTGCGTCACCCGATACATCCGCGATAGGCCAAGACACGGGTTGCTCCCGGTCAAGGATGGCCCGAGTCTCGGCGCGAGCGACCGCAGGACGATAGACGGCAATGCCCCTCTCAAGATTTCTTTCCGAATCGACTCGCCACGCCTTCACGACGTACCCATCCTCCGCATAGTAGGAGAAGTCGTCAGGCACGTGCTTTTCCGACCATCGCGCAATAAACCTCGCTCGATTGTGCGCAATATATTTTCCGCGGCCGGGTGTCTTGCCTTCATAGTGAATCACGGTGGCATCTGCAGCGTACCAACAATGTCCATGAAAGCGCTCTTTGAGCCTGAGGCACAGATCGATGTCCTCTTGCCCGTTGATGAATACAGGATCGAATCCGCCGACTTCCGCAAAATCCTCGCTGCGCAGCGCGATGCAGGCAGCCGTAATGGCCTGGAACGGCCGGCTCTTGTTGATGCACTCGGCATCCCCCGGGAATTCCACGTATATCGGATAGCCGAGGGCACTCCATCGCGAAAACACCACCCCGCCACATTGCAGCGTTCCGTCCGGGAACAGCAGCTTGGGCTGAGCAGCCATGATCTTTTCATCCGCAAGAGGCTGTACCAGTTTTTCCAGCCATCCCTTCGTGACCGTCGTGTCGTTGTTCAGGAATACGACTGACTTCCCACTGGCGTGCGCAAAACCGACGTTGCAACCGAGGGCAAAATTCAGGTTCTCCCAATTTCGTACGACTTTGACCCGCGTTCCGCTCTTGAGCTTTTCAACCTGCGCCGCCGTGACCGGGTCGCTGCCATTGTCGACGAGAATGACTTCCCATGACAGCGTCGAATCCACGTTCAATATCGACTGCACGCATTTCACGGTGAGCTCGGGTTGGCCATATACCGGAATCACGATAGACACGTCGAGCGTGCGAGGCTTCCGAGATTCCGCGGCGATCCGATCCCAGTCGATTAGCGTCCGGTTCAGTACTTCGAAGCGGAACTGCGGCTCCTTCTCCGGCTCGCTGAACAGTAACCTGCCCTCCCGCGCGCCGCTGGACAGATAATGGAACAACGGCTCGACCCTGTGTCGCCTGACATCCTGATTCTGAGACAGATATTGTGTCGGACTGAACGACTTGACCGGACGCTTTCCGCTGAAGCAGCCGATCAGAATGTAATGCGTCAACGCATCGACATCCATCGGCAGCTCTTCGGAATACTGAAATCTGTAAAGCGCGTCGTCAAAGATTCCCGCCTTCCGGATTGCGTCCACATATCGCGCAAGGCCCGCTCGATGCGCAAGAACAGCGCCTACGTCAGCCTTGCCGACGAAGGCGGGATTGTTCGTCAACTGAAGCGTGCAATTTCCTTCGCCGCCGCTCGATCCGTGCAGCAGGCCGACACTTCCACCGTAAATGGTCGGCAGGAGCCCGAATGCGCGCTCCAACGCGTGTTCAATCTTTCCGTCCTTTTTGTTCGCAGCCTGCTGGTCCGCGATATGAAAGGTTGCATACCCGCAAATTTTTTCGAGTAGTTCAGGACGAACCCAGAACATCGTTCCTGCAAAAAAACCCCAGTCCGTCTCGGGGATTTCCCTGCCGTAGCTCTCCCTCAAGATACGTGAAACGTTCGTCTTGTTCTCGTACATCAGTCTGGGCGCCGACTGATACAGCATCGCTGGTCCTGCCAGGCAGAGTTCCGGATGCCCCTCGAATGCGCGAACCACGGAGGAAAAGGTTTCGTCGGAACCCAGCAAGCTGTCGAGCATCACATTGCGCCACACGACCGCAGATTCGTCGTAGCCGCGCTTGGTGTGAATCTTGCACACTGCCAGGTATCGCTCGTTGATCAACGTAGGAATCAACGAGAGAAATGGAAGGATGTCCATCCCGAGATTGGGGCCGAAGGCGAATCGTGCATTCGGGAAACTGCGAAGAACATTTTCGTGCGCGCTCGAAGCGAGTTCGACAGGCGCCGTCACAAAAAGGTCGAAAGCGGTATCGATTCGCTCCAATCGCACACAAATTTCCGGCCAGATCTCCGGATAAAAATAATGGACGACAACGGCAATTCGACCAGACACGCCGCCGCGTCCCGCATTCGTCCACGGACGATCGTTTGCCAATCCACTGGCGTCCCTGATCGCGGGCTGGCGTGTGTCTATGCGTCCCCGGTCATTCGTTGTCTCATATCCCGGATTGCAAGCGCTGGCTACTTTCAACAGGTATTGAAGCGTATCGCGAACCTTCTCGTCCATGTGGTTGAGAAGGATCTCACAGTTTTTCGACAGCGGTAGGTTACGGTGTTGCTCGACAGCCTGACGCAGATGAAGCATATTCGTGTCGTGACCAAGCTCGCCTCGAAAATACGCACGTCCCACCTCGCTCAAACGGTCAGCAGTACTGGAATCGGTCAATACCTGCTCCAGCCGAGCACCCAACGTTGCTGGTGTCACCGCCAGGAGCGCGCCTCGCTCGATGGCGTCTGCCAGTGCTTGGGTCTCGCTTGCCAGGACAGGCATGCCGATGGCCAATGCGTCAGACAATTTGGCCGGAATCTGAAGCTGTGCGGCGGCCGAACCGACATCCTGCAACAGAACGCAGACGTCCCCTACGGCAACGATTTCCGGGGCATTGTCGATGGACTGATTGCCGATGAAAAGATATTCGACACCGGCAATCGCTTGCAATTTGGCCTTCAGCGCCGCATCGGAGAACTCGCCGACGATGACGAACATCACGTCATCCCGCTTGAGTGCCGCAATGGCTTCGGCGGTTTCAATCAATCCCTTGTGCTTCCTCGGCGTGCCGAAAAACAGTACGACCTTCTTCTCTTGCGGCACGCCGTGCTTTTCCCGACTCTTTCGCTTGAACTCCGGCGACGCATCAAAGAGCTTTTCATTCCTCGCATGCTGAATGACATGGCCACCGTATCGATGCTTGAGAACGGCGTTCGAAACGGTAACGCCGTCGAAAGACTCGACGAGCCCGACGGCTAGACGCGTCCAGTTCTTCCCCGCGAGGTCAGCGAGAGCAGGCAGCTGATGATGTTTCTCGATGTATTCGTCAATGCCGACAGACGCATCCTCACCAAAAAAGGCGAGTTCGTCATCGTCGACATCGACGATGACCTTGGCCCCCCAAATCAGCTTGTAGAGAATCCCCAGGAAGATATTCGGGGTTCGCGGCTTGGACAAATGCACGATGTCGCAGGGATGATCCGCAACCAGTTCGATCGCCTGGTCGATATAGCACGACTCGTCGTCCGCCACGAAGCAGTGCTTCGCGATCCGACTCCCTCGAATGGGCTCCCAGATCTGTCGCCCGTACTTCGGAAAAATGCTGCCGACGATTTTCACGTCTGCAAAACCTTCATACAACATAGCCAGCGTGTAAGCACGCCCGGCGGGATTACGCCCGAGGTCCCAACCGCACACCCCTACACGCGTTTTTTTGACGCATTGGCGCTCTCTCAGGTACTTCCTCCGCGCCAAAACGAAGTTCGCCGAGATGTGCTTGGCCAACCCCGGAGCCTTGAGCAACACCCTCGCGTAGTGGCGAATAGCGTCTTCGAAGTTTCCCGCCCGCATCGATGCGTTGCCAAGTGCGAGAGACGTATCCAGATTTTTCATTTTTTGGACTTAGTTCTTGAATTTGAATTGGATGTCCAGCAGTGTGACGGGCCCATACGTCTGCCGCCAGCCGATGTCATGACTGGGTTGCTCGTTGTACTGCAGCAACATACTCAATACGTTTTCCTGCTCCCACCGCAATCGGTCGATTACGGGTTCCGCGTACCCGAGATCCTCATCCCACAGAACCCGGGTGTTGTCTTGATGCCAGGTGTACTCGGGAGCGGCCAGTACTGTCGCAACCATTTTTCCGCCGCTGTGATCTCCGCGAGTGATGATGTACGCGTTGTCGTGGCGGTCGATAACGATCTCCGGCCGACTGATCGGAATCTGCAGCGTTCCACCGCCTTGCAACGCAAATGGCTCAACGCGTTGCGACACAATCTGGTGATGCCATTGCTTACCGTCATACCGCAAGTGTTGATACTGCGGGATGCCGTTTGCATCATCGGCATAAAAAACGATATGCGGGCGGTTGCAGCTGTCGAGCGCCATGCTGCATTGATTAATGAGATTACTGCCCGGAGACACCGGATGTACCGTTTCAGCATTTACCGGTGTAATCGGAAGCTTGTAGCCCCGCCCTTTGGACGTTACCCAACTGATTCCATTGTCCAGCGAGCAGGCGTAGCCGATATTGATGTTGTTGACCCGGTCCTCCACGCCCAGCGTATGTGTACGCCAGACAAAGCTCAGGTGCAGGCTGCCGTTTCGACCAATAGCCGGGTGGTTCCAATAGGCGTTGCTGGTCCACGGCTTCGACTCGCTACCGCTCAAAACAGGTATCGGATGGTCCGTCCAACCCGTGGATGCCTCGTCATAGGTCTTGAGACGCGCAGTGCCGTTGTTGTGCACGCCATCGCGATATAGCAGCGTCAATGGAAAGCCATGATGCGGCTGCATGAAAGTCGGGTAGGTTACCTTCGTTTCAGCCTCTCCAGTCATGGGCAGTTCATCGGACCAACTCGATATATCGTTGGGTCGAGTGCTTCGGCGATATCGCAACTGCGTAGCATGGTGGTCGTAACAAATGTGCAGATGGTCAGCGCGATCGATACCAAGACTAATGCTGTTGTGAGCGTCTGCCAGATTGTATTCACCGCACAGGTCAAACGTCTGGAGATCATCTGTTTCCAGATCACGGCGCGCGATGCGCAGCGTATGCGCATCGACATAGAAAGCCGTAATTTGTTTTCCCTGATGAGTCAGAACACCGTGGTGGCGAAAAATGACCGTATTGATTGTATTCCCGGCCCAAGCATCGCCTAAATCGAATTGAGCCAGCTTGACGACGTGAAAACGTCGAGTGGAGTGCGAGAAAGGTCGATCCGACCGTGCAAGGCTCTCCAGCTCTCTGTCAAGATGGCCGGGCGCTACGCCAAGGTCGCTGCACTGCTGGTGGATTCGTGCCTTGGTCAGCAGCGACCTGTCTGACCCGGGTGTACCGACGGCAATGGAAGATTCGAAATGCGCGAGCGCCCGCGGCAGATTGCCAGCCACGGCGGCGGCACGCCCCAAGCTGTTATGGACGCCTGCGGCAAGAATCTGGCAAAGGAGCTTCTGGCTGATCCCCCAATCCTGGGCGAGTCGAATGAACTGTTTGGCTTCGCCGATTTGCCCGGTTTGCAGACGCCCCGCCGCTGCGAGCAAGGCCAGCTTGGCTCGATCCGGATGACGCTGCAAGACGCCGCGCCCAAGTTGGGCGAGGCTGTGCCAGTCGCCGAACTGCCATTGCGTGCGCGCACGCTCCAGCAGATTCTCGTCGTAAGGAACAACGGAATGTGCAGAATCGACCTCGACCACCGTGACGGGCTGCGCGGACTCTTTCACCGCCGTCTTATAGCGACCAGGCGCCGACTTCTTTCTCATAACCCGGACTCTCGAAGCAGAATGTCCTTGATCAAATCGAGTTGAGCTTCGGCCCGAACCATCTCCTCCTGCACAATCTTCTGACGCGCCGCCAGCTCCGCCTCGTACACCTGACGACTATGAATCAGTTGTTCCAATACGTTGACTCGCGCAAGGCGTTCGGTTGCCTGCCTGGCGGAGTCGCTGTGTTGCCCGGCCAGCACTGACTTCTCGTGCTCCAGTTGTACCCTGGCTTGCTTCAAGGCCTCGATTTCGCGTCCGCGCTCGGCCATCTGCTTGGCGGCCTCTTCGTATCGACCAGCGAGCGCTGCCTTATCCTGCTCCAGTTGCGCCGTGGCCTGCTTCAGCGCCTCAACCTCGCGGGTGCGCTCTCCCGATTGTTTCGCGGCCTCTTCGTACTGACTTGCCAGCTGGAGCTTGCTCTGCTCCAGTTGCGCCCTGGCTTCCTTCAGCACTTCGACTTCCTGGCACCGCTCGGCAGCCTGCTGCGCAAGTTCCTGATGTCGACTCGCAAGTGCGACCTTGTCTTGTTCCAGCAATGCATTGGCCTGCTTCAGTACGTCGACCTCGCGGCTGTGCTCGGCCGCCTGCTTCGCCGTTTCTTCTCGCTGCCCCGCCAGCGTCACCATGTCCTGCTCCAACTGCGAGGCACGTTGCTTGAGTGAGTCGATCTCACGGCTACGCTCAACCATCTGCTTCGCAGTTTCTTCACGTTGCGCTAGCAACGTTGCCTTGTCCTGCTCGAGTTGCACGTTGAGTTGCTTAAGTGTGTCGATCTCGCGGCTACGCTCAGCCATTCGCTGCGCCGCTTCTTCGCCCTGCTGCGCCAATACCAGCTTTTCCTGCGCCAGCTGGATGTTGGCACTCTTCAACGCATCGGTTTCCTGAACACGTTCAGCGACTTGCTTTGCGACATCTTCATGCTGCCCCATCAAGGCTGCGTGGTCCTCTTCCAATCGCGTGTTGACCTTCTTTAACGCATCGACGTCGCTACTCCGCTCAGCCAACAGTTTCTCGGCCGCCTGATGCAAACCGGCCAATGTCGTCTTGTCCTGCTCAAGTTGCGCATTGAGTCGCTTCAGTGCTTCGACTTCGCGGTTACGCTCGGACGCGTGCTTCACCGCGTTGTCGTGCAGGTTGGCCAGTACGATCTGGTCTTGCTTGAGCTGCGCCATGATGCGCTCCAGCGCATCGACTTTCCGTGCTTGCTCGGTCGCCTTTTTCGTGACCTTTTCGTATCGCATCTCCAGCGCAGACTTCTCCTGCTTGAGTTGCACCTTGGCTTGCTTCAGCACTTCGACCGCACGACTACGGTTCGCTGCCTGCTTCGCAGCTTCCCGGTGCTGCCACGTCAATGCCACCTGCTGTTGCCCGAACTGCGCGTTGGCTTGCTTCAGGCCTCTGATTTCCAAGGCATATTCACGCGCTTGCGCAACCGCCTCTTCGTAGCGGCGTGCGAGAACCAATTGGTCCTGCTCGATTCGAGCATTGGTCTGCTTCAATGCCTCAACCTCTCCCGCCCGTTCGCGAACCTGCCGGGCAACCTCTCCATGGAGATTCGTCAACGACTGCTTGTCCTGTTCGAGCCGGGCATTCGCCTCCTTGAGCGTCTCGTTTTCGTTACGAAGTGCTCCGAGCTGCTTCGATTGCTCGTCCCTTTCCTGTACCAGGCCGCTCAGTCGAGCATTGGCCTGCTTCAATGCCTCAACCTCGCCCGCCCGATCGCGGACCTGCCGAGCAACCTCTCCATGAAGATTCGTCAACGACTGCTTGTCGTGTTCGAGCCGAGCATTCGCCTCCTTGAGCGTCTCGTTTTCATCGCGAAGTGCTTCGAGCTGCTTCGATTGCTCGTCCCTTTCCTGTACCAGGTCGCTCAACTGGCGTTCGATCTCGGCACGACGCTCGGAAAACCCGGTCTTCTGCCTGGCCTCACGCTGCAGTGCATGGCGTGCTTCATGGCGCAACTGCGCGGCCTGCCGCCCTTCCGACTCGCTAAGCGGAGTATCGGAAGGCAGGACGTCCAGCATGGCACTGGCTTCGATAACTTCACCCGCCTCATGAAGCCGAAACGCAAGCCATTTCAATCGGTAGGGCTTAGGGTCCAGTGCATACGCGCGACGTGCAGCTTCAGCCGCACGCGGGCGATCACCTTTCATCAGATGCCGTGCCAACGCCGTGTAGCCGTTGGCCTGCATGGCGGGTGAACTCGACGCCCGCGACATGAGTTGGTCGACTGCGTCGAAACTCCCCTGATCGTACGCGTCAATGACCTTGTCGAATCCCTTTCCGCCGAGCAATTCCGGAGGTGTCTGCCGGCTATACGCCCGCCAGATCTTCCAGAGCTTTCCGGGCAACGTCGCAATCGCCCCCGGGGAATCCGCGCCCTCGATCAACAAGTTCCCGAGCTTCGAATTCAATGAATTGCGCGTCTCGGTCTGATGGACTTGCCGCTGAACGTCCACCAATGTGAGCAAACGCCGACCTTCCGCCAACGCTTCGGGCAGTTCGTCGTCCACCCAGCCCCTACCGATCGCAACACCGGCTTGCGGCGCGACAGCAAGGTCAGTCGCAGACGACTTGTTCTGCAGATGATGACGCTCGAGCGCCTCCTGAACCTGATGGAGTTGCAGGAGTAACAGCTCGTTTTCTTCTCCAATCTCGTTGAGACGGGATTCGAGGTCGGCCTGAATTTTCTGGTCCATTATCATTTTGCGTTTTTCCAGATACCACGCGTGTCGACAAGCACTTGCCAGCCGCCAAGCTCGGGCTTCAAGTTTTTGAATTCCGCGTGATCGACAAGCAAGACGAGGACGTGGGCCTCCGCAATCGCGTCGTCCAGTGCCGACAGGGTCGCTTTTCCGGCCACCAACTCATCGGGCAACGCTTGAAGGTTCGGTTCCACGATCGCGACTTTTCCGCGGTGGCAATTCGCCAGCGCCTGCGCAACTTCAAGGGCCGGGCTTTCACGCAAGTCGTCGATATCTGCCTTATACGTAATGCCGAGGCAAGCAACACAAATTTCCTCGACTGAGACACCCGAACGGACCAGCGCTTCAACAGCCTCACCGACCTTGCGAATCACCCAGTCCGGCTTCGCGTCGTTGACACTGCGTGCAGCCCGAATGAGCCTCGCGTCCTGCGGTGCGCCGTCCACGATGAACCACGGATCGACCGCAATGCAGTGTCCTCCGACACCACACCCGGGTTGCAAAATATTGACGCGGGGGTGCCGATTGGCCAGCTTGATCAGTTCCCAAACGTCGATCCCTTGCTTGTCGCAAATCATCGACAGTTCGTTCGCAAAGGCAATATTGACGTCACGGAAGCTGTTTTCCGCCAGCTTGCACATTTCCGCAGTGCGAACGTCCGTGACGATGCAGTCGCCCTGTACTACCAAGCTGTAGAGCGCAATCGCCGCCTTTGAACAGTTCGCCGTCATGCCGCCGATCACACGGTCGTTGACGACCAGTTCATGCACGATGCGACCGGGTAGGACGCGCTCGGGGCAATGAGCTATCCGAATATCGGATGCGTCGCCGGTCTGTTGCGGGAAAGTAAGATCCGGGCGGATTTCCGCCAACCAGTTGGCCAGCAATTCGGTCGCACCGACAGACGATGTCGATTCGAGAATGACCAAGTTGCCTTTGGCCAGCACGGGTGCGATCGATTTGGCCGCAGCTTCGATATAGCTCAGATCCGGCCTTCTGTCTGCCGTCAGCGGCGTCGGCACGGCAATGATGAACGCATCGGCAGGCTCGACGCGCGTCGTCGCGCGAAGATAGCCGGCACCCACCGCGGCGTGAACCAGAATGTCGAGTTCTGGTTCGACAATATGGATATTCCCCCGGTTGATGGTATCGACGACATGCGACGACACATCGACGCCAATAACCCGCATCTTTCGCGACGCAAACAGCGTAGCGGTCGGCAGGCCTATGTAGCCTAGGCCAATTATCGAAATCGAATTCAACATGCGTTCACCAAAATATCGCGAATGCGCCGGGCAGCATTGCCATCGCCATAGGGATTGGCCGCCCGGGCCATGGCGGCATATCCGATCGGATCGTCGAGAAGTCTGTTCGCCTCAGCGACGATCACCGCTTGACTAGTACCGATGATCCGCACCGTGCCGGCAGCCACAGCTTCCGGACGTTCCGTCGTCTCACGTGTCACGAGCACCGGCTTGCCCAAGGCCGGCGCCTCCTCCTGGATCCCGCCCGAATCCGTGATCAGCAGGGTGGCTCTGTCCATCAGGTAAACGAAGGGCAGATAATCCTGCGGTTCGATCAGAAATACGCCGGGAACATTGCCGAGCAGGCGATGTACAGACTGCCGGACTCGAGGATTGAGATGGACTGGAAAGATGATTTCGACATCGCCGCGCCGGGCAATTTCCCGCAACGCGTGGCATACGGAGTCGAGACCGCCGTCCAAATTCTCTCGGCGATGTCCTGTGACAAGAACCAAACGCTTCTGCGGATCGAGAAAGCCAAAACGCGAATCAAGTTCGCTGCGCTGTGCCACGTCGTCACGCATCCTTGCTGCAGTGTCCAGAAGGGCGTCGATGACCGTGTTTCCGGTAATGTGGATTTTCGATTCGGCAATGCCTTCCCGAAGCAGATTGTCACGAGCACTGGATGTCGGAGCGAAATGGTATTTCGCCAGAACGCTCGTCAGCCTACGGTTCGCCTCCTCCGGCCAAGGAGCCAGCAAGTCTCCCGTCCGAAGACCGGCCTCAACGTGCCCGACTTCGATCTGTCGATAGTGTGCAGACAGAGCCGCAGCAAGCGTGGTCGACGTGTCTCCCTGCACCAGAACCAGATCCGGCCGAGCCTTGCTCAATACGATGTCGAGGCCAGCCAGCGCTCTGCTTGTCATCCCAATCAGCGTTTGATCCGGTGCCATGACGTCAAGATCGTAGTCGGGACAAATACCGAAAAAATCGAGCATCGAATCGAGCATCTGACGATGCTGTGCCGTCACGCAGACTTTCGTCTCGATCCCAGGTTCGTTCCTCAGTACACCGACCAGCGGTGCCATTTTTATCGCTTCTGGTCGGGTTCCAAGGATAATCAAGGCCCTCATTGAATCCCCCAAATTCAATCTACGTGATCACGAATGATGCTTTCCAGCAATTTCAAAACACCAATCAATGACGCAGCAAGCAGCAGAGTCAGAAATGCGTTATAGAGTCGCTTCGGCTGCAATGGATAGCTTGGTCTCGTCGGTGCTTGCAGGATTGAAACCATCTTGAGCGTGCGGGCTGCGTCCATCCGCCCTTTCTCAAGCGCCGAAAGCGCGGTTTTGTACAAGTCCTGTGCAAAGCTCACCTGCATCTGCAAGCGCTGGAACTCTTCTACGGTGTAGTTGAGCGTCGCTTTCGACGGTGACGCCAATTCAGCCCGCTTCTGCGCGATCTGCTTTTGAAGCGCGTTGAGATTGTTCCGAAGCATCACCACGGTTGGCTGATCCGGGCTCAACGTCGGAGGCAATGAAGCAATTTGCGTTTGAACATCAACTTTTTGTGCCTCGAGCTTGTCAATCAGCGCATTCTGACTCTCTGCCGTAGCCTGTGGCGCCATCAACCCCTTGCGGTTCTGAAAATCGATCAGCGTATGCGTCGCATCCAGAAGACCGCCATGCGCGAGCGTCACCTGCCGTTCGAGGAAGCGCACCTGTGACAAAGCCAATTCATGATCAATCTGGTTCATGTGCGCTTCGCCTTCGTGCACCATGAAATTGACGATTTCCTGCGCAGTCTTCGAATCATAGGCTTGAGCCTGGATGCGCAGTACACCACTGTAGTCGTCGTACTCGACATCGATACGCGACAGCCAGTAGCGATAGAACCACTCCATCGGTGCATTCTTGAACCACATCCGCGAAATGGGATCCCGATGTCCATCACTGAAATGAGAGCGCAAATCCAAAGCGTCATCCAGCTTCTTAAGAACATCTTCAGACAGAAGATATTCGCGCAATAGCAGTTGATCGCCGCGATTGGGGCCACCAGCACCAGGAACGAGCGTTGACACGTCGAGACTCGGACTGCTGATCTGATCGGTAGATCGGATGATCACATTCGCATCCGACACAAACCGATCGGAAGCGACGAACAGCCAATACACAGTGGCAAGCACCGCATAAATCAAAATCACCTTGATAATCAGTCGAAATGCTTTCATCGAGAAAAGCGTCGACTTTCCTTTTTCATACGTCGCAGTCAGCTTGGCACCAATGCGCCCACTTCTGCTCACTGTTAATTCTTTCATACCAAGATAGCGTCCTTATAAGCCCTCAATGCTTCATCAAGTTCATCGAACCAATATGCTTTGCCACCATTGATCCAGATACCGGACTGGCAAAACTGTTTTAGCGTGCCTTCATCATGGGAGACCATGATCACGCTTGCCCGATCTACCTTACCCTTGAAAGCATCAGCAGCCTTTTTTCTGAATCTGGCATCGCCCGCAGCCGTCACTTCGTCCGAAATATATACGTCGAACTCGAAAGCAATCGACAACGCGAACTGCAGACGCGATCGCATCCCCGAGGAATATGTCTGCACCGGCTCATCAAATGAGTCACCTAACTCGGTGAAATCCTGAATAAACGAAAGTCGATCCTTCAACTCTTCTTCACGACCATACACTCGGCAAACGAATTTCGCATTTTGACGTCCGGTCAGCGTCCCCTCCAGCCCACCTCCACCTACCGGCCAGGAGACGCGACAGTGTCGTTCAACTCGCCCCTTTGTCGGGTAATCAACATTCCCGATAATGCGCAATAGTGTTGACTTTCCTGCACCGTTCACGCCGATCAGAGCGATATTCCGTTTCGGCGGGATCGTCATGCTGATGCCCTGCAATACCCACTTGCCGGCCCCATGCTCTGTCAGATATCGCTTATGAACATCTTCGATAATGATCATTTCATCACCAGCTTTTTTGCAAATCGCCGATAGAGCATCAGACCCACAAGCATAAATATGATGCCGCCTTCATACAGATAGGCAAGACTCACTTCCGGGAGCGTGTGATATGAGGGTAGAAATCCGAGTCGCACCAATTCGACGCCGTGGACAACCGGATTGACTAGCAATATCTCACGATAAGGCGTTGGCACCAGCGCAATCGGAAACATCGCTCCGGAGATATAAAACAATGGCAGAAAAAGTATTTTGAAAACGTGATCGAGTTCCGGCACGAATTTCATTGCAACCGAAGTAATCAGGCCAAAGCCCAGCGCGAACAGCCACAGTCCAAAAATGCTGACCATCATCAGCAACGGATCTACCGGCAGAAAAACCGGGTTAAGCATACCCGGTGTGATCATCCGGCCCGCAGCGATAGCGATGAAGAAAATGATGATTGAAATCGGAATCATCAAAAACAACTCGAGGATGGCCCTCATGAACGCCGCATCGAATGGCTTGACCTGCCGGTATACGAAGAAGGCCTTGTTGCAGTCGATCCCATGCAGCACCTGGACCCAAGTACGCCGCCAAAGCAGGAATCCAATGAATCCCGCGATGATCCACATGGTTATCTCGATTCCGCCAATCTGGTGAATGTGGAACGTGATATATCCAAACGCGTGGATCGCGATATAAAACACGGGCTCGACCAGCAGCCAGAGCCAAGCCGCACGTGCTTCAAAGAGACGATCCAACGCCTCGCGCAGAAACATCGCACGCCAGACCGAAACCGTAATCTCCATCGGAGTACGCACCTTTCCCGCCATGGCCTGTTACTCCAGTTCCCGGTTAATGGTCGCCGCCGGGCTGGCCACCATCACGACGAGCGTAAGGAACTTCTTGAACTCAACCTCGGGCGAGTTCGAGACGTAAATCACGTCGTGATTCTGAATCGGGAAGTTCTGCGTCACGAAGAACGCCGCGGGATCCCGCAGGTTGATCTCGTAGACCACGGGCACGGTGCCATTGATGGCCCTGACCGTCTTGTCCTGCGCATCGACCAGCTTCGCGTCCTCGAACCGGAACACGAACACGCCGCGCGCATCCGCACGGTTGTCGTTGAGCCCGCCCGAACGCGCGAGCGCCTGGGCCAGCGAAATGCCTTGTGCTTCGAACGGAATCTCGTCGTTCTTGCCCGTTGCGCCCAACACCGAGAAGCTCTGCGACTGGAAGAGCGCCGTGACGACATCGCCCGGCTTGAGCACGACGTTCTGGTGCGGATCGCGAATGACCGAATCGAGCGGCATCGTGGCGGTGACACTGCCTCGCGAGAGCTGCACGGCCATGCGGCTGACCGACTGCTTCACGCCGCCGGCAAATGCCAGCGCATCGAGCAGACGCTCGCCCTTCGGGGTCAGCGGCATCAATGCGCTCGTGTTGACTTCACCCACGACCGTGATGTTCGACGCATTGTTCTTGGTGACGCTGACGAGCACCTGCGGCAGGTTCGCCTTGCCCTTGAGATGGCTGACGATGCTCGCCTCGATCTGCTCCGTCGTGCGCCCTTTGACCGGGATCCGCCCCGCGAACGGGATGGTGATCGTGCCGTCGGAGGCCACCATCTGGTTGGGCAGCGTGACGCTATTGGCCGTGCTCGTCGTCATCGGCTGCGCGGGCGCCAGCGTACTGAACAGCATCGCCGGCGGCGCCTCCCAGATCGTCACTTCGATGACGTCGCCCGGGCCGATCAGATAATTGTTGGTAACCGCACTCGGAAAGATGTTCGCGAACTGGCCCAGCTTCTTGCTGTCGGCAAGTTTCCTCGCCAACGTATCGTTGACGTCCACCAGTTGAATACCTTCGACCCGCCCGCCGGTCTCGGGCACTTCCTGCACTTTCTGTCGGGACGCGCCGGACGCGGGAATCCAGTCCGGATAGGTTGCACACCCCGACAGCGCCAAAGCAGCAAGAGCGGGAATTGCCAATAAACTCTTTTTCATGGATCGTGAGGCCAAGACTTTTTACTATTGATTTGCAAGCGTTATTTTCCCGGGCGCCCAATCAACGCATCCCCCGAACACCCGGTCGCTCATTCATCTGTCGATTGGCTCGATCCGGCCATCGACATCTCAAAAATTCTTCACTTAAATTTGCATTCTTTCGGCCATTGACGACCGAAAAAGCAACAAATCTCCCCTCTGTGACAGCGGGAGAAATGGTGACTACACGTCGAATCCCGCCATGGACACATGGCCAGATGGCAAACGAACTTCAGGGAACCATGGAAAATCACAAAAACGACGGTGCGCCTGCGAGACACGTCCAGCCTTGCCAGCCGGCCGACTGCGCCTGTTACCGGAGGTGTTCGACCTTCTCATGCAATCGAACTGTCCGTTCAGGTTCTCGCAACTTTCAGCTCAGGCTCTCCCAATGCGGGCATTATCGCATGGAATTAGGACACGTCCGAAATCGATCTGAAAGCTACGGGATCAGTCCGCATCCATGATCGGTCGGTAATCAGTGGTAATTAATACCCATTGCACTCCCGATTTAACAATGTGAGTGTCGTGAAAACCGGCACGGAACGCGCTGATTGAAACGTTTTCCATACCGTCGCCCGGGCAGGCGCGGTGGTTGTCTCGATCACACAGGTCGGTTATAACCGTGCGACGAAAACCGGCCGCAGGCCATTCTTTAAACCCGCCATGGAGCCCCCATGCTGAACCTGGATTCCGCCCAGCAATTCCTGATGACCCGCGGCCTCGACTTCGGACTCAACCTCCTCGCCGCGATCGTATTGTGGTTCGTCGGCCGCTGGGCGATCCGCATCGGCACCCGCCTGCTCGGCAAGGTCGTGCGCCGCAGCGGCAAGGTCGACCCGACGCTCACCGACTACCTGACCTCGGTGGTAGGCGTGCTGCTGACGATCCTGCTGATCCTCGCGATCCTGCAGATCTTCGGCGTGCAGACGACGTCGTTCGCCGCGCTGCTCGCCGGCCTCGGCCTCGCGATCGGCACCGCCTGGGGAGGCCTGCTCGCCCACTTCGCCGCGGGCGTGTTCATGCAGGTGCTGCGTCCGTTCAAGATCGGCGACGTGATCAGCGCGGGCGGCGTCACGGGCACGGTGAAGGAACTCGGCCTGTTCGGCACGACGATCGTCACCGCCGACAACATCGTGACGATCGTCGGCAACAACAAGATCTTCTCGGACAACATCGCGAACTACAGCGCGACGCCGCATCGCCGCGTCGACCTGACCGCGAAGATCGCGAACGGCGTCGACGCGGTCGATGCGATCAACCGCCTGAAGACGCAGATCCAGTTGATCCCGAACGTGATGAAAGCGCCGGCGCCGGACGTCGGCGTGCTGCAGTTCACGCCGGAAGGTCCGTTGCTGTTCGTGCGCCCGTCCACACAGCCGGAGAACTACTGGCAGGTGTACTGCGATACCAACCGCGTGATCCTCGAGACGTTCCGCGACGCGCAATACCCGACGCCCGAAACGCCGATATCGCATCGCACTACCTGACGGGACGGTGCCCCCATCGGTTCGCCGGATTCTGACTCGTTCGGTCAGCCTCAAGCAGGCGAATCGTCCGATTCCGGGCATCGACGACCAGCCGGCCGGACCGCACGGACGAAAAAAAGCGTGGCAGCTCATAGCTGCCACGCTTTATTATTGCGAAGAAGCGAAAACGCGCGGGCTCAGTGCCCGCCCGTGTTCTGCGGGCCGCCCGAATGCCGCCCGCGCACCAGCTTCCACAGCGCGCCGAGCGCGACCGGCACGATCGCCGCACCGATCCCCACCAGCACGATCACGTTCAGGTACTGACGGATGAACGGGATATTCCCGAAGAAGTAGCCGAGCAGCACCAGCAGCAGCACCCAGACCAGCGCGCCGATCACGTTGAACAGCTGGAAGCGCGCGAAGCTCATCGAGGACGCCCCGGCGACGAACGGCGCGAAGGTACGCACGACCGGAATGAAGCGCGCAAGCACGATCGTCTTGCCGCCGTGCTTGTCGTAGAACGAGTGGGTCTTTTCCAGCGCCGCGCGATCGAGGAAGCGCTCGAGCACCGGGATATGCGTATTGAACACCTTCGGCCCGACCCAGCGGCCGATCAGGTAGTTCACGGTATTGCCGGTAATCGCCGCGACCAGCAGCAGCGCGATCAGCGCGGCGACGTTCATGTCGCCCGTCGCCGCGAACGCACCGCCGATGAACAGCAGCGAATCGCCCGGCAGGAACGGCAATACGACGAGCCCCGTCTCGCAGAACACGATCAGGAACAGCACCAGATACACCCACGCGCCGTACTGCCGGATGAAGTCGCCGAGGAACGCGTCGATATGCAGGACCAGGTTGACGAAATGAAGCAGCGTATCCAAATGCGATTCCTCGAAGGCGAAAGGGCCGGAACGGCCGAAAAAGCGGAAGTGCCCGCCGGACAAGGCGGCGCGCGGAATGGGGTCATCATACCGAAACTACCTTAAGGCTCCGTGAAAAAACGTAACCGACCGCGGCTCCGGCACGCCCCCGCGGCCTCGCTATAATTCGGCCATGTCCGAAATCACCGAAACGGCCGCGGGCGCCGCGCCCGCCCCCGCTCCGCGCCCGCTGCGCGCGATCCAGCCCCTGCCCGACCAGTTGATCAGCCAGATCGCGGCCGGCGAGGTCGTCGAACGCCCGGCGTCGGTCGTCAAGGAACTGCTCGAGAACGCGATGGACGCCGGCGCGACGACGCTGCGCATCGTGCTCGAGGAAGGCGGCGTCAAGCGCATCTCGATCACCGACGACGGCTGCGGGATTCCGCCCGACGAACTGCCGCTCGCGCTGATGCGCCACGCGACGAGCAAGATCCGCTCGCTCGAGGAGCTCGAGGCGGTCGCGACGCTCGGGTTCCGCGGCGAAGCGCTCGCGTCGATCGCGTCGGTCGCCGAGATGTCGATCACGAGCCGCACGGCCGAGGTCGCGCACGCGATGAAGATCGACGCGACCACGGGCGCGCTGTCGCCGGCCGCCGGCGCGGTCGGCACGACGATCGAGGTGCGCGAGCTGTACTTCAACACGCCCGCGCGCCGAAAATTCCTGAAAAGCGAGCAGACCGAATTCGGCCACTGCGTCGAAATGATCCGCCGCGCGGCGCTCGCGCGGCCGGACGTCGCGATCTCGGTGCTGCACAACGGCAAGGCCGTCGAGCATTGGAACGCGACCGAACCCGCACAGCGCGTCGCGAAGATCCTCGGCGACGGCTTCGCGACCGCGCACCTGCCGCTCGACGAGCAGGCCGGGCCGCTCGCCGTCTACGGCTGTGCGGGTCTGCCGACCGCGAGCCGCGGCCGCGCCGACCAGCAATACTTCTTCGTCAACGGCCGCTTCGTGCGCGACAAGCTGCTCACGCACGCGGTGCGCGCGGCGTACGAAGACGTCCTTCACGGCGACCGTTACCCGTCGTACGTGCTGTTCCTCGACCTGCCGCCCGAAGCCGTCGACGTGAACGTGCACCCGTCGAAGATCGAGGTGCGATTCCGCGATTCGCGCTCGATCCACCAGTACGTCTTCCACGCGGTGCAGCGTGCGCTCGCGCGCCATGCCGGCGCGTCGCCGGAAACCACCGCGGGCGGCCATGCCGCGCAACTCTCACCGGCGCCGAGCGGCCCCGCGTCGTTCCTGAATACGCCGCTCGGCCAGGGCGCGGCCTCCGGCACGGGCGGCAGCGGCTTCTCGTCACCGTCGTCGCCATCGTCTTCATCGGGCAACACGTGGATGCGCCAGGCACGCATGACGCAGGGTACGCTGCCGGTCGCGCAGCCGCTCGCGCTCTACGACGCGCTGTTCGGCCGCAAGGACACGGGCGCTGGCACGCCGGACGGCACGACGATCGTCGCGCGCGATGCGGCGGATGCACCGGTCGCGCCGCTGCCGGGTGTCACCGCGCTCCCGCTCGCTGTCGGCGCGCACGACGAGCAGCCGCTCGGCTTCGCGCTCGGCCAGATCCACGGGATCTACGTACTCGCGCAGAACGCGCACGGCCTCGTGATCGTCGACATGCACGCGGCACACGAGCGGATCCTGTACGAACAGTTCAAGAACGCGCTCGCCGACCGCACGGTCGCCGTGCAGTCGCTGCTGCTGCCGATATCGATGACGGCGACGCCGGTCGAGATCGGCACGGTCGACGAAGAACACGACACGCTCGAATCGCTCGGCTTCGACCTCGCGGTGCTGTCGCCGACGACACTCGCGATCCGCGCGGTGCCCGCGCTGCTGAAGGATGCGGACCTGCAGGCGCTCGCGCGCGCGGTGCTGGCCGACCTCCATGCGTTCGGCGGTTCGCGCGTGCTCACCGAGCGCCAGCACGAGTTGCTCGGCACGCTTGCGTGTCACCACGCGGTGCGCGCAAACCGGCGCCTGACGCTCGACGAGATGAACGCGCTGCTGCGCCAGATGGAAGCGACCGAACGCGCGGACCAGTGCAATCACGGCCGGCCGACGTGGTATCAGCTCACGCTGAACGATCTCGACCGTCTCTTCATGCGCGGACAATGAGCGCTTCGCCGCAGTCCCCTCCGACAACGATCGCCTGCCTGCTCGGCCCCACTGCGTCGGGCAAGACGGCCGCCGCGCTGGCGCTCGCCGCGCGCCGGCCGATCGAGATCGTCAGCGTCGATTCGGCGCTCGTCTACCGCGACATGGATATCGGCACCGCGAAACCGACGCGCGACGAGCGCGTGAGCGTGCCGCACCATCTGATCGACATCATCGATCCGGCCGATGCGTATTCGGCGGCCGAATTCCGCGCGGACGCGCTGCGCCTGATCGGCGAGATCGCCGCGCGCGGTCGCACACCGCTGCTCGCGGGCGGCACGATGCTGTACTACAAGGCGCTCACGCAGGGCCTCAACGACCTGCCGACCGCCGATCCGGCCGTGCGCGCCGAACTCGACGCCGACGCCGCGCGCGACGGCTGGCCTGCCCTCCATGCGCGGCTTGCGCAGGTCGACCCCGCAACGGCCGCGCGGCTCGCACCGAACGATTCGCAGCGGATCCAGCGAGCGCTCGAAGTGTTCCTGCTGAGCGGGCAACCGATGTCGGTGCTGCTCGCCGCACCGCGACGCGCGGACGACGTGGCCGCCGCCTACCGCTTCGTGCCGGTCGCGCTCGAACCGTCGGACCGCGCGGTGCTGCACGCGCGCATCGCGCAACGCTTCGATGCAATGCTCGACGCAGGCTTCATCGACGAGGTCGAACGGCTGCGCCGCCGCGAGGAGCTGCACCTCGGCCTGCCGTCGATGCGCTGCGTCGGCTATCGGCAGGCATGGGAATTCCTCGACGGCGACACCGATTACCGGACCATGCGCGACAAAGGCATCTTCGCGACCCGCCAGCTGTGCAAACGGCAGATCACGTGGCTGCGCGCGATGCCCGAGCGGATCGTCGTCGACTGCGTCGCGCCGGATTCGACCGGCCGTGCGGTTGACGCACTCGAGCGCGTGCTGGACAGCCGTTTCGACGATCAATAACAGGGCTGGATCGACGCGCATCGACCCTGCTTGCGCGTGACGGCCATGCCCCGCTCAATGCACGAGCGTCACGAGATTCGCGTCACGTGCGAGCTGCCAGCGGCCATCCGTCTTGCGGAAGATCGTCAGTGTGTGGCCGGAGCGGCGCACGGTGTCGCCGCCCGGCGGCGTCACGTCGATCTCGAGGAAATTGCGCATGTAGGCCCAGTCGCCCATCACGCGCAGTTCGTCGATCCGGTAACGGCCGTCGACTGTCGGCCCGTTGCCCGCCGCCGCGTTCGCGTCGCGCGACGCGGCCGCGAACGCAGCCTTGTCGAACGGCGGTTTGCCGGCCACCATGAAAATCGCGTCGTCGGCGATCAGGTCGAGCACGGTCGCCAGATCGCCGCGCCGGCTCGACACGAACCAGGTTTCCACCAGATCGCGAATCGCGTGTTCGTCTTCGGTCATCGTCGTTCCTCCTTCCGCGGCGCGCCGATACACCAGGCCCCGCCAGAAAAAAGCCGCCCGGATCGACTCCGGGCGGCTTTCCTTGCTGCATCCTGCTTGCGGTGCGTCAGACCACGACCGTCTGCGCCTCGCCTTCGCGGCTCGCACGCACGGTGCCGATCTTCCACACCTGTTCGCCGGCGGCCGTCAGGTCGGCGATCGCCGCGTCGGCATCGGCTGCCGAGACGATCACCGCCATGCCGATCCCGCAGTTGAACACGCGGTGCATTTCCGCGTCGGCGACCCCGCCGTGCTCCTGCAGCCACTTGAACAGCGGCGGCAGCGGCCATGCGTTCTGGTCAAGCTCGGCCGTGAGGCCTTCGCGCAGCACGCGCGGAATGTTCTCGACGAGGCCGCCACCGGTGATGTGGGCCATGCCCTTCACCGACAGCTTCTGCATCAGCGCGAGCAGCGGCTTCACGTAGATGCGCGTCGGCGCCATCAGCGTGTCGGCCAGCGAGCGGCCGTGGAAATCGGCCGACAGGTCGGGATTCGCGCGCTCGATGATCTTGCGCACGAGCGAGAAGCCGTTCGAGTGGATGCCGCTCGAAGCGAGGCCGAGCACCACGTCGCCTTCGGCGATCGTGCTGCCGTCGATGATCTTGCTCTTCTCGACCGCGCCGACCGCGAAACCGGCCAGGTCGTATTCGCCGTCCGGGTACATGCCCGGCATTTCGGCCGTTTCACCGCCGATCAGCGCGCAGCCCGACAGTTCGCAGCCGTGCGCGATGCCCTTGACGACCGTGGCGGCCGTGTCGACGTCGAGCTTGCCGCACGCGAAATAGTCGAGGAAGAACAGCGGCTCGGCACCCTGCACGAGGATGTCGTTCACGCTCATCGCCACCAGATCCTGGCCGACGGTGTCGTGTTTGTTCAGATGAAAGGCCAGCTTGAGCTTGGTGCCCACGCCGTCGGTGCCCGACACGAGCACGGGTTCCTTGTACTTCTTCGGCACTTCGAACAGCGCGCCGAACCCGCCGATGCCGCCGAGCACGCCATCGCGCAGGGTTTTCTTCGCAAAAGGCTTGATCTTGTCGATGAGCGCGTCGCCCGCGTCGATGTCGACGCCTGCGTCGCGGTAGGACAGACCCTGAGCGTCAGGAGCGGATTTCGGAGGATTCATGGGGGAATGCGAGAAGGTCGGTAAAATGCGATTTTACCCGAAGCCGGCCCGTTGGCCGGAATTCCCAGCACCGAATCGTCAGGGATTGCATCTTGGTCGACACGTCCCCGTTTTCATCGCTACGCGAGCCGCGCCGGAAACCGCGCGCCGCCGTGCGTGCGGCCGCGTGTGCAGGCACCGGAGCAGCCCCCCGCGCGTGCCCGGCGTTCGGCACGCGTTTCATCAACCGACCCGCATTGTGACTGTTGTGTCCCGTCAACTGACGCTCGATCTCGGCACGCCGCCGCCCGCCACGTTCGACAACTTCATCATGAATGAGGAGAACGACGAGCTCATCTCGCGGCTTCAGAAGCTCGACCTCGCGCTCGCGGCGGGGCCCGTGCCGGACCGGTCGTTCTATATCTGGGGCGAGCCCGGCAGCGGCCGCACCCACCTGCTGCAGGCGCTCGTGAGCGATGCATCGTACGGCTACGCGCGCTACCTGACGCCGCAGAGCCCGCTCGGCGCGTTCACGTTCGACCCGCGCATCGGCATCTACGCGATCGACGACTGCGACCGGATGAGCGACACGCAGCAGGTCGCGCTGTTCAACCTGTTCAACGAGGTCCGCGCGCACCCGTCGAGCGCGTTCGTCGCGGCGGGCCCGGCGGCGCCGCTCGCACTCGACGTGCGCGAGGATCTGCGCACGCGCCTCGGCTGGGGGCTCGTGTTCCACCTGTCGCCGCCGTCCGACGCCGGCAAGATCGCCGTACTGAAGCTCGCGGCGAAAGAGCGCGGGATCGCGCTCACCGACGACATCGCCGCCTATCTGCTGACCCATTTCCGCCGCGACATGCCGAGCCTGATGGCGCTGCTCGACGCGCTCGACCGCTTCTCGCTCGAGCAGAAACGCGCCGTCACGCTGCCGCTGCTGCGCCGGATGCTGGCCCGCCCCGGCGACGACATCGCACCGCCGGGCACAGGCCCGAACCGCTTCGAGTAAAATGCCCCTCCATGACTAATCTGGCACTCTTTGACCTCGATCACACGCTGATCCCGACCGATAGCGACCACGAATGGGGCCGCTTCATGGTGAAGCTCGGCATCGTCGACGCGGAAAGCTTTTCGCGTCAGAACGATCAGTTCTTCGCCGACTACAAGGCCGGCAAGCTCGACATCCATGCGTACCTGTGCGCGATGCTGACGCCGCTCGCGAAGTATTCACGCGCGCAGCTCGCCGAATGGCACGAACAGTACATGCACGAGGTGATTCGCCCCGCGATGACGCCCGCCGCGCTGGAACTCGTACGCAAGCACCTCGACGCCGGCGACCTGTGCTGCGTCGTGACCGCGACCAACGAATTCATCACGCGTCCGATCGCGACCGCGTTCGGCGTCGACACGCTGATCGCGTGCGAGGTCGAAACGACCGACGGGCACCCCGACTCGCCGTACACGGGCCGGCCGACCGGCACGCCGAGCTACCGCGAAGGCAAGATCGTCCGCACCGAAGCTTGGCTCGCGTCGCTCGGCAAGCACTGGAACGACTTCGACCACAGCTACTTCTACAGCGACTCGCACAACGATATCCCGTTGCTCGAGAAAGTCACCGACCCGATCGCGACCAACCCCGACGACACGCTGCGTGCGCATGCAAGCGACCGCGGCTGGCGCATCCTCGATCTCTTCTGAACGTCGTGATCAAAAAATTCATTCGCAAGCTGCTCGGCCAGGACGGCGCCGAACAAACGTCGCCCGCCGAGGCGCCCGCCGCCGACACGGCCCCTGCCCCGCGCCCCGCGAAGGGTAGCCGCGGCGGCGCTGCCAAAAAGCCGCGCAGCAATCACGAGCCGACCGTCGTGCCGGCCAGCGTGCACCAGATCGATCCGTCGCTGATCTCGAGGAACGCCGTGCGCGTGACCGACACGCTGCAGCAGGCGGGCTTCCGCGCGTTCATCGTCGGCGGTGCCGTACGCGACCTGCTGCTCGGCATCGCGCCGAAGGACTTCGACGTCGCGACCGACGCAACGCCGACCGAGGTGCAGCGCCTGTTCCGCCGTGCGCGCCTGATCGGCCGCCGCTTCCAGATCGTCCACGTGCAGTTCGGCCAGGAACTGATCGAGGTGTCGACGTTCCGCGCACTGGTCGACGCGCCGCCCGAAACCGCCGCGGCCGAGCCGCCGAAGCGCCTGAAGCGCGACGAACTCGATCGCCGCACGCATGCGGTGGACGCGAGCGGCCGCGTGCTGCGCGACAACGTGTGGGGCGAACAGCACGAAGACGCCGCGCGCCGCGACTTCACGATCAACGCGATGTACTACGACCCGTCGACGCAGACGGTGCTCGACTACCACGACGGGATGGCCGACATGCGCGCCCGTCTGCTGCGCATGATCGGCGATCCCGCCACGCGCTATCGCGAGGATCCGGTGCGGATGCTGCGTGTCGTGCGTTTCGCGGCGAAGCTCGGCTTCGAGATCGAGCAGCACACGCGCGAGCCGATCAACGCGCTCGCCGACCTGATCAACAACGTGCCGGCCGCGCGCCTGTTCGACGAGATGCTGAAGCTGCTGCTGTCGGGCCACGCGCTCGCGTGCCTGAAGCAGCTGCGCAAGGAAGGCCTGCACCACGGGCTGCTGCCGCTCCTCGACGTCGTGCTCGAGCAGCCGCAGGGCGAGAAGTTCATCACGCTCGCGCTGAACAACACCGACGCGCGCGTGCGCGCCGGCAAGCCGGTGTCGCCGGGCTTCCTGTTCGCGACGCTGCTGTGGCACGACATGCGCCAGCGCTTCGAGCAATACACGGCGGAGGGCGAAATCCCGGTGCCGGCGCTCCATCGCGCGATGGACGACGTGCTCGACATGCAGACCGAAAAGCTCGCGATCCACAAGCGCTACTCGGCCGACATGCGCGAGATCTGGGGCCTGCAACTGCGCCTCGAAAAACGCTCGGGCCGCAGCGCGATGCGGCTGCTGGAACACCAAAGGTTTAGAGCGGGGTATGATTTCCTCCTGTTACGCTGCGAATCCGGCGAGCTCGAAGCAGCTGTCGGCCAGTGGTGGACGGATTTCATCGAAGGCGACGCGGCCGCTCGTGAGGCACTTCTCACGCAGGGCGGCTCGAAGGAAAAATCGCCCCGCAAGCGGCGCCGCCGCGGTGGTGCGCGAAACCGCAAGCCGGGCGAAGGCGCCGCCGAGCAGGCGCCGGACACCGCGGACGGTTCCGACGACTGACGCGCTCGCCGGCGAACGACGTAGGAAGTGATGCCATGACGGTTGCATATATCGGACTGGGGGCGAATCTCGGCGATGCGCGCCAGACCCTGAAGGACGCGGTGGTGTGCCTCGCGCAGCAGCGCACCATCTCGATCCTCGGCAAATCGAGCCTGTATCGCACGGCGCCCTTCGAAGCGGGCGGCGACGATTACTACAACTGCGCCGTCAAGCTCGACACGACGCTGTCGGCCCGGGAGCTGCTCGCGCTCTGCCAGAAGATCGAACATCACTTCGGGCGCGAGCGCCCGTATCGCAACGCGCCGCGCACGCTCGACCTCGACATCCTGCTGTTCGGCTCCGATTCGATCGACGAACCCGACCTGATCGTCCCGCATCCGCGCCTCACCGATCGCGCATTCGCGCTCGTGCCGCTCGTCGAAATCGACCCGGCGCTCGACATCCCCGCGCGCGGCCGCGCCGATGCATTCCTCGCCTCCGTCGCGGATCAGCGCGTCGAGAAGGTCCAGACCTGTCAATGCCTGATGCAGAAGGCCCTTGCCGCCGGCGCTGACGCCGACAAGAACCGCTGCCGATGAACACCACGCCGCTGACCGTCACCGCGCCCGACCTGCGCGCCCCGCATCGCTATCTCGTGATCGAAGGCCCGATCGGCGTCGGCAAGACGACGCTCGCGCGCCTGCTCGGCGAGCGCTGGTCGATGCAGGCGCTGCTCGAACGCCCGCAGGACAACCCGTTCCTCGAACGCTTCTATCGCGACACCGCGCGCTACGCGCTGCCCGCGCAGCTGTCGTTCGCGCTGCAGCGCGCGCAGCAGGCGCGCGAACTGATCGGCGCGCTCGATACGGGCCGCCCCGTCGTCGCCGATTTCATGCCGCAGAAGAACGACATCTTCGCGCGGCTGAACCTGCCTGAAGACGAATGGCAGCTGTACCGGGCGATCGCGACGCACGTCGACGTCCCGCAGGCGCCCGCGCCCGATCTCGTCGTCTATCTGCAGGCGAGCCCCGAGGTGCTGTTCTCGCGCATCCAGAAGCGCGGGCTGCCGATGGAGCTGCAGATCAGCGACACGTACCTGCGCTCGCTCGTCGATGCGTACAACGAGTTCTTCTATCACTACGACCGCACGCCGGTACTCACGGTCGCGGCTGAACACCTGAACCCGCTGGATTCCCCCGAAGACCTCGCGCTGCTGATCGAGCGCATCGACACGATGCGCGGCCGCAAGGAATTCTTCGTCAAGGGCGAGACGGCGCGCTGACGCGTCCTCGCCTGTCGTTCCCCCCCATCGAACCGGATTTCCCATGACCTATCTCCAGGAATCGAGCCGGCCTGCCGTCACGGTGCCCAAGCTGCAGGCAATGCGCGAGGCCAACGAGAAGATCGCGATGCTCACCTGCTACGACGCGAGCTTTGCGTCGCTGCTCGATCGCTCGGGCGTCGACGTGCTGCTGATCGGCGACTCGCTCGGCAACGTGCTGCAGGGCCACACGACCACGCTTCCCGTATCGCTCGACGACATCGCATACCACACCGCATGCGTCGCGCGCGTGCAGCCGCGCGCGCTGATCATGGCCGATCTGCCGTTCGGCACGTACGGCACGCCGGCCGAGGCATTCGCGAGCGCCGTCAAGCTGATGCGCGCCGGTGCGCAGATGATCAAGCTCGAAGGCGGCGAATGGCTCGCCGAAACGATCCGCTTCCTCGTCGAACGCGCGGTGCCCGTGTGCGCGCATGTCGGCCTCACGCCCCAGTCGGTGCACGCGTTCGGCGGCTTCAAGGTACAGGGCAAGACCGAGGCCGGCGCCGCGCAACTGCTGCGCGACGCGCGCGCGGTCGAGGCGGCCGGCGCACAGGTCGTCCTGCTCGAGGCCGTACCGACCCTGATCGGATCCGAGGTCACGCAGATGCTGCGGGTTCCGACGATCGGCATCGGCGCGGGCGCCGACTGCTCGGGCCAGGTGCTCGTGCTGCACGACATGCTCGGCATCTTCCCCGGCAAGCGCCCGCGCTTCGTGAAGGATTTCATGCAGGGCCAACCGAACATCCAGGCAGCTGTCGAGGCCTATGTGAGCGCGGTGAAGGACGGTTCGTTCCCCGGTCCGGAACATTCGTTCTGACGCGCGGCCGGCGGCTCGTTCGCCGGCGCCTTCCGGATACGAAAAAGCGCGGCGCTCTTTGCAGGGCGCCGCGCTTTTTCCTGGGATGCCGTGTTGTCGAACGTGAACGGCACCCACGCTTCGGGCGCGGCCCGAACCCTCATTGCGTCACTTCAATACCGCGTCGAGCGCGCCGCGCAATGCATTGGTCAGCAGCAGCGCTTCCGCACGCGCAAGGTCATCGCACGTGACGACACGCTCCACCGCGCCGAACGCGCGATCGTCGAGCAGCACACCGCGCATCAAGCCCGGCAGCACGCCGCACGACAACGGCGGCGTCACCCACACGCCATCGAGCTTCACGAAGAGGTTCGAGCGCCCGCCTTCCGTCACCTCGCCGCGCTCGTTGACGAACAGCATGTCGAAGCCGCCGAGCACTTCCGCCGCCTGCCACGCACGGTCGTATTCGGCGCGGCGCGTCGTCTTGTGCAGCAGCAGCGCATCGTCCGTGCGGGTCGGCGCAAAGCCGTGCGCGGATGCGAGCATCACGCCGACCGGCCCCGCGGGCAACGGCTTCAGCGCCGCGGCCGTGATGTCGACCGTGCCGTCCTTCGCGAGTGCGAGCTTCATCCGGTACGGGCCGTCGCCGTCGAGCGCCGCGCAGCGCGCGTCGATCTCGCGACGCAATGCATCGGGGTCGAGGCGGAAGCCGAACGCATCGGCGCTGCGCTGCAGCCGCGCAAGATGTCGCTCGAGATGCCGGATGCCGTCCGCACGCGTCGCGGCGGTGGTTTCGAACAACTGGAAGCCGGGATCGGCATCGGTCAGGAATCGCGCTTTCAATTCGCACTCCGCATATTCATCGGCGGCGACGCTGTCGAGCACGATGCCCGCGCCGACACCCATCGTGCCGCGCCGCCGGCCGCCAGCGGCCGCTGCCGCTTCACGCGTGTCGATCGTTGCGGCAGCATCGACACCGACCGCATCGAGCGTCAGCGTCCGGATCGCGACCGACAGGCAGAAATCGCCGCAGCCGGCCGCATCGTCGGGTGCCGCATCGCCCGTCGAAGGGCCTTCCTTTCGCGCATCGAGCCAGCCGATCGCGCCCGTATAAAGCCCGCGCGGCGTCGACTCGATCGCGTCGATCAGTTCCATCGTCTTGTGCTTCGGCGCACCGGTGATCGATCCGCACGGAAACAGCGCGCGCAGCATCTGGGCAAACGTGGTGCCGTCGCGCCAGCCGGCCTCGACCGTCGACGTCATCTGCCACACCGATGCATACGGCTCGACCGAGAACAGCGCCGGCACCCTGACCGTGCCCGTACGCGCGATCCGCGACACGTCGTTGCGCAGCAGGTCGACGATCATCACGTTTTCCGCGCGGTTCTTCGGATCGTTCGCGAGAAACGCGGCGGCCGCCGTGTCGTCGCGCGGATCGGCCGAGCGCGGCGCGGTGCCTTTCATCGGGCGCGCGCGCAGCACGTCGCCGTGCTTCTCGACGAACAGCTCCGGCGAGCACGACACGACCCATGCGCCGTCGGGCAGCGCGATCAGCGCGCCGTAACGCACGGGTTGACGTGCGCGAAGCCGCCGGTACAGCGCAAGCGGCGTGCCGAACACGTCGAAATTCAGCCGGTACGTGTAGTTGATCTGGTACGAATCGCCCACGCGCAATGCGTCGTGCACCGCGGCGATCGCCGCGTCGAACGCATCGCGCGACACGCTCTTCGCGACATGCGCGACGCCCGCGATCGACGGCGGCCCGCCGCCGTCCTGCCGTGCGAGCCATGCGTCGACTTCGTCGCGCGACAGGTGCTCGCAGCGCGCATACAGCAAAAAGCGCAGCGGGGCATGGCCCGGCTGCGCTCTTTCCAGATTGCGTCCGAATTCGTAATCGCCGACGACGACCGCATGCAGCCCGTCGCGCAGATCCTGCGCCACCGCCGCATCGAGTTCGTCAAGCCGTGCCGGATCCGTGCACACGCGTTCGCGCACGAAACCGGAATACAAACGACTCGACCGCGCGGACGCGGTCGAGTCGCAATCGTCCAAGAGCGCGAAGGACGCGCTCTCGTTGCCTTCAGTCATGCCGTTACTCGAAGAAGCTCTTCACCCGGTCGAACCAGCTCTTGCTCTGCGGGCTGTGACGCGCACCGCCCTCGGCCAGCGACTTCTCGAACTGCTTGAGCAGGTCGCGCTGCTGGTCGGTCAGCTTCACGGGCGTCTCGACCTGCACGTGCACGTACAGATCGCCCGCGATGCTCGAACGCAGACCCTTGATCCCCTTGCCGCGCAGACGGAACGTCTTGCCCGACTGCGTGCCTTCCGGCACCGGGAACGACGCACGGCCGGCCAGCGTCGGTACCTCGATCTCGCCGCCGAGCGCGGCGGTCGTGAACGGGATCGGCATCTGGCAATGGAGATCGTCGCCGTCGCGCTCGAACACCGAGTGCGGCTTGATGTGGATCTCGACGTACAGGTCGCCCGGCGGCCCGCCGTTGATGCCCGGCTCGCCGTTGCCGGCCGAGCGGATCCGCATCCCGTCGTCGATGCCGGCCGGGATCTTCACTTCGAGCGTCTTGGTTTCCTTCACCTTGCCCGACCCGTGGCAGTGCGCGCACGGTTCGGGGATGTAGGTGCCGGTGCCATGGCACTTCGGGCAGGTCTGCTGGATGCTGAAGAAACCCTGCGACATGCGCACCGTGCCCTGGCCGTGACAGGTCGGGCAGGTTTCCGGCTTCGTGCCGGGCTTCGCGCCCGACCCGTGACAGACTTCGCACGATACCCAGCTCGGCACGCGGATTTGCGTGTCGTAGCCGTGCGCGGCCTGCTCGAGCGTGATTTCCATGCTGTAGCGCAGGTCGGCGCCGCGGTACACCTGCGGACCGCCGCGGCCGCCGCGCGCGGCACCGCCCGCGGCCTGCCCGAAGATGTCGCCGAAGATGTCGCCGAACGCATCCGCGAAGCCGCCGAAACCCTGTGCGCCCGCACCGCCCATGTTCGGATCGACGCCTGCGTGGCCGTACTGGTCGTACGCCGCGCGCTTCTGGTCGTCCGACAGCATCTCATAGGCTTCCTTCGCTTCCTTGAAATGCTCTTCCGCATCCTTGCTGTCCGGATTGCGGTCAGGGTGATACTTCATCGCAAGCTTGCGATACGCCTTCTTGATTTCGTCGTCGCTCGCATTCTTTGCGACGCCCAGAACCTCGTAGTAATCCCGTTTCGCCATATCGATTCACTGTGCCGTCGCGCGTCACACGCGCGGCGGCTCCTTTCGCCCGCAGTAAAGTCTCTCGACTCGTCTGGCGCTGCGCCGTCCGCGGACGGCTCGCGCAGCACCCGCCAAAAAACAAATGTGCCCGGAGGGCCGCGAAGCCCGCCAGGCGTGGAGTCGATCCGGCCATCCGGAAGGAAAGACAGACCGCTGTTCAGCCGCGCCGCGCGCAACTCGCGCGCGGCGTGCGGTGCCATGGCAACCCGGCTTAGTCCTTCTTCACTTCCTTGAACTCGGCGTCGACGACGTCGTCGGCAGCCTGCTGCGCACCGCCCGCGTGGGCCGCGCCTTCCGCTGCACCCGCCGCGCCGCCCGCCTGCTGCGCCTGCATGTCGGCATACATCTTTTCGCCGAGCTTCTGCGACACCTGACCGAGCTCCTCGACCTTCGCGTCGATCGCCGCCTTGTCGGCCGACGTGTCCTTCAGGACTTCCTCGAGCGACTTCAGCGACGCTTCGATCTTTTCCTTCTCGCCCGCGTCCAGCTTGTCGCCGTACTCGGTGAGCGCCTTCTTCGTGCTGTGGACCAGCGCGTCGCCCTGGTTGCGCGAATCGGCCAGCTCGCGCAGCTTGTGGTCTTCCGCTGCGTTCGCTTCCGCGTCCTTGATCATCTGGTCGATTTCAGCGTCGGACAGGCCCGAGTTCGCCTTGATCGTGATCTTGTTTTCCTTGCCGGTCGCCTTGTCCTTCGCGCCGACGTGCAGGATGCCGTTCGCGTCGATGTCGAAGGTCACTTCGATCTGCGGCACGCCGCGCGGCGACGGCGGGATGCCTTCGAGGTTGAACTCGCCGAGCAGCTTGTTGCCTGCCGCCATCTCGCGTTCGCCCTGGAACACCTTGATCGTCACGGCCGACTGGTTGTCGTCCGCCGTCGAATACACCTGTGCGTGCTTCGTCGGGATCGTCGTGTTCTTGTTGATCATCTTCGTCATCACACCGCCGAGCGTCTCGATACCGAGCGACAGCGGGGTCACGTCGAGCAGCAGCACGTCCTTGCGGTCGCCCGACAGGACCTGGCCCTGGATCGCCGCGCCAACTGCGACGGCTTCGTCCGGGTTCACGTCACGGCGCGGATCCTTGCCGAAGAACTCCTTCACCTTCTCCTGCACCTTCGGCATGCGGGTCTGGCCGCCGACCAGGATCACGTCGTCGATGTCCGACACCTTGACGCCGGCGTCCTTGATCGCGATGCGGCACGGTTCGATCGTGCGCTCGACGAGATCCTCGACCAGCGCTTCCAGCTTCGCGCGGGTGATCTTCAGGTTCAAGTGCTTCGGACCCGATGCGTCGGCCGTGATGTACGGCAGGTTGATTTCGGTCTGCTGGCTCGACGACAGCTCGATCTTCGCCTTTTCAGCGGCTTCCTTCAGGCGTTGCAGCGCGAGCACGTCCTTCGACAGGTCGACGCCCTGCTCCTTCTTGAACTCGCCGATGATGTAATCGATGATGCGCTGGTCGAAGTCCTCGCCGCCGAGGAACGTGTCGCCGTTGGTCGACAGCACTTCGAACTGCATTTCGCCGTCGACGTCCGCGATCTCGATGATCGACACGTCGAACGTGCCGCCGCCGAGGTCATACACGGCGATCTTGCGGTCGCCCTTCTCGGCCTTGTCGAGGCCGAATGCGAGCGCAGCCGCGGTCGGCTCGTTGATGATCCGCTTGACTTCGAGGCCCGCGATGCGGCCGGCGTCCTTGGTCGCCTGACGCTGGCTGTCGTTGAAGTACGCCGGCACCGTGATCACGGCTTCCGTGACCGGCTCGCCGAGGTAGTCTTCGGCCGTCTTCTTCATCTTGCGCAGCACTTCCGCCGAAACCTGCGGCGGCGCGAGCTTCTCGCCGTGCGCTTCGACCCAGGCGTCGCCGTTGTCGGCCTTGATGATCGCGTAAGGCATCAGGCCGATGTCCTTCTGGACTTCCTTCTCTTCGAAGCGGCGGCCAATCAGGCGCTTCACCGCGAACAGCGTGTTCTTCGGGTTGGTCACGGACTGACGCTTGGCCGGCGCGCCGACGAGCACTTCGTTATCGTCCATGTAGGCGATGATCGACGGCGTCGTGCGCGTGCCTTCCGAGTTCTCGATGACCTTGACCTGGTTGCCTTCCATGATGGCGACGCACGAGTTCGTGGTGCCGAGGTCAATACCGATGATCTTTCCCATTTTCCTAATCTCCAGAAATGCTTGTTTGCTGCGCGAAACCCCGCGTTTTTGGGTGGCTTCGCGCGCCAGAATTCAACTCTGTTCCCGAAATGCGTCCGGCCGATCCGTTTTCAAGACCCGCCAAGCGATGCGGATATTAAATTTTTTCAATCGCCGCCGATAGCCGGATCGTGCGGGCCGCGATCGCGGCCCGCCGGCGCGCCGGCCGCCCCGGCGGTCTTCGCGCGCGCCGCCGACACCGCCGCCTGGAACTGGGCGAGGCCATGCCAGCCGGTCGCGCGGCCGAGCCGCTTGCCACGGTGGAAGAAGAACCACGTCGGCACGCCGTGCAGGCCGAAGCGGTGCCCCAGCTCATGGTGTTCGTACACGTTGCAATGGAACCACTTCAGGTCCAGCGCGCGGATCGCGTCCGGCTGGGCGAGCATCGCCTTCTTCGCGATCTCGCAGTTGAAGCAGTCGACGCCCCAGAAGAACACCACGGCGAGCGCATCGCCGGCGCCGGCGATGCCGGCGTCGAACGCGTCGGGCGCCAGCGCCTGCATGCCGAACGCTTCGAACGCGGCCGCGTCGACGCCGGCGGGAACCATCGCGGCAGCCTTACTTCGGCTGGGCGACCGTGACAAGCGCCGGGCGCAGCACGCGGTCGGCAATCGTGTAGCCCTTTTGCAGGACGCTCACGACAGTGTTCGGCTCCTGCTCGGCCGGCACCATCGAAATAGCCTGGTGCTGGTGCGGATCGAACTTCTCGCCGACCGGGTTGATCGCGACGACGCGACCCTTCTCGAGCGCGCTCGTCAGCTGGCGCAGCGTCAGTTCGACACCTTCGCGCACCTTCGTGATGTCGCCGGACGTGTCGCTGACGGCGGCCTCGAGGCTGTCCAGCACGGGCAGCAGGTGCTCCGCGAAGCCCTCGATCGCAAACTTGTGCGCCTTCGAGACGTCTTCCTGCGCGCGGCGGCGGACGTTCTCGGTCTCGGCCTTCGCCCGGAGGAAGCTCTCCTGCAGCTCGGCGACCTTGGCTTGAGCCTCCGCGAGCGCCGCGTCGGCGGCTTCGGCGGCGGGAGCAGCGCCTTGCGCCGCCTGCTTCTCGCTGCCGATGTCTTCGGCCGATTGGGTAGCCGGGTTCTCTTGCGTGTTTTCCATGTCGCTGAAAGTCGATTAGAGGTTGAAGCCAAATCGGCAACCGTCGGACCGTATGCCGGCGGCACCGCACATTGTTGGTGCAAATAAGGGCGAAAACTGCGATTTCAAGAGGGCTATTCGCCGGCATTCGCCAATGCCGCGAAACAAGCGCACCGCGCGCCGCCCGATTGCGCGCATTTGTCGCCAGATCGGACGAAACGGCCGGTAACAACGCTTACCAGGCAAGTACTAGCTCGGCACAGGGGGCTGCACTACACTCCATTCAAGCGTCGAAAAAGCGTGTTTACCCTAGCTTACCGCCGCCTGACATCCACCTGGCGCTGCATTCACCGTCCCATCGAGGCGAGTACCGTGAAACTGACCTTTGCCATATCGGTGGTCGCGCTGGTACTGATTGCCGGCACCACCACCATCTGCCTGTCCGGAGCCGTCACCGACCGCACGACCGAATACGGAAGCGCGCGGGCGACGTTCGACCAGATGTTCAGCTCCCACCAGAAAATCTGTCGATGATGCGCCGGTCGCGCTTGGTCGGCCGGCCGTGCAGTTCCGCCGCCGGCTCGCGATAGGTGCGGCGCCGTTCCAGTTCGGCGAGCCGCGCGACGCGCCCCGCTTCCGTTTCCTCGTAAAGCGTCTGCGCGATGCTCGCGGGCCCGCGCACGTCGCAAATGCCCAGCACGGCAATGTGCCAGACGACACCATCGATCGCAATCTCGACCTCGTCGCCGACGCGCACGTCCTTCGCCGGCTTGACCGCCGCGCCGTTGATCTTCACGTGGCCCTTGTCGGCCGCGTCGGACGCGAGCGAGCGCGTCTTGAAGAAGCGGGCGGCCCATAGCCATTTGTCGATGCGCAGCTTCGCGCCGGGTTCCGTCGAAATCCTGTAGTTCATCGCGTTCAACTCACCGTTTCGGGCTGCACGACCTTCACCGGCCAGCCCTGCAGATTCTCGGCGACGATCTCGCCCACCGCGCCGATCCACGCGGACGCGCCGTTCAGGCACGGAATCCGGTGGAACGTCTGGCCGCCGCCCGCGATGAACTCGTCGCGCACCTCCATCCCGATCTCCTCGATCGTCTCCAGACAATCGGCCGTAAAACCGGGACAGAACACATCGGCCCGCCGCACGCCGGCCTCGCCGAGCTCGCGCAGTGTCGGCGCCGTGTACGGCTGCAGCCACTCGGCCTTGCCGAAGCGCGACTGGAACGTTACGCGGCATTCGAGCGTCGACAGCCCGAGCACGGCCATCAGCAGCGCGCCCGTCTGCTGGCACTGGTCGTGATAGGGGTCGCCCAGGTCGAGCGTGCGTTTCGGCACGCCGTGAAAACTCAGCACGAGTTTGTCGCCGGCCGCGAAGTCGGGCCGGCCGTGCTGCGCCCAGTACTGGCGCACCTGTTCGGCAAGCGCGTGGATGTAGGCCGGATGGTCGGCATACTGCCGCACCGTGCGCACTTCCGGCTGGTTGCGCATCCGCGCGAGCGCGGCGAACGCGGCATCGAATGCCGTCGCGGTGGTGGACGCCGAGTATTGCGGATACATCGGCATCAGCAGCACGCGCTCGACGCCCGCGCGCTTGAACTGCGCGAGCGCCTGCGCAATGCTCGGGCTGCCGTAGCGCATCGCGTAGTCGACCGTCACCTGATAGCCGTTCGAGGCGAGCAGGTGGCGCACGCCTTCGGTCTGGCGCTCGGTGTATACGCGCAGCGGCGAGCCTTCGGGCATCCAGACGGCCGCGTATTTCTTCGCGGACGCGCGGCCGCGCAGCGGCAGGATCAGCGTGCGCAGCAGCACTTGCCAGACGGCCTGCGGGATTTCGACGACGCGGGGGTCCGACAGGAACTCGGCCAGATAGCGCCGCACCGCGCGCGGCGTCGGGGCGTCGGGCGTGCCGAGATTGATCAGCAGCACGCCGATGCGATGGGCAGCCGCGACGCTCGAAGGCGGCTCAAGATCGAAACGCATGGGCAGGAACGTGCTCGCGGCACGCAGTCGGACGGCCCTCAATTATAGCGGGCCGCCTCGCTCGGGTCGGCTGGCCGTTCGGCCGACTGGTGGCGCGCGCGCCGCCGCGGCACGATGGCGGGACGGTGTCGGTTCAGGTTACTGCTGGCTCAGCGTGAGCGACAGCAGCCGCGCGGTGATGTCGACGATCGGGATCACGCGGTTGTACGCCATGCGGGTCGGGCCGATCACGCCGAGCGTGCCGACGATCTGGCCGTTCACCTCGTAGGGTGCGGTCACGACGCTCATTTCCTCGATCGGCACGAGCGTCGATTCGCCGCCGATGAAGATCTGCACGCCCTGGGCGTGGCTCGACACGTCGAGCAATTGCAGGAGGCCCGTCTTTTGGTCGAACACGTCGAACAGCTTGCGCAGCCGCGCCATGTCGGACGACAGGTCCGCCACTTCGAGCAGGTTGCGCTCGCCGGAAATCAGCACGGTGTCCTCGGTGTCGGGCACCTCGGTGCTGGCCGTCACGGCTGCATGCATCAGCGTGGTCATGTCGCCGCGCAACTGGTCGATCTCGTCGCGCAGGCGGCGGCGCACCTCGTCGAACGACAGCCCGGCGAAATGCGCATTGATGTAGTTGGACGCCTCGGTGAGCTGCGACGGCGAATAGTCGCGCGGCGTCGCGAGCATCCGGTTCTGCACGTCGCCCTCGGGCGTGACGATGATCAGCAGGATCCGCTTGTCCGACAGCCGCATGAACTCGATCTGCTTGAACACGTGGCTGCGGCGCGGCGTCAGCACGACACCCGCGAACTGCGACAGGTTCGACAGCACGCTCGCCGCGGCCGCCACGACCCGCTGCTGCGGCTCGCCGGCCTGCAGCGTGTTCTGTACCTGGCGCGCGACGGCCTCGGCGTCGATCGGCGCCTCGACCGTCAGCATCGTGTCGACGAACAGGCGATAGCCGCGCGGCGTCGGCACGCGGCCGGCCGACGTGTGCGGGCTCGACACGAGGCCGAGCTCCTCCAGGTCGGACATCACGTTGCGGATCGTTGCCGGGCTCAGCTCGAGCCCGGAATAACGGGACAACGTGCGCGAGCCGACCGGCTGACCGTCGGCGATATACCGTTCGATCAGGGTTTTCAGGAGGGTTCGTGCGCGAGGATCTAGCATGGTGGAAAATTTTAGCGCAACCGCGCGACCGCGGCGAGTGGCCGCGGCCACTGTCGCGCGGGCTGACCGATCCGGCCCCGTCCGCGCACAGCCGGTTCTTTTCGTCAACGAGCTATGGTGTAATGCCGGCATGAAAACCGGTAATCAGTTCAACACTGTCGCGCTCGTCGGCCGGAGCAACACGCCCGGCATCGCCGAGCCGCTCGCCACGCTGGCTGGCTGCATCGCGAAGCTCGGCTTCGAGGTCGTGTTCGAAGCCGACACCGCGCGCGAGATCGGCATCTCCGGCTATCCGGCGCTCACCCCGGCGGAAATCGGGGCGCGCGCGGACGTGGCGGTCGTGCTCGGCGGCGACGGCACGATGCTCGGCATCGGCCGCCAGCTCGCGCCGTACAAGACGCCGCTGATCGGGATCAACCACGGGCGGCTCGGCTTCATCACCGACATCGCGGCGGCCGACATGCAGGCGCGCGTCCCGGTGATCCTGTCGGGCAAGTTCGAGCGCGAGGAGCGCTCGCTGCTCGAGGCCCGCATCGTGCGCGACGGCGAACCGATCTACCACGCGCTCGCGTTCAACGACGTCGTCGTGAACCGCAGCGGCTTTTCCGGGATGGTCGAGCTGCGCGCGTCGGTCGACGGCCGGTACATGTACAACCAGCGTTCGGACGGCCTGATCGTCGCCACGCCGACCGGCTCGACCGCGTACGCGCTGTCGTCGGCCGGCCCGATCCTGCATCCGCAGCTCCAGGGCATCGTGCTCGTGCCGATCGCGCCGCACGCGCTGTCGAACCGGCCGATCGTGCTGCCCGACGATTCGAAGATCGCGATCCAGATCGTCGCCGGCCGCGACGTCAACGTGAACTTCGACATGCAGTCGTTCACCGCGCTCGAGTTGAACGACACGATCGAGGTGCGCCGCTCGAAGCACACGGTGCCGTTCCTGCACCCGGTCGGCTACAGCTACTACGCGACGCTGCGCAAGAAGCTGCACTGGAACGAGCACGCATCGAACGAAGACGACAAGGCGTCCTGACGCACCAACGCCCGACACCATGCTCCGCCACCTCTCGATTCGCGACTTCGTCATCGTCGCCGCGCTCGATCTCGAATTCGACAGCGGCTTTACCGTCTTTTCCGGCGAAACCGGCGCCGGCAAATCGATCCTGATCGACGCGCTGGCCCTCGCACTCGGCGAACGCGCCGATGCGAGCGTCGTGCGCGCCGGCTGCGGCCGCGCCGACATCACCGCCGAATTCACGCCGCACGACCGCGTCGCGCGCTGGCTCGACGAACATGCGTTCGACGCGGAGGACACCGTGATGCTGCGCCGCGTGATCGACGCGAACGGCCGCTCGCGCGCGTTCATCAACGGCACCAGCGCGACGCTCGCGCAGCTGCGCGAGCTCGGCGAAATGCTGGTCGACATCCATGGCCAGCACGCGCACCAGTTGCTGATGCGGCCCGACGCGCAGCGCGAGCTGTTCGACACGCACGCGGGGCTCGTCGCCGATGCCGCGAACGTCGCACGCGCGTGGCGAGTCTGGCGCGACGCGACGCAGGCGATCGAAGCCGCGAAAGCGCATGAGCGCGAACTGCAGCTCGAACGCGAGAAGCTCGCCTGGCAGCTCGCCGAGCTCGACAAGCTCGCGCCGCAGCCGGGCGAATGGGACGAAGTCGGCAGCGAGCACAAGCGCCTGTCGCATTCGGCGAACCTGATCGCCGGCGTGCAGGGCGCGCTCAACGCGCTGTCCGAGGCCGATGACGCGATGCTCCCGCAACTCGGTGCGATCGTGTCGAAGCTGCGCAGCCTGGCCGACTACGACACGGGGCTCGGCGACGCGCTCGCGTCGCTCGAACCGGCCGAGATCCAGCTGCAGGAAGCCGTCTATTCGCTGTCGCACTACGCGCAGCGGCTCGATCTCGACCCGGCCCGGCTCGCGCAGGTCGAAACGCGCCTCGACGCGCTGCACTCGACCGCCCGCAAGTTCCGGCTGCCGCCCGACACGCTGCATGAAGAACATGCGGCACGCCGAGCGCAGCTCGCCGCGCTCGACGCGGCCGCCGATCTCGGCGCGCTCGAAGCCGCGCAGGCGAAGGCATGGGAAGCCTATCTCGCCGACGCGAAACACCTGTCGAAGGCACGCACGCAGGCCGCGAAGGCACTCGGCACGGCCGTCACGGCCGGCATGCAGGAACTGTCGATGGCGGGCGGCAGCTTCGAAGTCGCGCTCGTGCCGCTCGCCGACGGTGGCCCGCACGGGCTCGAGCAGGTCGAATTCCGGGTCGCCGGGCACCCCGGCGTGCCGCTGCGGCCGCTCGCGAAAGTCGCGTCGGGCGGCGAACTCGCACGGATCAGCCTTGCGCTCGCGGTAATCGCGAGCGCGGCCAGCCCGACACCGACGCTGATTTTCGACGAAGTCGACACGGGGATCGGCGGCGGCGTCGCCGAAGTGGTCGGGCGCCTGCTGCACCAGCTCGGGCGCGACCGCCAGGTGCTGTGCGTGACGCACCTGCCGCAGGTTGCCGCGCGCGGCGACCATCACTTCCAGGTCGCGAAGGGCGCCGACGACCGCGGCGGCACCGTCTCGTCGGTCGTCCCGCTCGACAAGGCGAGCCGGGTCGAGGAAGTCGCCCGGATGCTCGGCGGGCTCGAGATCACGGCAACGACGCGCAAGCACGCGAAGGAAATGCTGGCGGCCTGACGCAGGCAACCGTCGGCCGAATGTACGAAGACCGGCGCATGCGCCGGTCTTTTCTTGACGGACGGCCGCGGCCGCCCGATCGTGCCCGCCCGCCCCGATGAGTCGAACGTTCGATTCGAACGCCAGACTCAAACGTCCGTTTCGACCGCGCCGAAGACGCGCTCCCACAGCGCCGTCACGGCCGCCCGCTCGTCGGCCACCAGCGCCGGATCGACCCGCGCCTTCTCCATTCCGTCGAGCCGCAGCTTGTGCTGCAGCTTCCGATACTTGCGGTACGCGGCGCCGACGCGCTCGGCTTCGTCCTCGCCCATCAGCCCGAATCGCGCAACCTCGCGCAGCAGCGCGATGTTGCCGGTGTTGCGGATCAGCTCGGCATCGCTCGACGCATGCAGCAGCACCCAGTACTGGACGATGAACTCGATGTCGACCATGCCGCCGCGATCGTGCTTCAGGTCGAACAGCTCGGTCTGGTTCGGGTGGCCGGCGAACACCTTGCCGCGCATGTCGACGATTTCCTTCGCGAGCACCGCCCCGTCACGCGCCGTCGTCAGCACCTGCTGGCGGATCGCCTCGAAGTCCGCGCCGATCTGCATGTCGCCCGCGCTGTAGCGGGCGCGCGTCAACGCCTGGTGTTCCCACACCCATGCGGTGTTCGCCGCGTCGCCTTCGCGCAGCTGGTAGCGGCGGAACGCGTCGAGATCGGTCACGAGCAGCCCGGCCTCGCCGTTCGGCCGCAGCCGCAGGTCGATGTCGAACAGCGCGCCCGCGCCGGTCGCGGTCGTGAGCCACGTGATCAGCCGTCGCGTGAACGTCGTGTAGACGTCCGCCGAGCGCTCGTCAGGGTCGTCGTACAGGAAGATCAGGTCGAGATCCGATGCGTAGCCGAGCTCCTTGCCGCCGAGCTTGCCGTACGCGATCACCGCGAACTTCGGCACGTCGCGATGGCGCTTCGCGAGCTGCGACCAGACCACTTCGATCGTCACGTCGAGCACCGCGTCGGCGAGCTCGGACAGGCGGTCGCTCACGTGCTCGACCGACAGCTGGCCCGCCAGATCGATCAGCAGGATGCGGAACACCTCCGCGTGCTGCGCGTGCCGCAGCAGGTCCATCTGCTGCTCGGGGCCGTCGGCGGCCGCGAGGCGCGCACGCAATGCGTCCTTGAACGCGGGCCAGTCGAACGGGCTCGCGATCGCTTCGTCGTCGAGCAGTTCGTCGAGCAGCTGCGGATGGCGGATCAGGTAGCCGCCGCCCCAGCGCGTCGCGCCGAGCACCGACAGCACGCGGTCGAGCGCGGCCGGATACTCGGTCAGGAGCGCGAGATAGACGCCGCGCCGGCTGACCGTCTCGAGCAGGTCGAACAGCCGCACGATGGTGTCGTCGCGGCGCGCGGCGTCGATCCCCGGCGCGGCCTCGAGCGCGCGCTGCGCGACGCTGTCGAAGCGTTGCCGGCTCTTTTCCGGCAGGCCCGCGTAGCGCGACGACTGCCAGATCGCGCGCAGCCGCGCGAGCACGGCCGCCGGATCGGTGAAGCCCAGGCCGTCGAGGCGCGCGAGCAACGCGTCGTCTTCGCCGTCGTCGGCGAGCGCCCCGCTCCAGATCCACGTGGCGGCCGTGTCCTCGCCCGCCGCGCAGGGGCCGCCGCTCACCTTGTCGGCAAAGATCTGGTCGAACTGCGCCTCGACGAACGTCCGGTAGCCGTCGAGCACCTTCATCAGCGCCGCGTAGTCGGCAAAGCCCAGCGACGCGGCCAGCGTCGCGCGCTCGTCCGGATCGACCGGCATCGCGTGCGTCTGCGCGTCGTCGCGGTACTGGAGCCGGTGCTCGAGCGTGCGCAGGAAGTTGTACGCGTCGGTCAGCCGCTCGCGCACGTCCTCGCCGATCAGCCCGCGCGCCTGCGCATGGCGCAGCACCGCGAGCGTCGGCCGCACGCGGAATTCCGCATCCTGGCCGCCGCGGATCAGCTGGAACACCTGCGCGCTGAATTCGATCTCGCGGATCCCGCCGCGCCCGAGCTTGATGTCGTCGGCCTTGTCGGGCCGCATCGACGCGCGGCGCGCGGCTTCGTGGCGAATCTGCTGGTGCAGCGAACGGATCGCGCCGATCACGCCGAAGTCGAGATAGCGGCGGTACACGAACGGCTTGACGATCGATTCGAGCTGCGCCTCCAGGCGCCGCGCCGCATCGCTGTCGCCTTCCGACACGAGCCGCCCCTTGATCCACGCGTAGCGCTCCCATTCGCGCCCCTGCACGTAGAAATATTCCTCGAGCATCCCGAGGCTGCAGACGAGCGGCCCCGAATCGCCGTTCGGGCGCAGCCGCATGTCGACGCGAAACACGTAGCCGTCTGCCGTGACCTCGGACAGCACGCCGATCAGGCGCCGGCCAAGGCGCGTGAAGTATTCCTGGGTGGACAACGGCGAGCGCGTGCCGCCGGCCGTCTCGCCGTCGTCCTCGTAGACGAAGATCAGGTCGATGTCGGACGACACGTTGAGCTCGCGGCCGCCGAGCTTGCCCATCCCGACCACGCCCAGCACGACGCGCTGACCGTCGGCGCCGCGCGGCTCGCCGTACATCGCCTCGAGCTCGGCCGACAGCAGCGCGAGCGAACGTTGCACGGCCACTTCGGCGAGATCCGTCATCGCGCCCGTCACCTCGGCGACGTCCGCGAAACCGCGCAGGTCGCGCTCCGCGACCGCGCCGAACACCTCGACACGCAACTGCCGCAGCGCGCGCTTCAGTTGCTCGTCGCTCGGCGCGGCCGTGCCGGCCAGCGGCGCGAGCAGCTCGGTCAGGCGCGCGTCGAGCTGCGCGCGGGAAAGCGGCGCGGCGGCCCATGCGGCGATCTGGTCGGACAGCGCGGGACGCGCGGCGGCCGCGCGGGCGAGGTAGCGGGAGTAGGACGGGCTGATCAGGGCGGAAGCGTCGGTCATCGAAAAGCGGGCCTGGCGGTAAGGCCCGCCGCCGCGGGACAACGCGTGCGCGCCCCGCTGCCGACAGGCCCCTTGGATTCGGCGCGGTGTCGCGACGCGGGTGCGCCGCCGCGAAAACCGCGCGCCGGAAAGCCCGTGCCGTGCTGCCGCAACGGCCGCCGGCACGAACCCGTGTGATACATTTCAACGTCAGTCTGCAAAACTACCATATCGCCGCCCTTCCGCCGCATGTCCGACCGTCAGGAATCCGCCTTAGCTGCGCCCGAAGCGGGACCTCCGAAGCACGATCATCCGGTCCTGCGCCGCGTGTTCAGGGTGACGCTGGCAGTCGGGATCGGCACCTACTTCGTTGCGTCCGGCGCGTTCCTCGGGCTGCGCTACGTACTGCTGCCGCGCATCGACGAATTCCGTCCGCGCATCGAGCGCGCGGTGTCCGACAAGCTCCACGCGCAGCTTTCGATCGGCAAACTGTCTCCCCACTGGTCCGGCATGCAGCCGGGCGTCGAAGTCGCCAACCTCACCATTCGCGGCCGCGATGGCCAGATCGCGCTGTCGGTCCCGCACGCGACGGCCGCGCTGTCGTGGATGTCGCTGCTGCGGCTGTCGCCCGCGCTGTCGAGCCTGATCGTCGACCATCCCGACCTCGTCGTCGCGCGCGCGGCCGACGGCTCGCTGAGCGTCGCGGGCGTCGGCGTCGCGACCACCCATGGCGGCAACGACACGTTCAGCACGTGGCTGCTGAAACAGGAAGCGATCGTGCTGCGCAACGGCACGCTGCGCTGGCGCGACGCGCAGCACGACGCACCGGAGCTCACGCTGTCCGGCATCCGCCTCGCGGTGCTCAACCACGGCCACGAGCACAAGGCCGCGCTGCAGGCGCCCGCGAACGGCACGCTGCTGCTCGGCCCGCTCGATTTCCGCGCGCGCTTCCGGCACAAGCCGCTCGCGCCGATGGGCAAGCCGACGAACTGGACCGGCGACGCGTATCTGTCGACCGGCCCGGTCGACCTGCAGACGCTCGGCCGCTATCTCGACATCCCGCTCACGATCCACGCGGGCCGGATCGACAACGCGATCTGGGCGACGTTCCAGGACGGACACCTGCGCTCCGCGGGCGGCGACCTGCAGGGCGCCGACGTGGTGCTGCGCGTGCGGCCGACCCAGCCGCGCCTCGACGTGCCGACGGTCGGGTTCGGCTGGGACATGACGCTGAACGCCGGCCGCGACTACACGCTGCACCTGACGCGCTTCAACGCGGAGCTCGGTCAGCCGCCGCTGCCGGACGGCACGCCGCTCGCCCGTTCGCTCGCGCTGTCGACGCTGACCGCCCGCTACCGCGTGCCGGCCGCCGACCAGGGGCAACTGTTGAGCGTCGTCGGCGACCGCGTCGATCTCGGCATCCTCAGCGAGTTCATCCGCGGGCTGCCGCTGCCGGCGCGCCTGCGCAACGAGCTGATCAAGCTCGACCCGCGCGGGATGGTGTCGAACTATCACATCGAGGTCGAACGCGCGAAGCCGGCGCGGGCCGAACTCGCCGACGAAGAACGGCGCACCGGCGCCGCGCCGATCGTCCGCTACCGCTTCCTCGGCGATCTGCAGGGCATCAGCGTCGCCGCGCAGGAGCCGCCGCCGGGGCTGTCCCCGCGCGGCCACCCGCGCGCCGGCTGGCCGGGCGTCGAGAATTTGTGGGGCCGCATCGACGCGAACGAAACCGGCGGCAGCGCGCACTTCGACACGGTCAACGCGGCGGTCACGGTGCCCGGCGAGTTCGACGAGCCGCGCCTGACCTTCGACCGGCTGCGCGGCAACGCAAAATGGGTGGTCACGCCGGCGCCGGGCGAGAAGCACGCGCGCGTCGACGTGACGTTGCCCGACCTGTTCGTCGCCAACCCCGATGCGGAAATCGCGGTGTCAGGCTCGTACACGAACCCCGGCCACGGCCGCGGCTCGCTCGACCTGCGCGCGGATTTCGCGCGTGCGTCGGTGGCACGCATTCCGCGCTACCTGCCGACCGGGATGTCCGAGCACCTGCGCGACTATCTCGGCCATGCGCTCCAGGACGGCCAGGTGACCAAGGGCGCGTCGATCGTCGCCCGCGGCCCGCTCGAGAAATTCCCCTTCGAACACGAGCCGGATGCCGGCGTGTTCCACATCGTCGCGCCGTTCACCGGCGGGCGCTTCGAGCCGACGCCGTACCCGCCGCGCAAGCTCGCGAACGGCACGCCGAGCGTCTGGCCGGCGCTCGACGGGATCGACGGCGTGTTCGAGCTCGCGCAGAACAAGCTGCACTTCGACATCGCGCGCGCGCACTACAAGCGCGTCGCGCTGACGAAGGTCGCCGGCCGGATCGACGATCTCGGCAACCCGTCGAAGTCGCCGCTGATCATCGACGGCCATGCGCAAGGCCCGCTCGCGGATCTCATCGACTATGCGGACAACAGCTCGCTCGGCACGATGAGCGGGCATATCGGCCGGCGGATCGATGCGCAGGGACCCGCCGCGCTCGCGCTCAAGATCACGATTCCGCAGCACGTTCCGCATCCGCATACGCACGTCGAGGGCGCACTCGCGTTCGGCGGCAACACGCTGTCGACCGACGGCGTGCCGCCGCTGTCCGCGCTGCGCGGCAGCGTGCGCTTCACCGAGGCCGGCGCGTCGCTGCACGACCTGTCGGGACGCTTCCTCGGCGGCCCGGTGCGCGCGAACGGCAACTTCCAGTCGCACGGCCCGTACGCGGTGGACGTCGACGGCAAGCTCGCGCTCGATGCCGCGCGCGGCCTGAACCTGCGCGGCACGGCCGCGGCGCTGCTCGAGCACGTGGTCGGCGACGCGCCGTACCAGCTCGCCGTGCGCGGCGCGCCGGGCCGCCTGCCGGCGGTCACCGCGCATTCCGACCTGACGGGCGTCGCGCTGAATTTCCCGGCGCCGTTCGCGAAACCGGCCGGCACGCCGATGCCGTTCCGCTTCACGCTGCAGCCGGCCGCGCAGGCGGGCGACAAGCGCCTCGAACATGCCGACCTGACGCTCGGCCCCGTATCCGCGACCTACCTGCTCGATGCGACGCCCGGCCAGCCGCTGCGCGCGGTGCGCGGCGCGATGGGCATCCACCGGATGCCCGACCTGCCGCAGGACGGCGTGAGCGCCGCCGTCGACGTCGACGAGCTGGACGCCGACGCATGGCTCGCGCTGGCCCGCACCCTGCCGCACGACACGCCGCGCGCACCGGAGCAGACCGCCCCACGCATCGACGCCGCGAGCTTCACGCCGAAGCGCTTCGCGCTCCACTTCGGCACGCTGAAACTGCTCAAGCGCAACTGGGAAAACGTGATCATCGGCGCGTCGCACGTCGACGAGCTGTGGCAGGCGAACATCGCGTCGAACCAGGTATCGGGCTACCTGTCGTGGGTGCCGGGCGGCGGCCACAACGGCGCCGGCGTGCTGAACGCGCGGCTCGCGAGGCTCGTGATTCCGCAGAGCGCGCAGCACGACCTCGTCGGCCGCGCGATGAACCTGCCGACGCCGACCGACCGGCCGATGCCGTCGGTCGACCTGATCGTCGACCAGGTCGTCGCGCACGATCACGACATCGGCCGGCTCGTCGTCAACGCGCGCAACATCGAGGAGGACGGCGCGCCGGTGTGGCAGCTCGACCAGCTCGAGCTGGCGAACCCGGCCGCGAAGCTGACGGCGACCGGCAACTGGCGCACGTCGCGCCGCGCGCTGGCCCGCGGCATCGACGAAAACGATGCGCCGCGCCGCAGCGTGTTCGACTTCAAGCTCGACGTCGGCAACGCGGGCGCGCTGCTCGACCTCGTCGGCCTGCCGCGCACGCTTGCGGACGGCCACGGCACGGTGACCGGCAAGGTCGGCTGGCGCGGTGGCCCGACCGCGGTCGATCTGCCGTCATTGGGCGGCCAGGTCGCGCTCGACCTGGAACACGGCCAGATCCTGAAGGTCGACCCGGGCGCCGCGAAACTGCTCGGCGTGCTGAGCCTGCAGAGTCTCGCGCGCTTCCTGACGCTGAATTTCCGCGACGTGATCGGCAAGGGGCTGCCGTTCGACAAGATCACGGGCACCAGCCGGATCTCGAACGGAATCGCACGCACCGACGACTTCTCGATGACGACGGCGCCCGCGAACGTGACGGTGCGCGGCGCGGTCGACCTCCGCACCGAGACGCAGGACCTGCATGCGCACGTCGCGCCGAAGATCGGCGCCGGCACGGCGGCAATCGCGGCCGCGATCATCAATCCGCTGCTCGGCGTCGGCGTGCTGGCTGCGAACTACGCGCTGTCGGAGACGCTGTCGCACGCATTCGCGCTCGACTACGCGATCACGGGCTCGTGGGCGCATCCGCACATCGAGCGGGTGCGGGGCGATCAGGGTAAGATGAATCACGGTCCGGCCGATGCGGCGAGCCATTGATCGCTCGATGGTGCCGGGCCGCACCCCATTTATGACGCAACCGATCCAGCGATGACCGATCACACCCGTTCCGCCACACCCTTTCGGGTCGCCGCGCTGCAGATGGTGAGCACGCCGGACGTCGCACGCAATCTCGCCGAAGCCGGCCGCCTGATCTCTGAAGCGGCTGGCGACGGCGCACACCTCGTGCTGCTGCCCGAGTACTTCTGCTTCATGGGCCACCGCGACACCGACAAGCTCACGCTCGCCGAACCCTATCGCGACGGCCCGATCCAGCGCTTCCTCGCGGAGGCCGCGCATCGTCACGGCATCTGGGTGATCGGCGGCACGCTGCCGCTGAAGGCGCCGGAACCCGATCGCGTGCTGAACACGACGCTCGTGTTCGACCCGAACGGCCGCGAGGCGGCCCGCTACGACAAGATCCACCTGTTCAACTTCGAGAAAGGCGACGAATCGTTCGACGAGGCCCGCACGATCCGCGCGGGCGACACGGTCGTCGCGTTCGACGCGCCGTTCGGGCGAGTCGGCCTGTCGGTCTGCTACGATCTGCGCTTTCCGGAGCTGTATCGCAGGATGGGCGACTGCGCGCTGATCGTCGTGCCGTCGGCGTTTACGTATACGACGGGCCGCGCGCACTGGGAAATGCTGCTGCGCGCGCGGGCCGTCGAAAACCAGTGCTACGTGCTCGCGGCCGCGCAAGGCGGCAAGCACGAGAACGGCCGGCGCACCTGGGGCCACAGCATGCTGATCGACCCGTGGGGCGAGATCGTCGCGGTCCGCGACGAGGGCGCGAGCGTCGTGACCGGCGTGCTCGATCCGCAGCGCATCGCCGACGTGCGCCAGAGCCTGCCCGCGTGGCGGCATCGCGTGCTGGCCTGAACCGCTGACCCGCCGCGGCGCTTGAAACGCCGGCCGGCCAACCCATCTGCCCAGAACGCACCCGACAACTTTTTGAGAACCCTCGATACCCGCATGAACATCATCGAACCCGGCATCCGCAATCTCGCGCTGGCGAAGGACATCCTCCTCACGCCGTACGGCCTCGACGAGAGCCTGCTCACGCGCACGATCGCCGACATCTTCACGCATCGCGTCGACTACGCGGACCTGTACTTCCAGGCGACCCGCAGCGAAGCGTGGAGCCTCGAGGAAGGCATCGTGAAGTCGGGCAGCTTCAGCATCGACCAGGGCGTCGGCGTGCGCGCGGTCGCGGGCGACCGCACCGCGTTCGCGTACTCGGACGACCTGTCGCCGGAAGCCATCGCGCAGGCGGCCGCGGCCACCAAGGCGATCGCGGCGGCCGGCGGCGGCCGCCAGAAGATCAAGGCGGCGACGTCGCTGAAGGGCATCTCGGGCCGCGACCTGTACCTGCCGTCCGATCCGCTCGCGTCGCTCGACGCGACCGCCAAGGTCAAGCTGCTCGAGCGCATCGAGCAGATGGCGCGCGGCCGCGATCCGCGCGTCACGCAGGTGATGGCGGGCCTCGCCGGCGAATACGACGTCGTGCTGGTCGCGCGCAGCGACGGCGCGCTCGCGGCCGACATCCGGCCGCTCGTGCGCGTGTCGGTCACGGTGATCGCCGAACAGAACGGCCGCCGCGAGATCGGCTCCGGCGGCGGCGGCGGCCGCTTCGACTACGGCTACTTCACCGATGACGTGCTGTCGCGCTACGTCGACGACGCCGTGCACGCGGCGCTCGTGAACCTCGACGCGCGCCCCGCGCCGGCCGGCGCGATGACGGTCGTGCTCGGGCCGGGCTGGCCGGGCGTGCTGCTGCACGAGGCGATCGGCCATGGCCTCGAGGGCGACTTCAACCGCAAGGGCTCGTCGGCGTTCGCCGGCCGGATCGGCGAGCAGGTCGCCGCGAAAGGCGTGACCGTCGTCGACGACGGCACGCTGCCGAATCGCCGCGGCTCACTGAACATCGACGACGAAGGCAACCCGACGCAGTGCACGACGCTGATCGAGGACGGCATCCTGAAGGGCTACATCCAGGACACGCTGAACGCGCGCCTCATGAAGATGCCCGTCACCGGCAACGCGCGGCGCGAGTCCTATGCGGCGCTGCCGATGCCGCGCATGACCAACACGTACATGCTGAACGGCGACAAGGATCCGCAGGAAATCATCGCGTCGGTGAAGAACGGCCTGTACGCGGTGAACTTCGGCGGCGGCCAGGTCGACATCACGAACGGCAAGTTCGTGTTCTCGGCGTCCGAGGCATACATGATCGAGAACGGCAAGGTCACCTACCCGGTGAAGGGTGCGACGCTGATCGGCAGCGGCCCGGAGTCGCTGAAGTACGTGAGCATGATCGGCAACGACATGTCGCTCGACTCGGGCGTCGGCGTGTGCGGCAAGGAAGGCCAGAGCGTGCCGGTCGGCGTCGGCCAGCCGACCCTGCGGATCGACAAGATGACGGTCGGCGGTACGGCATAACCGCATCGCGACGCAGACAATCCGCGTATTTTGATAAAAGCGCGCGGATTGTCCGCATTTTTGAGCGCCCCCGATTGCCAGCCGCACGGCGACGGGGTATAAATTCTGAATCAACTTTTTTGACGAACCGAATCTCCGTCATGTCCGCCAAGTTTTATTTTTACTTTTTTTGGCATCTCAGACCGCTGGCGGATCGAGAGGGTTGATGGCGCGTAAAGCGCAACCGAAATTCCCGAAAAAACCGCCGGCGAACCCGGCGGTTTTTTTTCGCCCTTCGCCACCCGGTCGCCGCCGCAGCGGATCCCGCGGCCCCGACCGAAATCACTGAATCGCTTGAATTGATGAATCTGCCGCACGCGCACTGACCGAACGGCGCCCGGAAAAAGGAGAAACAGCATGCCCCCGCACAACACCGACGACGTCCGCATTCGTGAGCTCAAGGAACTGACGCCGCCCGCCCACCTGATCCGCGAATTCGCGTGCTCCGAGGCCGCATCCGAGCTGATCTACAACTCGCGCCAGTCGATGCACCGCATCCTGCACGGGATGGACGACCGGCTGATCGTCGTGATCGGGCCGTGCTCGATCCACGATACGAAGGCGGCGATCGAGTATGCGGGTCGGCTCGTGAAGGAGCGCGAGCGCTTCAAGGGGGAACTGGAGATCGTGATGCGCGTGTACTTCGAGAAGCCGCGCACGACGGTCGGCTGGAAGGGGCTCATCAACGATCCGCACCTGGACAACAGCTTCAAGATCAACGAAGGGCTGCGCACCGCGCGCGAACTGCTGCTGCAGATCAACGAGATGGGGCTGCCGGCCGCGACCGAATACCTCGACATGATCAGCCCGCAGTACATCGCCGACCTGATCTCGTGGGGCGCGATCGGCGCGCGCACGACCGAGTCGCAGGTGCACCGCGAGCTGGCGTCGGGGCTGTCGTGCCCGGTCGGCTTCAAGAACGGTACCGACGGCAACGTGAAGATCGCGGTCGACGCGATCAAGGCCGCGTCGCAGCCGCACCATTTCCTGTCGGTGACCAAGGGCGGCCACTCGGCGATCGTGTCGACGGCCGGCAACGAGGACTGCCACGTGATCCTGCGCGGCGGCAAGACGCCGAACTACGATGCGGACAGCGTGAACGCCGCATGCGCGGACATCGGCAAGGCCGGCCTCGCCGCGCGCCTGATGATCGACGCGAGCCACGCGAACAGCTCGAAGAAACACGAGAACCAGATTCCCGTGTGCGCGGACATCGGCCGCCAGGTCGCGGCCGGCGACGAGCGCATCGTCGGCGTGATGATCGAGTCGCACCTTGTCGAGGGGCGCCAGGACCTGAAGGAAGGCTGCCCGCTGACCTACGGCCAGAGCATCACCGACGCGTGCATCGCATGGGACGACAGCGTGAAGGTGCTCGAAGGCCTCGCGGAATCGGTGAAGGCACGCCGCGTCGCGCGCGGCAGCGGCAACTGACGCACGCAGACAGGCCGACCGCATGACCCCGCCTGACGGCGGGTTGGCCATGCAGTCAGCCTGCGGTTGTCGTTTCGCTCTGCTAGACTAGCTAACATCATCTAGCTAACCAGGGACGATCATGGCGACCGTCAATATGCACGATGCCAAGTCGCGGCTCTCAAGCCTCGTCGAGGCGCTTGAATTGGGGCGGGAATCCGAAGTCGTGATCGCCCGCAACGGTCATCCGGTCGCACGGATCGTGCCTTACGTGGCGCCGAAGCGGATCGGCGCCGCCCGCCAGTTGCTTGCCGGGTTGAACATCCCGACGACGGTCGAGGCATTCAATGCCGGCGATGAATCGATCGCCGCCGACTTCGACGCGAGCTCGGCAGAAGGACTCGCACCGTGAAGCTGCTGCTCGATACGCATATCGCACTTTGGGCCGCCGAAGGGGCGCCTCAACTTTCGGCGACCGCGGTCGCGTTGATCGAGCATCCCGAGAACACGCTGTACGTCAGCGCCGCGTCCATCTGGGAAATCGCGATCAAATATCGCAACGGCAATCTGCCCGTTCATCCGCGCGATGCACGTTCGGCGTTCCGGCTCGCAGGATTTGCGGAGTTGCCGATCAGCAGCGATCACGTCGAAGGCGTCGCCGCACTGCCCGATTTTTCGGATCATGCTGATCCGTTCGACCGCGTGATGGTCGCTCAGGCGCTCCATGAAGGCATGCCACTCGTCAGCGCAGATCCCAAAGTGTGGCGCTATCACGCCACGCTGATGCTGCGCGCGTGATGCGCTGCCCGCGACAAAAGCAAAGCCCGGCTCACGCCGGGCTTTCTCATTGCCGTGGCCGAAACCGGCCGTCAGGCTCTCACTCGAGCGCGCCCGAGCCGAAGATCTCGGTATTGATGCGCTCCGGCGCGACGCCGAGCGCGACCAGTGCGTCACGTTGTGCCTTCATGAACGCGATCGGGCCGCAGATGTAGTAGTCGGCATCCGGCACCAGCGCATATTGCTTCACGCGTTCCGGCGTCAGGCGCCCTTCGAGTTCGTGATCGACACCGACCCGGTCGTCCGGGCCCACCAGCTCGTACAGCACCGTGCGCTTGAAGTTGGCGTGTTCGCGCACCGTATCGTTCAGCCAGTCGCGGAACGCATGCACCGCGCCCGACCGGCAGGCGTGGACGAACCGCACCTCACGCTTGCTGCCTTCGCCGGCCAGCGTCGATGCCATCGACACCATCGGCGTCAGGCCGACGCCGCCGGAGATCAGCACGACCGGCGTATCGACGCCGCGCTTCAGCGAGAATTCGCCCATCGGCGCGGTCACCTCGACGATCGCCCCCTCCTCCACGCCGTCATGCATCAGCGTCGACACCTTGCCGGCCGGGATCGCTTCCGGCTGGCCGGCCTCGCGCTTCACCGAGATGCGCAGCCACTTGCCGTGCGGCGCGTCGGACAGGCTGTACTGACGCGGCTGGTCGACGCCGAGATCGCCGACGAAGCGCTTCACCGTGATGTACTGGCCCGGCTCGAAGGTCGGCGCCTCGCCGCCGTCGGCGGGCGTCAGGTAGAACGACGTGATCTCGTCGCTTTCACGCACCTTGCGGGCGACCTTGAACGGACGGAAGCCGCTCCACGCGGCGCCCGCGTACAGGTCGGCCTCGGCGCCGATCAGGATCTGCGCGAGCTGGCCGTACGCAACGCGCCATGCCTCGAGCGTCTCCGCATCGACCGCGTCGCCGAGCACTTCGACGATCGACGCGAGCAGGTTCTCGCCGACGATCGGGTAATGCTCGGGGCGGATGTTCAGGCTCGCGTGCTTGTGTGCGATGTGCGACACCGCCCCGCCGAGCGCGCCGAGGTTGTCGATGTTCGCCGCGTACGCATAGACCGCCTTCGCGAGCGTTTCCGGCTGGCTGCCGGTCTTCTGGTGCGTCTGGTTGAACAGGTTCTTCAGTTCCGGATGCCGCGCGAACATGCGCTGGTAGAAATGCTTCGTGATCGTCGCGCCATGCACGGCGAGGACAGGGGCAGTGGCCTTCACGCGAGCCATCTGATCAGCGGTGATGTGGGTCATGTTCGTTCTCCGTTAAACATGCACATATAATACATCTTTAAAAATCGACGCCCCTCGGGCAAATTGTCGCAGTGCGGAAAAACGACCCCGGGCGTCAGCGGACGCGCCCGCGCTCCCACAGCACGTCCGAGCCGCCATCCGCGCGGTTCAGCACGCGCGCCAGCACGAATAACAGGTCCGACAGCCGGTTCACGTAACGCCGCGGCGCATCATTGAGCGTGTCCGTACGCCCGAGCGCGACGATCGAGCGCTCCGCGCGCCGGCACACCGTCCGGCACACGTGCGCGAGCGACGCCGCACGCGAGCCGGCCGGCAGGATGAATTCCTTCAGCGGCGGCAGCGTCGCGTTGTAGTCGGCCAGCCACCGGTCGAGGCGCGCGAGGTGCGTGTCGTCGAGCACCGCATGGCCGGGAATGCACAGCTCGCCGCCGAGATCGAACAGGTCGTGCTGGATCGTGACGAGCGCCGTGCGCACGTCGTCCGGCAGCGGTTCGGCGAGCAGCACGCCGAGATTCGAGTTCAGTTCGTCGACGTCGCCGATCGCGGCGATCCGCGCGTCGTCCTTGCCGATGCGCCGTCCGTCGCCGAGGCCGGTGGTGCCGTCGTCGCCCGTGCGCGTCGCGATCTTGCTCAAGCGGTTGCCCATGCGAATGTCCTCTCGTGCGCGGCCGCGATGCGGCCCGGTTGGGTTGAAACGCGATTATCGCAGCCCGCGGCGGCAGGCGCAGCGGGTGTTCCAGCGTAGAATGGGCCGAAAGTTTGACAAGCAGTCGTCAGGAGACATTCGTGAATCACCCTGCCTCGCCGGCCACCGCGCGCCGCCCGCTGCCTCCCGCCATCCTCGATGCGCTGCGCGCCGCCTTCGGCGAGCGCGTGTCGACCGCCGACGCCGTCCGCGCCCATCACGGCCGCGACGAATCGCCGTTCGATCCGCAACTGCCCGACGCCGTCGTGTTCGCCCGCAACGCCGATGAAGTCCGCGAAGTCGTGTCGCTGTGCGCGCTCTACAGCGTGCCGCTGATCCCGTACGGCGCCGGCTCGTCGCTCGAGGGCCACCTGCTCGCCGTGCGCGGCGGCATCTCGCTCGACCTGTCGGAAATGAACCGCGTGCTGTCGATCAACGCGGAAGACCTGACGGTCACGGTCGAACCGGGCATCACGCGCAAGGCGCTCAATGAAGCGCTGCGCGACACCGGCCTGTTCTTCCCGATCGATCCGGGCGCCGACGCCAGCATCGGCGGCATGACCGCGACCCGTGCATCGGGCACCAACGCCGTGCGCTACGGGACGATGCGCGAGAACGTGCTGGGCCTGACTGCCGTGCTCGCCGACGGCCGCGTCGTAAAGACGGGCTCGCGTGCGCGCAAGTCGTCCGCCGGCTACGATCTCACGCGACTGTTCGTCGGCTCCGAAGGCACGCTCGGCGTGATCACCGAGATCACGCTGCGCCTGCATCCGCTGCCCGAAGCCGTGTCGGCCGCGATCTGCACGTTCCCGTCGATGAGCGACGCGGTGCGCACCGTGATCGAGACGATCCAGATCGGCGTGCCGATCGCACGCGTCGAGTTCGTCGACTCGCTCGCGGTGCGCTCGATCAACCGCCACTCGAACCTGACGCTCGCCGAAGCGCCGACGCTGTTCTTCGAATTCCACGGCACCGAGGCGGGCGTGAAGGAACAGGCCGAGCTGGTGCAGGCGCTCGCGGGCCAGAACAACGGCCAGGGCTTCGAATGGGCGACCCGCCCCGAGGACCGCACGCGGCTCTGGGCCGCGCGCCACAACGCGTACTTCGCGATGCTGCAGCTGAAGCCCGGCTGCCGCGCGGTGACGACCGACGTGTGCGTGCCGATCTCGCAACTCGCCGCGTGCGTCGAGGAGACCGAAGCCGACCTGCGCGCATCGACGCTGCCCTGCCCGATCGTCGGTCACGTCGGCGACGGCAATTTCCACGTCGCGATCCTGATCGATCCCGACAAGCCCGAGGAAATCGACGAAGCCGAACGCATCAACGACCGGATCGTCGAGCGCGCGCTGCGCCTCGGCGGCACGTGCACCGGCGAACACGGCGTCGGGCTGCACAAGATGCGCTTCCTGCCGAAGGAGCACGGCGACGACGCGATCGACGCGATGCGTGCGATCAAGCTTGCGCTCGATCCGCGCAACCTGATGAATCCGGGCAAGATCTTCACGTGCTGACACGGCGCAGCGATGACGCACCTCCCGCAGGAGACTGAATGAACGCTTCCGTCGAACTATCGAGCGCGACCCGCGCGCAGCGCCAGCGCGAAGTCGTGCAGGCGCTGATGGCCGTGCTGCCGACGCATTGCCTGCTGTTCCGCGACGAAGACACCGCGCCGTACGAATGCGACGGCCTGTCCGCGTACCGCCGCCTGCCGCTCGCGGTCGCGCTGCCCGAAACCGAATCGCAGGTGCAGCGGATCGTGCAGATCTGCCGCCGCATGGAAGTGCCGATCGTGCCGCGCGGCGCGGGCACGAGCCTGTCCGGCGGCGCGCTGCCGATCGTGAACGGCGTCGTGCTGTCGCTCGCGCGCTTCACGCGCATCGTCGAGGTCGACCCGTACGCGCGCACGGCCACCGTGCAGCCCGGCGTGCGCAACCTCGCGATTTCGGAAGCCGCCGCGCCTTACGGGCTGTATTACGCGCCCGATCCTTCATCGCAGATCGCGTGCACGATCGGCGGCAACGTCGCTGAAAATTCCGGCGGCGTCCATTGCCTGAAATACGGGCTGACGGTGCACAACGTGATGCGCGTGCGCGCGGTCACGATCGACGGCGAAATCGTCGAGTTCGGCTCGCTCGGCCTCGACGCGCCGGGCCTCGACCTGCTCGCGGTGATGATCGGCAGCGAAGGGATGTTCGCGATCGTCACCGAAGTCACGGTGAAGCTGATCCCGAAGCCGCAGACCGCACAGCTCGTGATGGCCAGCTTCGACGATGTCGTGAAGGGCGGCGAGGCGGTCGCCGCGATCATCGCGTCGGGCATCATCCCGGCCGGGCTGGAGATGATGGACAAGCCGGCCACCCAGGCCGTCGAGGCGTTCACCCATGCGGGCTACGACCTCGACGCGAAGGCGATCCTGCTGTGCGAATCGGACGGCACGCCCGAAGAAGTCGCCGAGGAAGTCGTCCGCATGACGGCCGTGCTGCGCGAGCACGGTGCGACGCGTATCCAGGTCTCGCGCAACGAGAGCGAGCGGCTGCGCTTCTGGTCGGGCCGCAAGAACGCGTTCCCGGCCGCCGGGCGCATTTCCGCCGACTATTACTGCATGGACGGCACCGTGCCGCGCCGCGCGATCGGCCCGCTGCTCGCCCGCATCGAACAACTCGAGACGCGCTACGGGTTGCGCTGCATCAACGTGTTCCATGCCGGCGACGGCAACATGCATCCGCTGATCCTCTACAACGCGAACGATCCGGACGAGCTGCACCGCGCCGAACAGTTCGGTGCGGAAATCCTCGAATGCTGCGTGGAATTCGGCGGCAGCGTGACGGGCGAGCACGGCGTCGGCATCGAAAAACTCAATTCGATGTGCGTACAGTTCTCGCCGCAGGAGCGCGATGCGTTCTTCGCGGTCAAGCGCGCGTTCGATCCGGCCGGGCTGCTCAACCCCGACAAGGGCATCCCGACCCGCGCGCGCTGCGCGGAGTACGGCCGCCAGCACGTGCGCGGGGGGCTGCTGCCGCACCCCGACCTGCCGCGCTTCTGAGCGCCGCGCGGTTGCGCGGCCCGTGCCGATGCGTGGGCCGCGGCGAACCGCCCTGCCCGCGCCGGCCGTGCGCGCGGCGGCGCCTGCATGCCTGCGCGATACAGGGCTTAGGGATAGTCGCGATGTGGATTCGCGCCACCCCGGTACAATCGACCGGACAACAACGAGGCAGCAACAGAACATGGAAGAGGACGACATCGTCGCCGGTTGGGCCGAGCGCATCCGTGCCGCCAGTGCCGACGGCCGGCCGCTGCGGATTCGCGGCGGCGGCACCAAGGACTGGTATGGCCAGGCGCTGGACGGCGAAATACTCGACACGCGCGCGTTTCAGGGCGTCGTGTCGTACGACCCGGCCGAACTCGTCGTCACGGTCCGCGCGGGCACGCCGCTCGCGCAGCTTGAAACCGTCCTCGCCGAGTGCGGCCAGATGCTGCCGTTCGAGCCGCCCCACTTCGGCCGCGCGGCCACCGTCGGCGGCTGCATCGCGGCGGGCCTCGCAGGCCCGCGCCGCGCGACCTGCGGCGCGCCGCGCGATTTCGTGCTCGGCGTCACGCTGATGAACGGCCGCGGCGAAGTGCTGCGCTTCGGCGGGCAGGTCGTGAAGAACGTCGCCGGCTACGACGTGTCGCGGCTGATGGCTGGCGCGCTCGGCACGCTCGGGCTGATGCTCGACCTGTCGATCAAGGTGCTGCCGGTGCCGGTCGCCGAAGTCACGCTGAAGTTCGAGATGAGCGCGACCGACGCGGTGCGCAAGCTCAACGAATGGGGCGGCCATCCGCTGCCCGTCAGCGCGAGCGGCTGGCGCAACGGCACGCTCGTGCTGCGGCTGTCCGGTGCGGAAGCCGCCGTGAAATCGGCGAAGACGCTGCTCGGCGGAGAAGTCGTCGACGCGGTCGAGGCCGAGCGCTTCTGGGCCGGCCTGCGCGAGCACACCGACCCGTTCTTCAACGGCATCCCGCCCGGTTATGCGCTGTGGCGGCTCGCGCTGCCGTCGATCACCGAACCGATGCACCTGCCCGGCACCCAGCTGATGGAATGGGGCGGCGCGCAGCGCTGGTGGATCACCGACGCCGACGCGCAGACGGTGCGCATGAGCGCGAAGCAGGCCGGCGGCCATGCGACGCTGTTCCGCGCGGGCGAATCCTACGACCGCAGCGCGGGCGTGTTCACGCCGCTGCCCGCGCCGCTGATGAAAATTCACCGCGGGCTGAAGACTGCATTCGATCCCGCACGCATCTTCAACCGCGGCCGGCTCTACCCGGATCTCTGAGCTCTGAGCGATGCAAACGAACCTCGCCGATTTCATCCGCAATACGCCCGACGGCGACGAGGCCGACGCGATCCTGCGCAAGTGCGTGCATTGCGGCTTCTGCACCGCGACGTGCCCGACCTACCAGCTGCTCGGCGACGAACTCGACGGCCCGCGCGGCCGCATCTACCTGATCAAGCAGATGGTCGAAGGCGCGCCCGTCACGCGCAGCACGCAGCAGCACCTCGACCGCTGCCTCACCTGCCGCAGCTGCGAGACGACCTGCCCGTCGGGGGTCCAGTACGGCCGGCTCGTCGAAATCGGCCGCAAGCATGTCGAGGCGCAAGTGCAGCGCCCCGTGCAGCAGCGGCTCGTGCGCCGCCTGCTCGCGAGCGTCGTGCCGAACGCGGCGCTGTTCTCGCCGATCATGCGGCTCGGCCAGCACGTGCGGCCACTGTTGCCGAAGCGGCTGCGCGACAAGGTGCCGCCGCGCACGAGGCTGCTCGAATGGCCGCAGCGCACGCATCCGCGCAAGATGCTGATGCTCGCGGGCTGCGTGCAGCCGTCGATGCTGCCGAACATCAACATCGCGACCGCGCGCGTGCTCGACGCGCTCGGCGTCGAGACGGTCGTCGCGCCCGACGCGGGCTGCTGCGGCGCGATCCGCCTGCACCTGAACTACCACGACGAAGCGCTCGCCGACGCGCGGCGCAACATCGACGCATGGTGGCCGTACGTCGAGCAAGGCGCCGAGGCGATCGTGATGAACGCATCGGGCTGCGGCGCGACGGTGCTCGAATACGCGCACCTGCTGCGCGACGACCCGGCCTATGCGGAGAAGGCGCAACGCATCGTCGCGCTGACGCGCGACATCTCCGACGTGCTGCTCGCGTTCGAGGCCGAGCTCGCGACGCTCGCGCGGCGCCGCGCGATCCATACCGTCGCGTACCACCCGCCGTGCACGCTGCAGCACGGCCAGCAGTCGCGCGGCAAGGTCGAGCGCCTGCTCGAGACGCTCGGCATCGACGTGCGGCTGCCGGCCGACAGCCATCTGTGCTGCGGGTCGGCCGGCACCTATTCGCTGACGCAGCCGTCGCTGTCGTACCGGCTGCGCAAGCAGAAGCTGCTGAAGCTGCAGGCGCTCGAGCCGCAGATGATCGTGTCCGGCAACGTCGGCTGCATCGCCCATCTGCAGAGCGGCACGCAGATTCCGGTCGCACACTGGATCCAGCTCGTCGAGCATCTGCTGTACGGCTAGCGCGGTGCCGGCCCGGCCGGTCGCGCACGGCATCCGGTCCGTATAATGGGCGAATCGATGCGGCGCGTGCCGTGCCGCATCCGCCGCGGTATTCACCGCCGCATTCGCTTCCCGTGCCTGCTTCCGCGCCCGTCATGTCCGATTTCGCCGCCCGTCTCGACTCCGTTCACCGCCGCATCGCCGACGCCGCCCGCGCGGCCGGCCGCGATCCCGCCACCGTCTCGCTGCTCGCCGTGTCGAAGACGTTTCCCGCCGACGACGTGCGCGCCGCGCATGCGGCCGGACAACGCGCGTTCGGCGAGAACTACGTACAGGAATCGATCGACAAGATCGACGCGCTCGCGGATCTCCGCGCCGCGCTCGAATGGCATTTCATCGGGCCGCTGCAATCGAACAAGACGCGCCCGGTCGCCGAACGGTTCGACTGGGTCCATTCGATCGACCGGCTGAAGATCGCGCAGCGCCTCGCCGAACAGCGCCCCGCGCACCTGCCGCCGCTGAACGTATGCGTGCAGGTGAACATCAGCGGCGAGGCGTCGAAGAGCGGCGTCGCGCCGGCCGACGTGGCCGACGTCGCGCGCGCGGTCGCCGCGCTGCCGGCACTGCGCCTGCGCGGGCTGATGGCGATTCCCGAGCCGGCCGGCGATACCGACGCGCAACGCGCGCCGCATCGCGCGCTGCGTGCGCTGTTCGATGCATTGCGTGCGGAAGGCCTGCCGCTCGACACGCTGTCGATGGGCATGTCCGCCGATCTCGAGGCCGCGGTGCTCGAAGGCGCGACGATCGTGCGCGTCGGCACCGCGATCTTCGGCGCACGCGATTATTCGCACTGAGCGCCGCCCCTTTTCGCCTTTCCGTTCACTCACTCGCTCAATCCGACATCATGAAAATCGCATTCATCGGCGGCGGCAACATGGCCGCGGCCCTGATCGGCGGCCTGGTCAAGCGCGGCGTCGCCGCTGACGGCCTGTATGCCATCGACGTCAACGAGGACGTCCGCGCGCGCGCCGCGCAGCAATTCGGCATCCGCACCGGCGCGGCCGTCGACGCGACGCTCGCGGACTACGACGCGATCGTGCTCGCGGTGAAACCGCAGGTGCTGAAGGACGTCGCGCAGGCGCTCGCGCCGCAGCTGAAGTCGCAGCTCGTGATCAGCATCGCGGCCGGCATCCGCGGCACCGACCTCGCACGCTGGCTCGGCGACTACGCGCGCGTCGTGCGCACGATGCCGAACACGCCCGCGCTGGTCGGCATGGGCGTGACGGGTCTCGCCGCGCTGCCGGGCGTCGACGCGGCCGGTCGCGAGCTCGCGTCGAACGTGCTCGGCGCGGTCGGCGAGATCGTCTGGTTCGACGACGAAGCGCAGCTCGATGCCGTCACGGCGATTTCGGGCAGCGGTCCGGCCTACGTGTTCTATTTCATCGAAGCGCTGCAGGAAGCCGCGCGCCGCCTCGGCATGAACGACGAACAGGGCCGCGCGCTCGCGGTCGCGACCTTCGCGGGTGCCGCGCAGCTTGCCGCGCAATCGGGCGAACCGGCGAGCGTGCTGCGCGAGCGCGTGACGTCGAAGGGCGGCACGACGGCCGCCGCGCTCGCGTCGTTCGATGCGCAGGGCGTCAAGGAAGCGATCGTGCGCGGCGCGCTGGCAGCCGAGGCACGCGCGAAGGAAATGGGCGACGAGCTCGGCCGCGCGTAAGCGCGCCGGCGGTGCCGGCCCAGCGCTCGCTGCACGCGTCGGACGCCCTGCCCCGTCATGCTGATGTGCACGCACAACAAAAAAGGCGGCCCAGGCCGCTTTTTTGTTGGTATCGCGTTCCGCACCGCATACCGCCTGCGGTGAGGATCGGGAAACTCAGCTCCCTGCCAGCAGGTAATGCACGGCGATCCCGGCGAACAGCACGCCGCCGAGCCAGTTGTTGTGCCGGAACGCCGCGAAGCACGGCATCCGCTCGCGGTCCTTGATCAGCGCGTAGTGATACAGCGCGCAGCCGACCGCAGCCGCCCAGCCGGCCCAGTACGCGAGGCCGAAGCCGAGCGTCACGCCGATCCACACGTAGATGCCGAGCGTCGCCGCGTAGCACAGCATCACGGCCGCGACGTCGAACCGGCCGAACGTCAGTGCGGACGTGCGGATGCCGATCTTGATGTCGTCGTCGCGATCGACCATCGCGTATTCGGTGTCGTACGCGACGGACCAGAAGATGTTCGCGACCAGCATCACCCACGCGATCGCCGGCACCGTGTCCTGCACGGCCGCGAACGCCATCGGGATGCCGAAGCCGAACGCGATGCCCAGATAGGCCTGCGGAATCGCGAAGAAACGCTTCATGAACGGATACGAGCCGGCGACGAACAGCGCGACGACCGACAGCTCTTTCGTCAGCGTATTGAGCGGCAGGATCAGCAGGAACGAGATGAAGGCCAGCACCACCGCGATCGCGACAGCTTCCCATGCGCGGATCTTGCCCGACGTCAGCGGCCGGTCGGCCGTGCGCTTCACGTGACGGTCGAAATCGCGGTCGGCATAGTCGTTCATCGCGCAGCCGGCCGAGCGCATCAGCAGCGTGCCGAGCGCGAAGATCACGAGCAGCGGCCAGCGCGGATGGCCGTCCGACGCGATCCACAGTGCATTGAGCGTCGGCCAGAGCAGCAGCAGGCTGCCGATCGGCTTGTCCATCCGGACGAGCCGCAGATACAGGGGAAAGCGGGCAAGCATGGCGAAGCACCGGGAAGAGAATCCCGGCATTTTAGAGCCGAGCGGCGGTTCGCGTCATGTCGGGACGGCCCGCGGCCGGGTGGCGCGGCCCGCGCGTCGGCCGTCCGAGCCCGCTGCAAGCGGCTGGACGGGCCCGCGCGTCGATCAAGGGACAGATGCGTGGCGGCACCCATCCGCCCCTGGTCGAAATGCGATCCGATGCCGGCAGCGCGGCCCCGGCTTGATGCCGGGATACCCCGCTGATCACCCGCTGATCACCTGCTGATGCCGGCCACAGCGCGCGACTGGCCGCACCGACCTTACGCGAGCAGCGACCGCAGCATCCACGCGGTCTTTTCATGCGTCTGCAGGCGCTGCGTCAGCAGGTCGGCGGTCGGCTCGTCGCTCGCCGCATCGGCGATCGGAAAGATTTCGCGCGCTGTGCGCACGACCGTCTCGTGCCCTTCGACAAGCTGGCGGATCATCTCTTCGGCGGCCGGCACGCCGTTCGCTTCCGGCACCGACGACAGTTTCGCGAAATCCGCGAACGTACCCGGCGCGACGACGCCGAGCGTGCGAATGCGTTCGGCGACCGAATCGACCGCGAGCCACAGTTCGTTGTACTGCTCCTCGAACATCAGGTGCAGCGTGTTGAACATCGGACCCGTGACATTCCAGTGGAAGTTGTGGGTCTTCAGGTACAGCGAAAACGTATCGGCAAGCAGGCGCGACAGGCCGTCCGCGATTTTCCTGCGGTCCTTGTCGCTGATGCCGATGTTGATCTGCGTGGCGTTGCCTTTCCTGGCCATCTTCGGGACTCCTCATTCGAAATGTGAACCGGCGAAAATGCGTCGAGCAATCCGCATGCCGCGTCGCGCGGCATCCGTTCGCGACTTGCCGGCCTGGCGCGACGAACGAATCGCTGCGCTCAGCCGCCGGCACTCGAGACGATCGGCGCGAGCGCATGCAGCGCCTGCGCGACCAGCTCGGCCGCACCGCCGATGACGATCGCGAAACCGACGATACGGCGCGCCCACTCGGCCGGCGTAAACGCGGCGCGCATGTTCAGCATCATTTGCGTCATGGTCGTCACTCCTTCGACAAGATATTGAATCGGAAGAAAAAACGGCCGGTCGTGCGACCGGCCGCTCCACATTGCAACGTGACTGTGCTAACGCATCACGACATTCACGCGAGGTCGAAGCGGTCGAGGTTCATCACCTTGTTCCAGGCCGCGACGAAATCGCGTACGAACTTCTCGTTCGCGTCCGCGCTGCCGTACACCTCGGCCAGCGCACGCAGCTGCGAATGCGAACCGAAGATCAGGTCGACGCGCGTGCCGGTCCACTTGACCTGGCCCGTCGCCCGATCACGCCCTTCGAACACGTCGTTCGCGGCCGACACCGGCTTCCACTCCGTGCCCATGTCGAGCAGGTTCACGAAGAAGTCGTTGGTCAGCGAGCCCGGACGATCGGTGAACACGCCATGCTTTGCGTCGCCGACGTTCCCGCCGAGCACACGCAGGCCGCCGACGAGCACCGTCAGCTCCGGCCCGCTCAGCGTCAGCAACTGGGCCTTGTCGACCAGCAGCGCCTCGGCCGGCGTCTTGTACGGGTGCTTCAGGTAGTTGCGGAAGCCGTCCGCAACCGGCTCGAGCACGGCCATCGCCTCGACGTCGGTCTGCGCCTGCGATGCGTCCATCCGGCCCGGTGCGAACGGCACCGTCACCGCGACACCCGCATTCTTCGCGGCCTGTTCGACGCCGGCCGCACCCGCGAGCACGATCAGGTCGGCGAGCGACACCTTCTTGCCGCCCGTCTGCGCATCGTTGAACGCCTTCTGCACGCCTTCGAGCGTCTCGAGCACCTTCGCGAGCGCCGCCGGCTGGTTCACGTCCCAGTCCTTCTGCGGTGCCAGGCGGATGCGCGCACCGTTCGCGCCGCCGCGCTTGTCCGAACCGCGGAACGTCGAGGCCGACGCCCATGCGGTCGACACGAGCTGCGCGACCGACAGGCCGGACGCGAGCACCTTCGCCTTCAGCGCCGCGACGTCCGCGTCATCGATCAGCGGGTGATCGACGGCCGGGATCGGGTCCTGCCACAACAGTTGCTCGGCCGGCACTTCCGGGCCGAGATAGCGCGCACGCGGCCCCATGTCGCGGTGCGTGAGCTTGAACCAGGCGCGCGCGAACGCGTCGGCGAACTCGGCCGGGTTCTCGTAGAAGCGGCGCGAGATCTTCTCGTAGGCCGGGTCGAAACGCAGCGACAGGTCGGTCGTCAGCATCGTCGGGCGATGCTTCTTCGACGCGTCGAACGCATCCGGAATCACTTCGTCGGCGCCCTTCGCGACCCACTGGTGCGCGCCGGCCGGGCTCTTCGTCAGTTCCCATTCGTAGCTGAACAGATGCTTGAAGAAGTCGTTGCTCCACTTCGTCGGCGTCGACGTCCACGTGACTTCGAGGCCGCTCGTGATCGCGTCCTGGCCCTTGCCCGATGCGTACGTGCTCTTCCAGCCGAGCCCCTGCTGCTCGATGCCCGCCGCTTCCGGCTCCGGACCGACGGCTGATGCGGGGCCCGCGCCGTGCGTCTTGCCGAACGTGTGGCCGCCGGCGATCAGAGCGACCGTCTCTTCGTCGTTCATCGCCATCCGCGCGAACGTCTCGCGGATGTCGCGTGCCGCCGCGACCGGGTCGGGGTTGCCGTCCGGGCCTTCCGGGTTCACGTAGATGAGACCCATCTGCACGGCCGCGAGCGGGTTCTCGAGGTCACGGTCGCCCGAGTAACGGCTGTTCGGGCCGCCGCTCAGTTCCAGCCAGATCTTTTCCGAACCCCAGTAGACGTCGTCCGGTTCCCACGTGTCGACCCGGCCGCCCGCATAACCGAAAGTCTTGAAGCCCATCGATTCGAGCGCGACGTTGCCGGTCAGGATCAGCAGGTCGGCCCACGAGATGTTGCGGCCGTACTTCTGCTTGATCGGCCACAGCAGCCGGCGTGCCTTGTCGAGGTTCCCGTTGTCCGGCCAGCTGTTCAGCGGCGCGAAGCGCTGCTGCCCGCCGCCCGCGCCGCCGCGGCCGTCGGCGGTCCGGTACGTGCCGGCGCTGTGCCAGGCCATCCGGATGAACAGGCCGCCGTAGTGGCCGAAGTCGGCCGGCCACCAGTCCTGAGACGTCGTCATCAACGCCTGCAGGTCGCGCTTCACCGCCGCGAGGTCGAGCTTGTTGAACGCTTCCGCGTAGTCGAAATCCTTGTCCATCGGATCGGACAGTGCCGAGTGCCGGTGCAGGATGTTCAGGTTCAGCTGGTTCGGCCACCAGTCCTTGTTCGACGTGCCGCTGCCTGCGGTGTGATTGAACGGGCACTTCTTTTCGTTCGACATGCGTTTTCTCCTAGGCTTGCTCATGTGCCCCACCGACCGGGCCCGGCATCGTGCCGCGCGGTTCGTGGGGTGTCATTGCGGGGGTAAGAAACGGAACAGGTTGGTCCTCCTGTCGTACTACGGGATGTCGTGCGGGGCCTTCGATGCGCGTTCCCGTTGCGAAGCGCCGCAGGCGGGGCGCTCCAGGAATCCGCGACCGGCCGGCGCTGCGCCGGCGGTACGCGCGGTTTTCCGGACTTCGGACATGCAATGCTCCCTCATGGCTGGACGGCGGGTGAATCGGGGGAACACAGGACCAGCGCGGCGGCACTCATCCGCCATACACACGGTCCGCCAGGTACGCGAACGCAATCGGGCGCAGGCTGCGGGCCGCGGCCCTGGCGCGAGTTACGACCTCATCGCGCGACGGGATGTTCCGCTGCGCGTGCTGCAATACCGACCGCATCATGACATCCTCCTTTGACGCTTGCATTCAACGTGCGGACCGGACCGTCGATCCGACGCCGATCCATGTAGAGGATTCTATTTTCATCTATCGAATATTTGAATTTGATTACTTTTATCTATTCGATAGGGAAAAATAAACGGGGTCGCAAGACCCCGTCCATCGGCCGTCTTCAAGCGCGCCGCGCCCCGCTCAGTTCATCGTCGCAGGCATGTCGAGCTTTGCGACGCCCGGCAGATCGCACGCGGCGATCGCCTCGCTGATCGCGTCGATCGCGGGCATCCGCGTGAAGCTCTTGCGCCACACCAGCACGACGCGGCGATCCGGCACCGGTTCGTTGAACGGCACGTACGACAGCAGCTCGGCGTCGGGGCCGTTCGCGCGCGGTCCGACCTCGGCGACCGACATCCGCGGCAGCACCGTGATGCCGACCCCGCTCGCGACCATATGGCGAATCGTCTCGAGCGACGAGCCCTCGAAGGTCTTCTGGATGCCGTCGGCCGTCTGCGAGAAACGCATCAGCTCCGGACACACGCCGAGCACGTGATCGCGGAAGCAATGGCCGTTGCCGAGCAGCAGCATGGTTTCCTGCTTCAGGTCCTCGGCATCGATCTCGTCGCGCTTCTCCCACGGGTGCCCTGCCGGCAGCGCGACGACGAACGGCTCGTCGTACAGCGGCCGCACCATCAGGCCGGTTTCGGGGAACGGCAGCGCCATGATCGCGGCGTCGATCTCGCCCTGCTTCAGCAGTTCGAGCAGCTTCAGCGTGTAGTTCTCCTGCAGCATCAGCGGCATCTGCGGCACGCGCTGGATCATCTGCTTGACGAGCGTCGGCAGCAGGTACGGCCCGATCGTGTAGATCACGCCGAGACGGAACGGGCCGACAAGCGGGTCCTTGCCCTGTTTCGCGATCTCCTTGATCGCGAAGGTCTGCTCGAGCACGCGCTGTGCCTGCGTGACGATCTGGTCGCCGATCGGGGTCACGCTCACTTCGCTCGCGCCGCGCTCGAAAATCTGCACGTTGAGCTCGTCTTCCAGCTTCTTGATCGCCACCGATAGCGTCGGCTGGCTCACGAAGCATGCTTCGGCCGCGCGACCGAAATGCCGTTCGCGCGCGACCGCGACGATGTATTTCAATTCAGTCAGGGTCATTGTGGGTCAATCAGGGATATACAGGCGATAGGTTTAATTTATACACCCGTTGGCACCGGTTCGCCAAGTTTCTCTGCATCGCGACGCGCCGAATAAGCGCTGAATGGCGGTTTTAAATCCGACCCTGGAATCAAGCTTTCAGATATTGCTCCCGCGCGCCGAGCCAGCGCGCGAGATGCTGCGTGACCACGTCGGGATACGCGGCGATCAGTCGCGCCGCCGCGTCGCGGGCCGGGTCGATCAGCCAGCCGTCGGTCTCGAGGTTCGCGAAGCGCAGCATCGCCGCGCCGGACTGGCGCGCGCCGAGGAATTCGCCGGGGCCGCGGATCTCGAGGTCGCGCCGCGCGATCTCGAAGCCGTCGGTCGTCTCGCGCATCGTCTTCAGCCGCTCGCGCCCGGTGAGCGACAGCGGGCCCGTGTACAACAACACGCATACCGACGCCGCGGTGCCGCGCCCGACGCGGCCGCGCAGCTGGTGCAGCTGCGCGAGGCCGAAGCGCTCCGCATGCTCGATCACCATCAGCGACGCATTCGGCACGTCGACGCCGACCTCGATCACGGTCGTCGCGACGAGCAACTGTACGTCGTTGCGCGTGAAGGCCTCCATCACGGCTGCCTTGTCGGCCGGCGACAGCCGCCCGTGCACGAGCCCGACCTTCAGTTCGGGCAGCGCCGCGGCGAGCGTCTCGTAGGTTTCGACGGCGGTCTGCAGCTGCAGCGTCTCGCTCTCCTCGATCAGCGGGCACACCCAGTACACCTGGCGTCCGGTCAGCGCGGCCTCGCGCACGCGGGCGATCACTTCCTCGCGCCGCGCATCGCCGACCAGACGCGTCAGCACCGGCGTGCGGCCCGGCGGCAGTTCGTCGATCGTCGACACCTCGAGATCCGCGTAATACGTCATCGCGAGCGTGCGCGGGATCGGCGTGGCCGACATCATCAGCTGGTGCGGCTGGAAATCGCGCGCACCGTTGGCCGCGTTCGCGGCCTTCGCGCGCAGCGCGAGACGCTGCTCGACGCCGAAGCGGTGCTGCTCGTCGACGATCACGAGGCCGAGCCGCGCGAATTCGACGGTGTCCTGGATGATCGCGTGCGTGCCGATCACGAGCTGCGCGGTGCCGAGCGCCGCGGCCTCGATCGCCGCGCGCTTCTCCTTCGCCTTCAGGCTGCCCGCGAGCCATGCGACCGATACACCGAGCGGCTCGAGCCACGCGCGCAGCTTGCGCGCGTGCTGTTCCGCGAGGATTTCGGTCGGCGCCATCAGCGCGGCCTGGTAGCCGGCGTCGATCGCCTGCGTCGCGGCCAGCGCCGCGACGACCGTCTTGCCGCTGCCGACGTCACCCTGCAGCAGCCGCTGCATCGGATGCGCGAGCGTGAGGTCGTGCGCGATCTCGTCGACGACGCGCGACTGCGCGCCCGTCAGCGTGAACGGCAGCGCCGCGTAGAGGCGCGTCGTCAGCGCGTCGGCATCGGCCGCGGTGCGGCGAGGCATCGCGGGCGCCGCGCGCGTGCGGCGCTCCTCGTGCGCGCGCTTGAGCGACAGCTGCTGCGCGAGCAGCTCCTCGAACTTGATGCGCGTCCAGGCCGGATGCGAGCCGTCCATCAGCGCGGCTTCGTCGGAGTCGACACCCGGGTGGTGCAGGACGCGCACGGCCTGCGCGAGCGTCGGCACCCCGAGCGGCTTCAGGTAGTCGCGCTCGATCTCGGGCGGCAGCAGCTCCGGCAGCGGCGTGCGCTCGACCGCGTTCTCGATCGCCTTGCGCAGATACGCCTGCGACACGCCGGCCGTGCTCGGATAGACGGGTGTAAGCACCTGTGGCAACGGTGCACCCGCCTCGACGACGCGCACCGCCGGATGCACCATCTCCATCCCGAAGAAGCCGCCGCGCACATCGCCGCGCACGCGCAGCCGCTGGCCGACGGCCATCTGCTTGACCTGCGAGCCGTAGAAATTGAGGAAGCGCAGCACGAGCTGCTCGCCGTCGTCGTCCTGGATCTTCACGACGAGTTGCCGACGCGGCCGGTACGCGACCTCGTTGTCGAACACGACGCCCTCGGTCTGCGCGATGCCGCCCGGCAGCAGTTCGCCGATCGGCGTGAGCGTGGTTTCGTCCTCGTAGCGCATCGGCAGATGCAGCACGAGATCGATCGAGCGCGTGAGGCCGAGCTTCGCGAGCTTGTCGGCCGTCTTCACGGGTTTGTCGGCGGCCGGCTTCTTCTTGCGTTTCGTGCCGGATGTACCCGCTTCGCCCGCTTCGTCACCGCCCGCGCCCGGTTCGACCCCGGGCGCGGCGGCGGCCGGCTGTGCGAGCCGCCCGTCGGCGCCGCGCTTCGGGCCCGCGCGGCGCGGCGCGGCACTGCGCGGCTCCGCGCGGGCCACGGAACCGCGCTCCCCCGCGCTTTGCGCGGGTAATGCGGCATCGTCCGCGTCGAACGGATCGGCGGAATCGGCAACGGCGGCGGTGGAACGGCGTGGTGACACAGGCATCGGATCGTCTGGGTGCTTCGCAAGGCAAGTACAATAGCGGCTTTCACGTCGTCCGAACGAACGACGCCGGCCAGGCCGCGCATCCCGCCATCATAGCGGCTCGCGCGCCCCATTTATGCGTTTCCGCCCTGTCGGCGGCGCCCGCCGGCCGTTTCGAACCAGCCCGCATGTTCACGCTTTCCGATTTCGATTTCAATCTGCCACCCGAGCTGATTGCGCAAACCGCGCTGCCCGAGCGCACCGCGAGCCGCCTGCTCGAGGTCGATGGCACCGTCGAGCCCGCGCGCCTCGTCGATCGCCGCTTCGCCGAGCTGCCGTCGTGCATCGCGCCCGGCGACCTGCTCGTGTTCAACGATACCAAGGTGCTGAAGGCGCGCTTCTTCGGCCAGAAGGCCAGCGGCGGCAAGATCGAGGTGCTGATCGAGCGCGTGACCGGCACGCACACCGCGCTCGCGCAGATCCGCGCGAGCAAGTCGCCGGGCGCCGGCACGACGCTGCGCCTCGCCGATGCGTTCGACGTGACGGTCGGCGAGCGTGTCGAGCCGTTCTTCACGCTGCATTTCCCGGCGCCGTGCCTCACGCTGATCGAGCAGCACGGCCGCCTGCCGCTGCCGCCGTACATCGAGCACGACGCCGACGCGAACGACGAGACGCGCTACCAGACCGTCTATGCGAGCAACCCGGGCGCGGTCGCCGCGCCGACGGCCGGCCTCCATTTCGACCAGCCGCTGCTCGAGAAACTCGACGCGATGGGCGTCGAGCGTGCAACGCTGACGCTGCACGTGGGCGCCGGCACGTTCCAGCCGGTGCGCGTCGAGAACATCGCCGAGCACCGGATGCACAGCGAGTGGTACGACCTGCCGCAGTCGCTCGTCGACAAGATCGCCGCGACCCATGCGCGCGGCGGCAACGTGATCGCGGTCGGCACAACGTCGATGCGCGCGCTCGAAGCCGCGGCGCGCAGCGCCGCCGAAGCCGGGCGCCCGCTCGCGGCGACGCAGGCCGAGACCGACATCTTCATCACGCCCGGCTACCGCTTCCGGATCGTCGACCGGCTCGTCACGAACTTCCACCTGCCGAAGTCGACGCTGCTGATGCTGGTGTCCGCGTTCGCGGGCGTCGAGACGATCCGCGCCGCGTACCGGCATGCGATCGACGAACGCTACCGCTTCTTCAGCTACGGCGACGCGATGCTGCTCACGCGGCGCGACACGCCGGAGGCGCCGCGCGCGTAGGCGCGGCAGGTACGAAGACGCACCTGCCCGCGACCGCGCAGCCGCCGTTGCACCCGTTTTCCCGCTGCGCGCGCCGATGGCGTACGCCCGCTTTCCCCCGCCGCCGGCTTGCCGGCGGCGTTTCCAACATGCGCCGGACTTGCGATCCAGAGTTAGCGCTTTAGCGGTTACTCTGGTCCCATGCAGAGCAGCCCGGTGGCAAGGAGAATGACGCGATGACCGAAGGTTCATCCCACGATACGCACGCCCCCGTACAGGACCGCCCGGCAAACGGGCTCGAATTCGAACTGCTGACGACCGACGGCCATGCGCGCCGCGGCCGCGTGAAGCTCAACCATGGCGTGGTCGAGACGCCGATCTTCATGCCGGTCGGCACCTACGGCACCGTGAAGGCGATCCAGCCGCGCGAGTTGCACGAGATCAAGGCCCAGATCATCCTCGGCAACACGTTCCACCTGTGGCTGCGCCCGGGCCTCGACACGATCGACGCGCACGGCGGCCTGCACGGCTTCATGGGCTGGAACAAGCCGATCCTGACCGACTCGGGCGGCTTCCAGGTGTTCTCGCTCGGCGACCTGCGCAAGATCACCGAGGACGGCGTGACGTTCGCATCGCCGATCAACGGCGACAAGCTGTTCCTGTCGCCGGAAGTATCGATGCAGATCCAGAAGGTGCTGAACTCCGACATCGTGATGCAGTTCGACGAATGCACGCCGTACGCGACCAACGGCGTGCCGACCACGCACAAGGAAGCGGCCGAGTCGATGCGCATGTCGCTGCGCTGGGCGAAGCGCTCGCTCGACGAGTTCGACCGGCTCGGCAACCCGAATGCGCTGTTCGGGATCGTCCAGGGCGGGATGTTCGAGGACCTGCGCGACGAATCGCTCGCGGGCCTGTCGGAGCTCGGCTTCCACGGCCTCGCGATCGGCGGGCTGTCGGTCGGCGAGCCGAAGGAAGACATGATGCGGGTGCTGCAGCACGTCGGCCCGAAGCTGCCGGCCAACAAGCCGCACTACCTGATGGGCGTCGGCACGCCGGAGGACCTGGTCGAGGGCGTCGCGAACGGCATCGACATGTTCGACTGCGTGATGCCGACCCGCAACGCGCGCAACGGCTGGCTGTTCACGCGCTTCGGCGACGTGAAGATCCGCAACGCGACGCACAAGAATTCGCTGAAGCCGCTCGACGCGAGCTGCACGTGCTACACGTGCCAGAACTTCTCGCGCGGCTACCTGCACCACCTGCACCGCGTCGGCGAGATTCTCGGCGCGCAGCTCAACACGATCCACAACCTGCACTACTACCTGCAGCTGATGAGCGAGATCCGCGACGCGATCGAGACCCACACGTTCGACGCATTCCGCCAGCGCTTCGAGGAGGATCGCGCGAGAGGGGTCGACTGACGGGCCGGCGCCCGGCGGCCCGCGCGACGGTCCGTCACATAGGACGTGTACTAAATAACGCGTTCCGGGTGCCGGTCGCGACCACCCAATATTACAATTGCCTTTCCAAACGAGTCGCAGCGGTGCCGTTTCACGCTTTAACAGCTTGATCCGAAAGCGCATTTGCCGAGCCGTTTGCGCATGGGGCCGGTGGTAGAATAACCGGCTTATTTTTCGATCTTCCCCTACGGAGAGACCAACGTGCCGTTCATTTCCAATGCCTTCGCGCAAGGTGCCGGTGGCGCCGAATCGAGCCTGATGAGCTTCCTGCCGCTCATCCTGATGTTTGCCGTGCTCTACTTCATCATGATCCGTCCGCAGATGAAGCGTCAGAAGGAGCACCGCAACATGCTCGCGGCCATGGCCAAGGGCGACGAAGTCGTCACGAGCGGCGGCCTCGTGGGCAAGGTGACGAAGGTCACCGAAGGCTACATCGGCGTCGAAATCGCCGAAGGCACCGAAATCACCGTGCAGAAGGCTGCCGTCACGACCATTCTGCCGAAGGGCACGATCAAGTCGCTGTAAGGCTTTCACCGAGCGTCCGGCTCCCCGCGTCGTGCCCGCCTGAGAGAGCGCGCCGCCGCGGCGCCGGACGCGACGCTTTCACGCCAACCACCCGTTCGGCCCCCTCATGAATCGTTATCCACTCTGGAAATATGTCGTGATGGTCGTGGCGCTCGCCATCGGCCTTCTGTACACATTGCCCAACTTCTTCGGCGAAGCGCCGGCGGTGCAGGTGTCGAGCGGCAAGGCCACGGTCAAGCTCGACTCGACCACGCTGACCCAGGTCGAATCCGCGCTCGCCGCGGCACAGATCACGCCGGACGACGTCACCTTCGAGAACACGGCATCCAACGCGAACATCCGCGTGCGCCTGAAGGACACCGATACGCAGCTGCGCGTCAAGGACCTGCTGCAAAAGTCGCTGAACGCCGATCCGAACGATCCGCAGTACGTCGTCGCACTGAACCTGCAGAGCGCGTCGCCGCGCTGGCTGACCGCGCTGCACGCACTGCCGATGTATCTCGGCCTCGACCTGCGCGGCGGTGTCCACTTCCTGCTCCAGGTCGACATGACGGGCGCGCTCACGAAGAAGCTCGACTCCGACGCGACCGACGCGCGCACGCTGCTGCGCGACAAGAACATCCGCGACGGCGGCGTGAGCCGCGTCGACCAGTCCGTCGTCGTCAACTTCAGCGATGCGCAGACGGCGGAAGACGCCCGCAAGGTGCTCGCCGCGTCGGTCACCGAACTGCAATGGGCGACCCAGCCCGGCGGCGGCGGCACGCAAGTCGTCGGCACGTTCACGCCGGCCGTGCAGAAGGCCGTCGAGGACGCCGCGCTCAAGCAGAACCTGACCACGCTCCACAACCGCGTGAACGAACTCGGCGTGTCGGAGCCGATCCTGCAACAGCAAGGCAGCGACCGCATCGTCGTCGAACTGCCGGGCGTGCAGGACACCGCGAAGGCGAAGGACATCATCGGCCGCACCGCGACGCTCGAGGCGCGCCTCGCCGATCCGATCAACACGCACCCGAACCCGAACGACCCCGTGCCGCCGGGCGAGGAGCTGTTCACGCAGGGCAACCAGGCGCCCGTGCTGCTGAAGAAGGACGTGATCTTCACCGGCGACCGCATCATCGATGCGTCGGCCGGCTTCGACGAACACCAGCGTCCGTCGGTCAACATCCGTCTCGACTCGGCGGGCGGCCGCTCGGTGCGCGCGGTGTCGCGCGAGAACATCGGCAAGCCGATGGCGATGGTGCTGTTCGAGAAGGGCAAGGGCGAGGTGCTGACGGTCGCGACGATCCAGTCCGAACTCGGCGACCGCTTCCAGATCACGGGCCAGCCGACGCCGCAGGCCGCGGCCGACCTCGCGCTGCTGCTGCGCGCCGGTTCGCTCGCCGCGCCGATGGACATCATCGAGGAACGCACGATCGGCCCGAGCCTCGGCGCGGACAACATCAAGATGGGTGTCCACTCGGTGATCTGGGGCTTCTGCGCGATCGCCGTGTTCATGATCGCGTACTACATGCTGTTCGGCGTGATCTCGGTGATCGGCCTGTCGGTGAACCTGCTGCTCCTCGTCGCGGTGCTGTCGCTGATGCAGGCGACGCTGACGCTGCCGGGTATCGCGGCAATCGCGCTCGCGCTCGGTATGGCGATCGACTCGAACGTGCTGATCAACGAGCGCGTGCGTGAAGAACTGCGCGCCGGCCAGCCGCCGCAGATCGCGATCCAGGCCGGCTATGCGCACGCGTGGGCGACGATTCTCGACTCGAACGTCACGACGCTGATCGCCGGCCTCGCGCTGCTCGCGTTCGGCTCGGGTCCGGTTCGCGCGTTCGCGATCGTGCACTGCCTCGGCATCCTCACGTCGATGTTCTCCGCGGTGTTCTTCTCGCGCGGGATCGTCAACCTCTGGTACGGCGGCCGCAAGAAGCTGAAGTCGCTCGCGATCGGCCAGGTGTGGAAGCCGGAAGGCGCCACGGCCGGTGCCTCGTTCGCCGCGGCCGACGAATCGACCGACACCGCGCGCGCCGCGAAGCTCGCCGCCCCCGCGAAGGGCGACGCGCCGCGCGCCGGCAAGCCGCAGCTGCGCAACCGCGCGCAGCAAGGCGTGTCGCCGAAGAAACCGGGCTCGACCCAATAAGGCCCCGGAGACGAAGCCATGGAATTTTTCCGCATCCGTAAAGACATTCCGTTCATGCGGCACGCGCTGGTGTTCAACGTGATCTCGCTGGTCACGTTCCTCGCCGCCGTGTTCTTCCTGTTCCACCGCGGGCTGCACCTGTCCGTCGAATTCACCGGCGGTACGGTGATCGAGGTACAGTACCAGCAGGCCGCGCAGCTCGAGCCCGTGCGCGCGACGCTCGGCAAGCTCGGCTACGCCGATGCGCAGGTGCAGAACTTCGGCACGTCGCGCAACGTGCTGATCCGCCTGCAGCTGAAGGAAGGCCTCACGTCCGCGCAGCAGAGCGACCAGGTGATGACCGCGCTGAAGGCGCAAAGCCCCGACGTGTCGCTGCAGCGCGTCGAGTTCGTCGGCCCGCAGGTCGGCCGCGAGCTCGCGACCGACGGTCTCCTCGCGCTCGCGTGCGTCGTGATCGGCATCGTGATCTACCTGTCGATCCGCTTCGAATGGAAGTACGCGATCGCCGGCATCATCGCCAACCTGCACGACGTCGTGATCATTCTCGGCTTCTTCGCGTTCTTCCAGTGGGAGTTCTCGCTGGCGGTGCTCGCGGCGATCCTCGCGGTGCTCGGCTACTCGGTCAACGAGTCGGTCGTCATCTTCGACCGGATCCGCGAAACGTTCCGTCGCGAACGCAAGATGAGCGTGCAGGAAGTGATCAACCACGCGATCACGACCACGATGTCGCGGACGATCATCACGCACACGTCGACGGAAATGATGGTGCTGTCGATGTTCTTCTTCGGCGGCCCGACGCTGCACTACTTCGCGCTCGCGCTGACGGTCGGCATCATGTTCGGCATCTACTCGTCGGTGTTCGTCGCGGGCTCGCTCGCGATGTGGCTCGGCATCAAGCGCGAAGACCTGATCAAGGAAAAGAAGACCGCGCACGATCCGGACGATCCGAACGCGGGCGCACAGGTTTAAGCGCCGCGTCGTTTCGGCTGATTTTCGGCTGATACCAGAAGGCCGGTCCTGTTGGACCGGCCTTTTTTCATGCGCGAGCCGCCCCCTTCCTCCGGCGCGACCGCACGGACCGTCGGCTACAATCGCTTCACCGTCCCGCCCCGCCACCCGTCAAAGCCGCGGTCCTCATGATGCCTGCCACGCGTGTCGTTCATCGCATCGTCGCCTGGAGTACCGGTGCAGCCGCCGTGGCTGCGTTCGTTGCATGCGCATCGGCCGCCCGCGCGCAATCCGCGTCCGCCCCACCCGCCACCCCGCCCGCGGCGGCGGCTGCCGCGTCGCAACCGTCACCCTGCCCGCCCGACTGGGAACCGCAGTTCTGCGAACTGAAGGCCGCGGTCGAGGTGCTGAAGCAGCAGCACCTGACCGACGTCGATATCGGCGCATTGCTCGACGCCACCGTGCACGACGGGATCAAGACGCTGCCGCACGCGCGCTTCTTCACCGCGCAGGAGCGCCAGCAACAGCTCGACGACGAGCGCCGCGCGCGCGACGGCACGCCGGGCATCGGCATCGTGTTCGAGACGCGGCCCGACGGACTGCACATCATCGACGTGATCCCCGACGCGCCCGCCGAACAGGCCGGCGTGCGGCCCGACGATCTCGTCGTCGCGATGAACGACCAGAGCGTCGTCGGCATCGACAGCAGCGAGGTCGTGAAACTCGCGAAGGGCGACGCGGGCGTGCCGCTGAAGCTCACGGTCCGGCGCGGTCCGAACCCTGCCACGCTGATCTTTGCGCCGGTGCGTGCGATCGTCAAGCCGCGTCCGGCGACCGCGAAGCGGCTCGCCGGCGACATCCTGTACACGCGGCTGGCGAGCTTCCCGGAGCCGGCGGTGGGCAACTATATCGATGCGGTGCAGGCCGCGCGCCGCGCGGGGCCGCCGGTGAAAGGCGTGATCCTCGACCTGCGCATCAACGGCGGCGGCGCGCTCAATGCGGCGATCGGCATCACCGCGCTGTTCGCCGGCCGCGACCGCACCGCAATGGTGACGCTCGAGCGCGACGGCACGAAGCGCCGCCGCTTCACGACCAACTGGCCCGACTATGAATTGCCGGTCATGCACGGCCAGGACCCGCTCGCGCCGCTGCAGGCCGATGACTGGTGGCGCACCGTGCCGCTCGTCGTGCTCGTCGACGGACAGAGCGCGTCCGCCGCCGAAGCGACCGCGGCGGCGCTGAAGGATCTCGGCCGCGCGCGGCTGCTCGGGATGCCGACCTACGGAAAGGGACTTGCGCAGACCGGCGTCGACCTGATCGACGGCACGCGGCTCAATTTCACGTTCGCGCGCAACCTGCGGCCGAACGGCTGCCCGATGGACGGCTACGGCGTCGTGCCGGACTGGCTCGTGCCGCCGCGGCGCGACTCGGACGTCGACGGCGTGCTGCTGTGGTATCGCGAAGTCGATCTGGCCCGCGCGCCGTATGCGGACCGGCTGGCGCCCGATCCGTTCGCGCAGGTGCGCAAGGCGCGGCAGAAACTACGCGAAGCACGCGTGCGCGCGAAGATCGAACCGTCGAGGAGCGCGGCGCTGCCGCAGCGCGAATTCGGCACGGCAGATGATTGGCAGCTTCGGCAAGCGCTGAATGCGCTCGCGCAGCGCGCGATCGCGACAGTCGATGCGAAACCATGGTTGATGCCGGCGAAGCCGATGTGCAAGCCGGAAGGCTAACCTGCCAATGCGATTGCAGACTCCAACTCAATCCGTCCCGGTCATCAAGCACGACAACGTGTGTCTTTCCGGTGATGGCGAATTACTCCATTCCGGCAAGTTTCTTTTCTGAAATCCTTCCAAAGACTGGTAGCCGCTCACGTTCCAGTTGTAGCCACCTGCGCGCTCAACTTCGACAACGGAATAACGGCATCGAGTGCTGCGCTTTTTCAAACGAAAGACCATTCGCTCCTGACCGCGATCAAATCGTTTTTCCAGAATTTCGTAGCGCGTTGCCTTGCAGACGCTGTAGGCTGAATCCCATTCGATTGTCCTGGCACGTACATGGAGTGCGCCGGAACAGGCCCTGCCTGTTCCCTGGAATGTGCCGGTGAAAACCTGGTCGGCAGCGACCGCCGCACTTGACAGGCCTCCGATAGACATAGACAACACCCAGACCATCAGTACGCGCATATCGCAGCTTCTCCCTTCCGGATCAATGCCAGAGCATGGTCGAGCTTCTTGGCATACATAGGATCGCCAACGTTATAGCTTGCTGCGATGCTCGATGTCGTGATGATCTTCCAGCCAACGATGACCTTCCTCATCGACGCCTTCCGATACTTCAATACCTGACCCGGCCTCAATATATGCGCAGCCGGGTTGAGTTTTTGCATGGTTTCCACAGTGCTGCCTTTGGTTCTGGCAATTCTGGCGATGCTGTCTCCGGTCTGCACGTTCGCTTCATAGACTGCATTATCCGAATCCGGAACGCTCTTGATCGCATAGTTCGCCATACGCATCAACAAGTAACCAATTCCGGCTCGGATGTTGTAGGCCGGAATGGTCGTTGCCGTGCCTATGGTCAATCGATCTCTCCATGCCGCGGGAATAATCAAATCGCCCCCCTCATTACCCGCTAGGGCCTGTTCACGCTAATAACGGGCTTGCGAACGTGCCTTTCCGCCCGCAGGGCAAGGAGAGAGGAGGCGCAATAGCCGTAGCTATTGCAACGACGAACGACGCCGCAATGCGGGCGGAAAGGCACGTTCCCCTGTTTTGGAAAATTCATTCGTGGGGCTGGCCCGTTATTAGCGTGAACAGGCCCTAGCAAAGACCTCAACCCCGGATCTCCAGGGTTTCCTATCTGGATCGGATTCGATCCCCACTTCTTGCTTTCCGCACCGGTCTCTACCCATACCATCGCCTTGATAAGCTGCCAATCCAATGGCCGGTACCCCGCCGCACCCGAGAGATGGCGGTTGTACTCATCGACTGCCATCCGGATTTCACAATCCCAGGTATTCCATTTGGCATCGCCTACCGCTCTGTTGATGCCGTCCTGCCACTTTTCGAAACCTGTCTTCGGTTGTACGTGACCCGCCATATCAGTCCTTTCCCGCAAAATCGCCGGGGTAATCTGCGAAATATCCCGCGAGACTCTACAAAGCGAGGGACAAAATCGCCATAAGACATGACTGAATTTGGCAAGGCTCATTTTGAGCCAGAGGCAATCGCTGACATATCAATCACCGGCCCATGCGGCTACCTGACGGCATGCTTGTCAGTACATGAAAACCGCCGCGCGCTCGGAGGGCGGCTGACGCACCGCTCACGTCACCGCAACTTCACCGGAACCCGAACCGCCGGCGCAACACGACCAGCGCCGCGAGGCTCAGCACGGCCGCGAACATCAGGTAGAAGCTCGGCGCGGTCCTGATCCCGGTCGCGCGGATCAGCCACGCGATGATGAACGGCCCGAAGCCGCCGAAGATCGTCACCGCGACGTTATACGCGAGCGACATCCCGGTCGTGCGCGTCTGCACCGGAAACACTTCGGACAGCAGCCCCGGCAGCGCCGCGAAATAGCCGGTCATCAGGAACGCGAGCAGCACCTGCAGCGCGATCAGCGTGCCGAAGCCCGGATGCGCGACGAGATACGCGAACGCCGGATAGATCAGCACGAGAATGCCGACGGCCGGTGCGAGCATCACGCGCACGCGGCCGTAACGATCCGACCAGTGGCCGACGAGCGGCGCGAACGCCATCTGGATCACGCCGACGACGAGGATCGCCGCGAACGCGGCCGACGGCGCGAGGCCGAGCTGCTTCACGCCGTAGGTCGGCATGAACAGCACGAGATAGGTCGCGACGGTGCCGAGCACGACCACGCCCATCGCGGCGACGAGCCGCGCCTTGTGCGACGCGAAGGTGTCGCGCAACGGGCTCGCGCTGCTTTCGGCCGCGAGAAACTCGGGCGTCTCATCGACCTTGGAGCGGATGTAGTACGCAACGGGCCCGAGCAGCAGCCCGAAGAAGAACGGAATGCGCCAGCCCCACGCGGCCATCTGCTCGGCCGTGAGCTGCGCGTTCAGCACGGTGCCGAAGCCGGCCGCGAGCAGCGTCGTGAGCCCCTGGCTCGCGACCTGCCAGCTCGCGAAGAAACCGCGCCGGCCCGGCACGTGCTCGGCCAGGAACGCGGTCGCGCTGCCGAATTCGCCGCCGGCCGAAAAGCCCTGCATCAGCCGCGCGGCGACGAGGATCAGCGGCGCGGCGACGCCGATCGTCCGGTAAGTCGGCAGCACCGCGATGACCAGCGTGCCGAACATCATCAGCAGGATCGACAGCGTGAGCGCGGCCTTGCGGCCGGCGCGGTCGGCATACGCGCCGAGCACGATCGCGCCGAGCGGGCGCATGAAGAACGACACGCCGAACGTGCCGAGCGTGAGCAGCAGCGACACGGTGTCGTTGCCGGCCGGAAAGAACAGTTTCGAGATCGTCACCGCGAAGAAGCCGTAGACCACGAGGTCGAACCACTCGAGCGCGTTGCCGATCGACGCGGCGACCACCGCGCGCCACACGCGCGGCGACGTGGCAATGGAGCGGGACTGCGTGACGGCGTGCATCGGCGATCTCCTTGTCGTTGTACGTTCTGTCCGACGCGTCCGTTCTCGCGCCGCGAGCTGTGCCGACGATTATAGGCGCGCAAAAAAACCGCCGCGCCCCCGGAGAACGGGAGCGCGGCGGCTGGCACGCGACGGGCCGGCGGCGTGACGCGGCGGCCGGCCCGGGCGCGCGCGTTACTGCTGCTTGACGGCTTCGGCCGTGATCAGCAGCTTCGTCTTCATCTTGAAGCCGTACTGCTTGCCGTAGTCGAGGCCGAAATCGTCGCGGCTGAATTCGCCGACTGCGTCGACACCGCACACTTCACGCTTGAGCATCGGATGCGGCATGCACTTGAGCGAGTCGATCTTCAGCGTCAGCGGCTTCGTGACGCCATGCATCGTCAGGTTGCCGACCACCGACACCGGCTTGTCGCCGTCGAACTTGATGGTGCCCTTGTAGTTCGCCTGCGGGAACTTGGCCGCGTCGAAGAACTCGGCCGTCTGCAGGTGCTCGTCGAGCTTCGCGCTGCCCGTGTGGATCGACGCGATGTCGGTCGTCACGTCGACCGTGCCGGTCTTCGCCGCACGGTCGAGCGTCACGGAGCCGCTCGACTTGTCGAACTTGCCGCGCCAGACGGACAGGCCGCCGAAGTGGTCAGCCTCGAAGCTCGGGTACGTGTGGCTCGGGTCGAACTGGTACGTCGCGCTGTCGGCGAATGCCGAGAACGACAGCGAAGCGGCCAGCGCGCCCGCGGCGATGATCAGATGCTTTTTCAAACGCTTTCTCCTTGGAACAGCGCCGCGCCCTCGCGCGGCATTCGGGTGATTCGACAGCCCGCCGCTTACTTCGCTGCGACGAGATGGAACTTGATCTGCACTTCGTCGGCGACGATCGACGTGTCCTTCCACTCGCCGGAGCCGACGTTGAACGCCGAGCGCTTGATCGGCAGCACACCGTCGAAGGTCTGCGTCGCGCCGTTCTGCGTCACCGTGACGGGCACCGTGACGGTCTCGGACTTGCCCTTGATCGTCAGCTTGCCGGTCACGTTGTACTTGTTGCCGCCGGCCGGCGCGATCGCCGACGACGTGAAGGTCGCCTGCGGATATGCCTTCGCGTCGAACCAGTCCTTGCCCGTGACCTGCTCGTTGTACATCTTGTCGCCGAGGTCGAAGCTCGCGATGTCGATCGACATTTGCGCGCTGCCCTGCGCGGCCTTCGCCGGGTCGAACTTCACCTGCGCGGAGAACTTCCTGAATGCGCCTTCGGTCGGCACGTTCATCTGCTTCGACACGGCGGACACCTTGCTCTTCGCGAGATCGACGTCGGCATGCGCCGCGGCCGACGCGACAAGTGACACCGCGGCGAACGCGGTCAGCATGGAGCGGGAGAAAGACACTTTCATGGGATCCTTCATTTGGCGGAGGGGAGCATCCGCGACAGCAGGCCGTCGCGGTCCAACAACTGGTGCTTGAGCGCCGCGAGCACGTGCATGGCGACGAGTGCAAGCAGAATGTAATTCAAAGTCACGTGCAGCGTCTTGAAGGTTTCCTTCAGCACCGGATCGGGATCGATCAGGCGCGGCAGCGGCACGATGCCGAGGTAGACGACCGGGATGTTCGATGCCGAGCTGTACAGGTAGCCGGTCACCGGAATCACGAGCATCAGCACGTACAGCAGCATGTGCACGCCGTGCGACGCCGCCCGCTGCCATGCCGGCGTATTGCCGGGCAGTGCCGGCGACGCGTGAGTCGCCCGCCAAAGCACGCGCACGACGGCCAGCACGAACGCCGTCACGCCGATCCACTTGTGCCATGAGAAGTACTTCAGCTTGGTCGGCGTGAAGCCGGGGATGTCGGTCATCACCCAGCCGAGCGCGAAGCCGCAGACGATCAGCAGCGCGATCAGCCAGTGCAGCGCGATCGCGGTTTGCGTATAACGTGCCGGCGTGGCCGGCAGCGATTTCGATGCCATCTTGGATCCTCAGTTGAGCGAATAGCTGCGCCGGCAACTTCAACCGTCGCTTGTCAAGGGCGCCATGCTACCGCAACCTTTTGTCACGCGCGGACTCTGAGGACAGGCGCGCCAGCCGGCTGCCATGTTGACGCCATGTTACCGACCGGTCACCCGGCAACCGGCCGTTGACACGTCGAAAAAGCCGTTTTGGTAAGATTGGCGCGGGTTCCGGCCCCGCCGACGCGTCCCCCGCCCGTCGCACAACCGCTTTTCCCATGCAACGACACGACCTGATTGCCTGCCACGAGTGCGACGCACTGTTGCATAAACCGCACCTCGCGCGCCGCGAAATCGCGCGCTGCCCGCGGTGCGATGCGCTGCTCTATCGCGACAGCACCACGCAGATCGAGCGAATCAGCGCGCTTGCGGTCGCGGCGCTCGTCACGTTCATCATCGCGCAGGCATTCCCGATCCTCGAGATGGACCTGAACGGCACGCGCGTGCAGACGACGCTGATCGGCGCGATCGACGCGCTGTGGCATCAGGACATGGAAATCGTCGGCGTGATGGTGTTCTGTTCGACCGTGCTGTTCCCGCTCGTCGAGATGGCCGCACTGCTTTATGTGCTGCTGCCGATACGCCGCGGCGTCGTGCCGCCGGGCCTCAACCTGGTGCTGCGCACGATCCAGTTCGTGCGGCCATGGGGGATGATCGAGGTGTTCATGCTTGGCATCCTTGTAACGATCGTGAAGATGGTGAGTCTCGCAAAAGTCGTTCCCGACGCGGCGCTGTTCGCGTTCGGCGCACTGACGCTGATGACCGCCGTCGTGCTGATGTTCGATCCGCGCACACTGTGGGACATGGCCGACGACCTGCGCGCCGGACGTCCGCCCGCGCGGCCCGACAACACCGCGCCGCTGCCGGAAGCCCCTCGCCGATGACGATGCCGACCGCCGCCCGCGAGGGCTACGCCAGCTGTCACGCATGCGGGCTCGTGCAGACGATCGACCATCCGCACGCGCATTGCGCGCGCTGCGGCAGCACGCTTCACTTGCGCAAGCCGAACAGCATCATGCGCACGTGGGCGCTGCTGATCGCGGCCGCGATCCTCTATATTCCTGCGAACCTGCTGCCGATCCTGCACACGTCGTCGATCGTCGGCTCGCAGGAAGACACGATCATGAGCGGCGTCATCTATTTCTGGACATCCGGCGACTGGCCGCTCGCGGTCATCGTGTTCGTCGCCAGCATCCTCGTGCCGATGCTCAAGCTCGGCGTGCTGACGATCCTCGTCAGCAGCGCGCAGCGGCGCGCCGCGTGGCGGCCGCTGCAGCGCACGCGCCTGTTCCGGATCGTCGAGCGGATCGGCCGCTGGTCGATGCTCGACATCTTCGTCGTGACGCTCACCGTCGCGCTCGTCCATTTCCGTTCGCTGGCGACGATCACGGCCGGCCCGGGCGCGCTCGCGTTCGGCTCGGTCGTGATCCTCACCATGCTCGCATCGATGCAGTTCGATCCCCGCCTGATCTGGGATCCAGTCGAAACCTCAGGGAAACACCATGAATAGTCCGCAAGGCCCGCAGCACGACGCGTCCCGGCCGCCCGACCCGGCGATCTCGACGAAAAGCGGCTGGCTGCCGTCGCTCGTCTGGCTCGTGCCGCTGATCGCCGCGCTGATCGGCATCGGCCTCGTGATCAAGTCCGTGCGCGAGCGCGGCCCGGAAATCTCGATCAGCTTCCACAGCGCGGAAGGCCTCGAGCCGGGCAAGACGCAGGTCAAGTACAAGGACGTCGAGATCGGCATGGTCAAGACGATCAAGCTGTCGAAGGACCTGTCGCGCGTGCTCGTCCAGGTGCAGCTGAAGAAGGAAGCCGAGGACTTCGCGGTCAAGGGGTCGCGCTTCTGGATCGTGCGTCCGCGCGTCGGCACGACCGGCGTGTCGGGGCTCGGCACGCTGCTGTCGGGCGCGTACATCGGCGTCGACGCCGGCCACGGGCAGGACTCGCAGAGCGACTTCACGGGCCTCGAAACCCCGCCGGCGGTGACCGGCGACCAGAAGGGCACGCAGTACGTACTGCGCGGCGATTCGCTCGGCTCGGTCGACATCGGCTCGCCGATCTACTACCGCCGCGTGCAGGTCGGCCAGGTGGTCGGCTTCTCGCTCGACAAGGACGGCACGGGCGTCACGTTCAACGTGTTCGTCAATGCGCCGTACGACCAGTACGTCGGCGTGAACTCGCGCTGGTGGCAGGCAAGCGGCGTCGACCTGCGGCTCGATTCGAGCGGCCTGAAGCTGAACACGCAGTCGCTCGCGACGGTGATCCTCGGCGGCATCGCGTTCCAGACACCGCCGAACCAGGCCAGCGGCGCGACGGCGCCGAACAACACGACCTTCCGCCTCGGTTCCGACGAGGCCGACGCGATGCGCGATCCGGACGGCCAGCCGCTGCAGGTCGTGATGAACTTCAACCAGTCGCTGCGCGGGCTCGCCGTCGGCGCGCCGGTCGACTTCCGCGGCATCGTGCTCGGCGAAGTCACGAACATCGGCATCGACTTCGATCCGAAGACCAAGAACTTCCTGATGCCGGTGACGATGAACGTGTATCCGGAGCGGCTCGGCCCGCGCTTCCGCGAAACGATCGAGAGCAAGGGCGAACCGGCCCGCCGCGAGATCGTCGAGCGCCTCGTCAGGCACGGGCTGCGCGGCCAGTTGCGCACCGGCAACCTGCTGACGAGCCAGCTGTACGTCGCGCTCGACTTCTTCCCGAAGGCGCCGGCCGTGACGATCGACGCGGCACGCCAGCCGCTCGAGCTGCCGACCGTGCCGAACACGCTCGACGAGCTGCAGCTGCAGGTCGCCGACATCGCGAAGAAGCTCGACAAGGTGCCGTTCGACCAGATCGGCGCGAACCTGAACAGCGCGCTGTCGAACGCCGACAAGCTGTTCAAGCAGCTCGACACGCAGGTCGCGCCGGAAGCGCGCGACACGCTGTCGGCCGCGAAGCAGACCTTCTCGACCGCCGAGGCGACGCTGCAGCAGGATTCGCCGCTGCAGTCCGACGTGCGCGGCGCGCTGAAGGAGCTCACGCGCACGCTGCAATCGCTGAATGCGCTCGCCGACTATCTGGAGCGCCACCCCGAATCGCTGCTCAAGGGCAAGCCAGGAGACAAACAATGACGACACGCGTGAACGGTTTCGCGAGCGGCGCGGCGGCGGCCTTCGCCGCACTCGCGCTCGCCGCGTGCAGCTCGCCGCCCGCGCGGTTCTATACGCTGAGCCCGGCCGACGCCGCGGCGCCCGTGCGCACCGCGCCCGCCAACCCGGCGTTCCTGATCGAGGTGCCGTCGGTCGGCGTGCCCGAACAGGTCGCGAAGAACCAGCTCGTCGTGCAGAAGAACGCCGCGCAGGTCGACGTGCTCGAGCAGGAACGCTGGGCCGCACCGCCCGCCGACGAGATTCGCCGCGCGCTGTCCGACGATCTCGCCGCGCAGCTCGGCACGATCGACGTCGCGAATTCCGCGTACCCGGCCGGCGTGCCCGTCTATCGGATCAGCGTGAACGTGCAGCGCTTCGAGTCGTGGCCCGGCAAGCGTGCGGCGATCGATGCGGTGTGGAGCGTGCGCGTGCTCGGCACACAGGCGGTGATGACGTGCCGCACGAGCGTCGCCGAACCGGTCGCCGACGGCTACGACGCACTCGTCGCCGGGCATCGGCGCGCGCTCGACGTGATCGCATCGCAGGCTGCGTCCGGCGTGCGCGCGCTGGCCGCGCGGCGCGGGGCGACGGTTGCGTCGCCCCCATCCACGACCCCATCCGGCAAGGCAACGGCCGCCGCGCCCGTCGTACCCTGCCCGGCCAACCCGACGCCCGGCGGCGACGCGGACGCGACCGGCAAATCCGGCGCGTAAGCGCGGCGGGCGCGCGGGCGGGCAGGCGTCCGACGCATTCGCGCATGCGACTGCATTCGGCACGCGCCGCCCGATCGTCATCATCGGCAGCGATCCCGCGTGCGCGCGCCGCCGCGCCCCCGAACCCGCCGCCCTTGCCGCTACGGCCGATGCTGCACGTCATTCATCGGCCGAACGGCGGCTTTGCACTGTTTGTCAAAATCCGCCGGAACCGGCACCACGCAACGCGGTCGGCTTGCGTTTTCGCGCCCGATTGACGATCCTACGCACTTTCCGGCTCGCGCCGCCTGTCGTGCGCGCCAGCCGGCGGCGCTCCGCCCGTTGTGTCCGGTCCGATCGCCGCGCCTCCCGGGGCTTGCGCGCAATCCGCGCGCAGCGCATCGGGACAGCCGCATCGCGGGTCGCCGCGCATCGTCCGGCCGCCCGACCAGCCTCACCGTTCTCCCCGGCGCCGCGCCGTGTTCCCGGCCGGCATCCCGAACCCGCCCGTCCAGGGCTTTCGCTATTCCGTTTATGTTTCGTTCCCTGACGACCCTGATCAAGAAGTGGCGCGCGTCGCGCAATGCGGGCCACCAGCTCGATGCGCTGCTCGCGCATGCCGACGCGGACGCGCCGTACGCCGAGCGCAGCGAATGGTTGATCGAGCTCGCGCACTGGCTGCGCCGCAACGGCGCGATGCAGGCGGCGCACGACACGCCGGCCGAACGCGACGCCGACGCGCGCGCGTATCCGGCGCACGCGCGGCTGCGCTACCTGTTCCACGTGCTCGACCGCAATCCCGCATGGAAATCGCACGCGGCGCGCATCCTGCGCGGAATCCTGCGCGAATGCGACGGCATCTCGCTGCTGTGCGACGCGGGAATGCCCGTGCATTCCGGCTTCTTCGGCGCGCTGTTCGAGCGCATCGACTCGTCGCTGATCCCGCCCGCGCCGAATCGCCGCGAGCTGACGGCGCTGTTCACGCTGATGTTCCCGACGCCGGAAGACGCGCAATGGATCGATGCGCTGCCCGACGACCTGCTCGCCCGCCTCGCCGACCTGATCTCGTTCGACGTCACCGACGAAGAACGCCACGAGCCCGGCTCGTTCTCGCGCGACCTGCTGGCCGCGCTGCATAACCTGACCTGCCAGATCAGCTCGACCGGCCTGTCGCAGACGGTGCGCAGCCGCCTGTCCGACGACGACGCGCGCAAGCCGCTCGAAACGCAGCCGTTCTACCGCCTCACGCGCGCGATGCTCGCGGTCGAGACGGCGCACGCGGCCGTCGAGGACGGCGGCGACCCGAGCAAGCTGCTGCACGAGGTGAACTACCTGCGCGTGCTGCTCGACGAATGCCGGATCGCGGTCGACGACGTGTTCGCACACCTGTACCGCAACGGCGTGTCGGTCGACATCGTGTTCCAGGTCGAACGGATGCGCATGCGCATCCTGCGCGCGGAAATGCTGCTCAACGCATGGATGGCACGCGACGACCTGCGCGGGATGGCGCGCCTCACGGCCGAGCTCGTCGACGCGAACCAGAACAGCCAGAGCGTGTCGCACCTCGTACGCAGCAACTTCTCGCTGTTCGCGCGCAAGCTCGTCGAAACCAACGCGGACACCGGCGAGCACTACATCTCGCGCGGCCGCGCCGAGTACCTGAAGATGCTGCGGATGGCCGCGGGCGGCGGCCTCGTCACCGTCGCGACCGTGTGCGTGAAGTTCGCGATCACGGGCGCGCACCTGCAGTCGATGCTCGAAGGGCTGCTCGCGGGCGTCAACTACGCGGCGAGCTTCATGCTGATGCACTTCCTGCACTTCACGCTCGCGACCAAGCAGCCCGCGATGACCGCGCCGACGCTCGCGCGCGAGCTCGACGACACCGGTCACGAGGAAGGCGTGAAGACGTTCGTCGCGTCGGTGATCGCGCTGATCCGCACGCAGGCCGCGGCGATCTCCGGCAACGTGCTCGTCGTGCTGCCCGTGTGCCTGCTCGTGCAGCTGTTCGCGGGCAACCTGCTGCATGCGAACCTGATCTCGCCGGAAAAGGCGCACGCGACGCTGCATTCGTTCTCGCTGCTGGGCCCGACGCCGTTCTATGCGGCGCTCACGGGCGTATTGCTGTGGGCGTCGAGCCTGCTCGCGGGCTGGGCCGACAACTGGTTCGTGCTGCACCGGGTCGGCGACGCGCTCACGTACAACCGCCGGCTGCGGCTCACGCTCGGCGCATCGGGCGCCGCGAAGCTCGCGCACTTCTGCCGCTCGAACGTCGCGGGCGTGGTCGCCAACGTCGGTCTCGGCCTGATGCTCGGCCTGATCCCGGCGATCGTCACCGTGTTCCTGTTCCCGTTCGAGGTGCGGCACGTGACGCTGTCGGCCGGCTCGATCGGGATCGCGCTCGGCGTGCTCGGCAACGGCGCGCTGGGCACGCCCGAGCTGTGGTGGGCCTGCGCCGGCGTGCTGAGCATGGCGATCCTCAACGTGCTCGTGAGCTTCGCGCTCGCGTTCACGATGGCCGTGCGCTCGCGCAGCCTGCGCCGCACCAGGGTGCGCGCGCTGGTCGGCGCGATCGTCCGCACGGTGCTGTCGAAGCCGTCCGCGCTGTTCTGGCCGGCCGGCACCCCGGCCGCGCGTGCCGGCCAGCCGGACTCGCACTGACCGTTCGACGGCGGCGCGCCCCCTGGCGGGCGCCGCCGCGTGGCCCGACGGGCCCGCCGTCCCGACCGGCGCACCGGGGCCGGCGTCCCGAATCCGACGCAACGTCGGCCCCGGGGCGCCCGCGCCGCGTACAATGGTGGACTTTTGCACGTCCTCACCCGCCTTATGTCCTCGCCCACCCTGTACGAATTCTTCGCTCCCTGCCCGCGCGGCCTCGAAGCGGCGCTTGCCGCCGAGCTGGCCGAAATCGCCGGCCGCCATCTGGACGGCGCGCCGTTCACCGCGGGCGCGCAGGTGCCGGGCGGTGTCCATTTCCGCGGCGGCTGGGCCGCCGGCATGGCCGCGAACCTCCATTCGCGGATCGCGAGCCGGATCCTGCTGAAGATCGCGCACCGCCCGTACCGCAACGAACAGGACGTCTACGCGCTCGCGCTCGAGCAGCCGTGGGAACGCTGGTTCGCGTCGACGCAGACGCTGCGCATCGACATCACCGCGATCAAGTCGCCGCTGAAGAGCCTCGAGTTCGCGACGCTGCGTGTGAAGGACGCGATCTGCGACCGGATGCGCGACAAGACCGGCTCGCGGCCGAGCATCGACACCGGCGCGCCGGACGTGCGCGTGTTCGCGTTCCTGACGGCCACCGAGTGCACGCTGTACCTCGATACGTCGGGCGAGCCGCTGTTCAAGCGCGGCTGGCGCCTCGACAAGGGCGCGGCGCCGCTGCGCGAAAACCTCGCGGCCGGCATCCTGCGCCTGACGGGCTGGACGCCCGGCACGCCGCTGTACGACCCGATGTGCGGCAGCGGCACGTTCCTCGCCGAAGCCGCGCAGATCGCGCTCGGCGTCGCGCCGGGCGTCGAGCGCCGGTTCGGCTTCGAAAAGCTCAAGCAGTACGACATCACCGCATGGCAGGGCCTGAAGGTCGCGGCGCTCGACGCGAAGCGCGCGGCGCGCGGCAAGCGCGATTCGCTCGGCGTGTACGGCAGCGACATCTCGGGCGACATGCTCGAGAAGGCGCGCGCGAACCTCGAGCGCGCGGGTGTGCCGTCGGTATGGCTCAAGCAGGTCGACGCGCGCGGGATGACGCCGCCGTGCGACGGCCCGGGCATCATCCTCGCGAACCCGCCGTACGGCGAGCGGATCGAGGTGCGCGGCCGCAGCGCACGCGGCGAGGTGCGCGAGACGGGCCGCAACCGCGGCAACGACGACGCATTCCGCCGCACGCACACCGACGCGCCGGACAGCGAGTTCTTCAACGCGCTCGGCGATGCGCTCAAGCAGCGCTTCACGGGCTGGCAGGCGTTCCTGCTGACGTCGGACCGGTCGCTGCCGGGCCAGCTGCGCCTGCGCGAATCGGCGAAGACGCCGCTGTTCAACGGTGCGCTCGAATGCCGGCTGTTCCGCTTCGACCTGATCGCCGGCAGCGTGAAAGCACGCCCGGCCGCGCCGGAAGGCGACGCCTGACGCGCGAGACGGCCCGCTGCGGCGGCCTGCTGACACCCACACGACGCCCGGCCCGAGCCGGGCGTTTTGCTTTCGACCGCACCCGCGCGGCCGGCGCCCCGCGTACCGCCCCGCCAACCGCGCGCCGATGCGGCTCCGCACGGCCGTTGCGCCGCCACCGCCCCCCCTTTTGTCAGGACCGCCACGACTACTGACAGCACGCTGTCAGCAGCCCCCGATCACACTGCAATCCCGGCGCAATGCAAGGCTGGTTTCCCTCAAGAAGAACCCGAACAACAAGGAGCTCGTCATGACGTCCGCAACCGCAACTGAAACCGCAATCCTGGAACGCGCGATCGCGTGGTTCGACATCCCGTCCCTCGACTTCGACCGGGCGATCCGTTTCTACGAAACCGTGCTGCAAACGACGCTGCAGCGCGAAGTCATCGGCGGCGTGCCGATGGCCATGTTCGATCACGAAGCATCGAGCACGGGCGGCAGCATCGTGTTCGATCCGCAGCAGATGAAGCCGAGCGCGAACGGCGTGCTCGTGTACCTGAACGCCGGCGAGTCGGTCGTCGCGGCGCTCGAACGCGCGAAGCGCGCGGGCGGCATCGTGCAGGGCTCGGTCGTCGAGCTGCCGAACAACTACGGCTACATCGGCTACCTGATCGATACCGAAGGCAACCGCGTCGGCCTGCACGCACCGAAATGCCACTGAGCGCGTCCACGATCCGACCGGCGCGGCGCTATCATCGCGAAGTCCCCGTAGCCGTTGGAGTCGAGGTGCAGCCATGACGCGCCGTGCCGACCGCCTGTTCCAGATCGCCGAGCTGCTGCGCGGCCGGCGCCTCACGACCGCGCAGCAGCTCGCCGACTGGCTGTCGGTGTCGCCGCGCACGGTCTATCGCGACGTGCGCGACCTGCAACTGTCAGGGGTGCCGATCGAAGGCGAAGCCGGCATCGGCTACCGGCTGAACCGCAACGCCAGCCTGCCGCCGCTCACGTTCACGGCCGAGGAGCTCGCGGCGCTCGCGGCCGGCGCGCGGATGCTCGAGACCTGGGGCGGCGCGCGCTTCGCGGGCGGCGCGCGTTCGGCGCTCGCGAAGATCGCGTCGGCGATGCCCGCCGACAAGCGCACGGCGCTCGATCGCCTGCCGGTGTTCGCGCCGTCGTTCCACATCGACGAGACGTTCTGCGCGAAGGTCGACGCGATCCACCAGGCGGTCGACACGCGTCACATCGTCAGCTTCGACTACCGCGACCGGCTCGGCGCGCACACCAGGCGCCGCGTGTGGCCGCTCGGGCTCGTCTACTGGGGCGGACGCTGGACGATCGGCGCGTGGTGCGAGCTGCGCGACGACTTCCGCACCTTCGACATCGCGCGAATGGGCGATATCACCGTGCACGAGCAGTTTCCGGACATGGAAGGCCGGCGGATCGCCGACTACATGCGGATCGCGGAAGCGCCGATGCGCTGACGCACGCGGCGGCAGCCGGCCGCACGGCCGCATGCCGCGCCGCCGCCATGCGCACGCCGGGGCATCCTCGCCCCGGCAACCACGGTCATTCTCCGAACACCACCGAGCGCTTCGGCCGCTCGTCGACGTGCAGCGAAAACACGTCGGCGCGCGCATAGTGCCCGACCACGTCGAAGTCGTAACGCGCACGCACGAGCTCGTCGGTATCGATGCGCGCGGTCACGAGCCCGGCCTCGCCGATCAGCGGCTCCGTCAGCAGGTCGCCGAGCGGCCCGACGATCACGCTGCCGCCGCGGATCAGCGGCCGCTCGGGATCCCAGCCCGGCACGTCGATGCCGAGCGCGCGCGGCGACGGCTGCACCTGGCAGGCGCTCACGACGAAGCAGCGCCCCTCGTGCGCGATGTGGCGCATCGAGCTTTGCCACAGGTCGCGCTCGTCGACGGTCGGCGCGCACCAGATCTGCACGCCTTTCGCATACATCGCGCAGCGCAGGAGCGGCATGTGGTTCTCCCAGCAGATCGCGGCGCCCGCGCGGCCCGCGGCCGTGTCGACCACCGGCAGCGTCGAGCCGTCGCCCTGCCCCCAGATCAGCCGTTCGGTGCCGGTCGGCATCAGCTTGCGGTGCTTCGCGACGAGCCCGTCGCGCGGATCGAAGAACAGCGCCGTGCAGTACAGCGTGCTGCCGCCGCGCTCGATCACGCCGACCACGAGGCTCGCGCCCGTGCGCTGCGACAGCGCGGCCAGTTCGTCGGTTTCGGCCCCGGGCACGTCGATCGCCTGCGCGGCGTAGCGTGCATACGCGTCGCGGCCCTCGGGCAGCCGGTAGCCGAGCCGCGTGCCGAAGATCTCGCCTTTCGGATAGCCGCCGAGCACGGCCTCGGGCAGCACGACGAGCGACGCGCCGCTGTCGCGGATCGCGGTTTCATAGCCGAGGATCGTGTCGAGCGTGGCGCGCGTGCCGGCGGGCGATGCGCCGATCTGCAGCGCGGCGATGACTGAGGTGGACATGGAGGCGTCTCCGGTGAGTGGGATGACACCATCTTTATCGATATCATTTCATCGATCAAATCGATACAACGATAACTGACATGAATGCGGATGATATCGCGGGGCTCGACCTGAACCTGCTGAAGGTGTTCGAGGCGCTGTACGAGGAAGGCGGCGCGAGCCGCGCGGCGCTGCGGCTCTGCCTCACGCAGTCGGCCGTCAGCGCGGCGCTCGCGCGGCTGCGCGTGATCTACGCCGATCCGCTGTTCGTACGCACCGGCCGCGGGCTCGCGCCGACGCCGCGCGCGGACGAACTGAAGCCGATCCTGTCCGACGCGCTCGACCGCTGCCGCGCAAGCCTCGCGGTCGCGGCCGACGGCGGCGAGCGGGTCGGCCGCACGATCTCGATCGGGCTGTCGGACGACTTCGAGATCGCGCTCGGCCGCGCGCTGATCGACGCGGTCGCACGGGAAGCCGCGGGCATCCGGCTGATCTTCCGGCAGACGCACAGCGGCATCGCGGGCGACGCGCTGCTGCGGCACGGCGTCGATCTCGCGATCGCGTCGGGCGGGTTCTCGGCGAACGGGCTCAGCCGGCGCGCGGTCGCGACGGGCGGTTATGCGTGCCTGATCGATCCGGCCGGCCGCGCGCGCTCGCCCGCCATGCTCGCGCTCGCCGATTTCCTGCAGCGCGATCACCTGCTCGTGTCGTCCGGTGGCGTGATCGGGATCGTCGACGAGGCGCTGGCCGCGCTCGGCCACAAGCGGCGCGTCGCGGCCTCGACCACGCATTTCGCGGCGCTGCCGTACCTGCTCGCCGGTTCCGACGCGGTAGCGACGATTCCGGCGCACGCGGCCCGCGCGATCGCGCAAGCGACGTCCCTGCATGCGCTCGCGTGCCCGGTCGAGCTGCCGCGCTACCCGGTGGAGATCGGCTGGCGCACCAGCACGCAGCGCGACCCGGCGATCGTGCGCGTGCGGGACACGATCGCCGCCTGCGTCGCGACGATCGTCGCGCCGTGAAAAAAGCGGGGCGCGATTCAGCCGGTGGCGGCCGGACCTTCCGCGCCAGCCGGCCGCCTGTCGACGCAGACCGCGCGGCCGACGCGCGTCGCGGCGATCGGGAAGCCCCGCGGCCGCCGCAGGAACGACTGGGGTCGGATTCGTCTAACCTGAAGACCGGCAGCGTCGGGGCGCAACCGGTAAAATGCCGAACCATGAAACCCGAAATCTGGACCCCGCATGTGACCGTCGCGGCGCTCGTCGAGCGCGCCGGTCGCTTTCTCGTGATCGAGGAAGAAACCTCGACGGGCCTGCGCATCAACCAGCCGGCCGGCCATCTCGAAGCCGGCGAGACGCTCGCCGACGCCGTGATCCGCGAGACGCTCGAGGAAACCGCACATCCGTTCGTCCCCGACGCCCTCGTCGGCGTCTATCTCGCGCACTACGACCGCCCCGGCAGCGCCGGCGCGACCTACCTGCGCTTCACGTTCTGCGGCAGGGCCGGCGAACCGCTGCCGGGCCACCGGCTCGACGACGGCATCGTCCGCACGCTGTGGATGAGCGCCGACGAACTGCGTGCGTGCAGCGAGCGCCACCGCTCGCCGGCGGTGATGCGCTGCGTCGACGACTATCTCGCCGGGCGGCGCATTCCGCTCGATTTCGTGCACACGCATTCGGTCGCGCCGCGTCCGGACGCATTCGACCGTCAGGCGGTAAACAAATGAGCAAGCGCCGTGTAGTAGTGGGCATGTCGGGCGGCGTCGATTCGTCGGTGACCGCGTGGCTGTTGAAGGAACAGGGGTACGACGTGGTCGGCCTGTTCATGAAGAACTGGGAAGACGACGACGACGGCGAATACTGCTCGACGCGCCAGGACTGGATCGACGTGGTGTCGGTGGCCGACCTGATCGGCATCGACGTGGAAGCCGTGAATTTCGCGGCCGAATACAAGGACCGCGTGTTCGCCGAATTCCTGCGCGAGTACTCGGCCGGCCGCACGCCGAACCCGGACGTGCTGTGCAACGCCGAGATCAAGTTCAAGGCGTTCCTCGACCACGCGATGTCGCTCGACGCGGAAATGATCGCGACCGGCCACTACGCGCGCGTGCGCGAGCGCGACGGTCGCTTCGAGCTGCTGAAGGCATTCGATCATACGAAAGACCAGTCGTACTTCCTGCACCGCCTGAACCAGGCGCAACTGTCGAAGACGATGTTCCCGCTCGGCGAGATTCCGAAGACGAAAGTGCGCGAGATCGCCGCGCAGATCGGCCTGCCGAACGCGAAGAAGAAGGATTCGACCGGCATCTGCTTCATCGGCGAACGGCCGTTCCGCGACTTCCTGAACCGCTATCTTCCGACGAAGCCCGGCCCGATGAAGACGCCGGACGGCAAGGTGATCGGCGAGCACATCGGCCTCGCGTTCTACACGTTCGGCCAGCGCAAGGGCATCGGCCTCGGCGGCAGCAAGGACGGCAGCGGCGAGCCGTGGTTCGTCGCGGCGAAGGACATCGCGTCGAACACGCTGTACGTCGTGCAGGGCCACGACCATCCGTGGCTGCTGTCACGCGAGCTCGTCGCCGGCAACGTGAGCTGGGTCGCGGGCGAGCCGCCGGCCGACGGCTTCGCGTGCGGCGCGAAGACGCGTTACCGGCAGGCCGATGCGGCATGCTCGTTCGGCCGGGCCGACGAAGGACGCTTCGCGCTCGCGTTCGACGACGCGCAATGGGCGGTCACGCCCGGCCAGTCGGCCGTGCTGTACGACGGCGAGATCTGCCTCGGCGGCGGCATCATCGAGTCCGCGGCCACCGGCCAGACGGCGCCGGCACCGGCAGCAGCCCGTGCGGGCGCGCTCGTCGAAGCACACTGACATCCATTCGGTTTAGACTTGCGGCACGCCGCGCCCGGCGGAACACGATTCCGCCGCGGCCGGTGCGCCGCCCTCGCAGCGTACGCATGGCGGCATTTCAAGATGCTTACGGAGCCCCCATGCTTTCACGACGCTACCTCGCGATGTGGTGTGCCGTCCTGCTGCTCGTTGCAGCGGCCGCACTCGCGTCGATCCACGTGCTTTCCTGGCTGTGGATCATCATCCCCGTCGCCCTCGTCGCCGTCGGCCTGTACGACCTGAACCAGGACCGTCACGCGATCCTGCGCAACTACCCGCTCTGGGGCCATTTCCGCTTTCTGTTCGAGTTCATCCGCCCCGAGATCCGCCAGTATTTCGTCGAGGACGACACCGACGAGAAGCCGTTCTCGCGCGCGCAGCGCAGCCTCGTCTACCAGCGCGCGAAGAACGTCGCCGACAACCGCCCGTACGGCACCGAACTGAACGTGAAGGCGCTCGCGCACGAATGGATCAGCCACTCGCTCGCGCCGACGAAGCTGCCGAGCCACGACTTCCGCATCCGCGTCGGCGCGAACCGCGCGCAGCCATACGACATCTCGATCTTCAACATCTCGGCGATGAGCTTCGGCTCGCTGTCCGCGAACGCGATCCGCTCGCTGAACCTCGGCGCGAAGAAAGGCGGGTTCGCGCACGACACCGGCGAAGGCTCGCTGTCGAAGTACCACCGCGAGAACGGCGGCGACATCATTTGGGAGATCGCGTCCGGCTACTTCGGCTGCCGCAACGACGACGGCACGTTCAACCCCGACAAGTTCGCGAAGCAGGCCGCCGATCCGCAGGTCAGGATGATCGAGATCAAGCTGTCGCAAGGCGCGAAGCCGGGCCACGGCGGCGTGCTGCCGGCGGCAAAGATCACGCCCGAGATCGCCGAGACGCGTGGCGTGCCGATGGGCAAGGACTGCATCTCGCCCGCCACGCACTCGGAATTCTCGACGCCGCGCGGGCTGCTCGAATTCGTCGAGCGGCTGCGCACGCTGTCGGGCGGCAAGCCGACCGGCTTCAAGCTGTGTATCGGCCATCCGTGGGAATTCTTCGGGATCGCGAAGGCGATGGTCGAGACGGGCATCGTGCCCGACTTCATCGTCGTCGACGGCGCGGAAGGCGGCACCGGCGCGGCGCCGCTCGAATTCACCGACCATGTCGGCGTGCCGCTGCAGGAAGGGCTGCTGCTGGTGCACAACACGCTCGTCGGGATCGGCGTGCGCGACCGCGTGAAGATCGGCGCGAGCGGCAAGATCATCACCGCGTTCGACATCGCGCGCACGCTCGCGATCGGCGCCGACTGGGTGAACTCGGCGCGCGGCTTCATGTTCGCGGTCGGCTGCATCCAGGCGCAGCACTGCCACACCGACCGCTGCCCGACCGGCGTCGCCACCCAGGACCCAGTGCGCCAGCGCGCCCTCGTCGTGCCCGACAAGGCCGAGCGCGTGTACAACTTCCATCGCAATACGCTGCACGCGCTGCAGGAACTGGTGCAGGCAGCCGGCCTCGGGCATCCGTCCGAGCTGCGCGCGCATCACATCGTGCAGCGGGTCGCGCCGCACGAGGTGCGGCTGATGTCGCAGCTGCTGAAGTACCTGAAGCCCGGCGCGCTGCTCGACGGCCAGACCTGCGGCTATACGCTGTACGACAAGTGGTGGCCGATCGCGCGCAGCGATTCGTTCGTGCTCGGCGAAACCGCTTACGCGTCGATCGAGTAACGGATGATGCGCACGATCGCCCGTCTCCCGGGGCGATCCGCCAAAAGGAAAAGCGCCCCGCGGGGCGCTTTTCCTTTGCCTGCCCGGTCCGCGGCCGGCAGCCGGTCAGCCTTGCGGCAGCGTGTCGGCGAACGTCTGCCGTTGCGACAGCTTCACGAAATGCTTGTCGAGGTTCGGATGGCGGTCGCGCCAGTTGAGTTCGGGCATCCGGAAGTCGAGGTAGCCGAGCGCGCAGCCGAGTGCGATGTCGGCGAGCGTGTAATGATTACCGACGCACCACGTCTTGCCGCCGAGGCCCTGCGACATCGCGACGAGGGCGTCGTCGATCTTGCGCTGCTGGCGCGCGATCCAGCTCGCGCTGCGCTGCGCTTCGTCACGCAGCGTGTGTTCGAGACGGATCGCCACGGCCGCGTCGAGCACGCCGTCGCCCAGCGCTTCCCAGCAACGCACTTCGACACGTTCGCGCCCCGACGGCGGAATCAGCTTGCCGACCGGCGACAGCGTATCGACGTATTCGCAGATCACGCGGGAATCGAACACCGCGGCACCATCCTCCATCACGAGACACGGGACCTTGCCGAGCGGATTCGATGCATGAATGTCCGTCTCCGGCGCCCACACGTTCTCGAGCTCCAGCTTGTAGTCGATCTTCTTTTCAGCAAGCACGATCCGCGTCTTTCGGACGTACGGGCTGCTGAGCGAACCGATTAATTTCATCATCTGCCTTTTTAAGGGAACCGCCGAGAGTATACGTTGTCGTCGATCATAACCGGCCGACGTTGCCCGGTAGAAAATCGCCCGTACGGCCTGTGGATGGTTTGCAACAGCCGTCGCCGAGCCCCGTCCGGCGTGGCTTGCGGCCACAGCTCTCACGCGCCGCGTCAGGCGGCGCTACAATCGCACGATGAATGCGCCCCTCGATACCGCCATCGCCGTCGACGTCTACCGCCAGCGCCGCGAACGCGTGCTTGCCGCACTGCGCGCCGCGGGCGGCGGCGTCGCCATCGTCTCCACCGCGCCGGAAATGCTGCGCAACCGCGATACGGCCTTTCCGTACCGGCATGACAGCTACTTCCATTACCTGACGGGCTTCACCGAGCCGGATGCCGTGCTCGTGCTGAACGCGGCCGGGTCGCACGGCGCACCGGAATCGATCCTGTTCTGCCGCGCGAAGAATGCCGACCGCGAGATCTGGGAAGGTTTCCATTACGGGCCCGAGGCCGCGCGCGATGCGTTCGGCTTCGATGCGGCCTACGCGGTCGACGTGATCGACACCGAAATGCCGCGCCTGCTCGCCGATGCGGGCACCGTGCACTACCGGTTCGGCGCGTCGGCCGAACTCGACCGCCAGCTCGCCGGCTGGATCGATGCGGTGCGCGCGCAGGCGCGCACGGGCGTCGCCGCGCCGGACGCGCTGCTCGATCTCACGCCGCTGCTCGACGACATGCGGCTCGTGAAGGACGAGCACGAACTCGCGATCATGATGTGTGCCGCACACATCTCGGCACTCGCGCACCGTCGCGCGATGCAGGTGTGCCGCCCGGGGATCCGCGAATACGAACTCGAGGCCGAGCTGCTATACACGTTCCGCAAGCATGGCGCGCAGGCGCCCGCGTACGGCTCGATCGTCGCGGCCGGCGCGAACGCGTGCGTGCTGCACTACCCGGCCGGCAACGCGGTCGCGCACGACGGCGACCTGATCCTGATCGATGCCGCGTGCGAGCTCGACGGCTACGCGTCGGACATCACGCGCACGTTCCCGGCCAACGGACGCTTCTCGCCCGCACAGCGCACGCTGTACGACATCGTGCTCGCCGCGCAGCAGGCCGCGATCGACGCGACGCGCGCGGGCGTGCCGTTCGAGGCGCCGCACGACGCGGCCGTGGGTGTGCTGGCGCAAGGGCTGCTCGATACCGGCATCATCCCGAAGACGCGCTTCTCGAGCGTCGACGACGTGATCGCCGAGCGCGCCTACGCACGCTTCTATATGCACCGTACCGGCCACTGGATCGGCATGGACGTGCACGATTGCGGCGACTACCGCGAGCGGCTCGCCGCGCGCGACGCCAATGGCGCGCTGCCGTGGCGCACGCTGAAACCCGGCATGACGCTCACCGTCGAGCCGGGCCTGTACGTGCGCGCCGCCGACGACGTACCGTCCGAATACTGGAACGTCGGCATCCGCATCGAGGACGACGCGATCGTGCGCGAGCACGGTTGCGAGCTGATCACGCGCGACGTGCCGGTGGCGGCCGCGGAGATCGAGGCGCTGATGCGCGCGGGCGCGGCGCACGGCGCACGGCGCATGAGCGTGCCGCAGGCTGCCATCCCCCTCGGCCGCCCCGCCGTTGAACCGCCGTTGACCGTTACCCCGTTTCACGAACACTGATGACGACCGCTTCCTCCCCGGCCACGCCGGACTACGACCTCGCCATCGTCGGCGCGGGCCCCGTCGGGCTCGCGCTCGCCGGCTGGCTCGCACGACGCAGCGCGACGCAGCACGCGTCGATCGCGCTGATCGACGCGCGCGAGCCGGCCGCGAGCGCGAACGACCCGCGCGCGATCGCCGTGTCGCACGGCAGCCGCGTGCTGCTCGACACGCTCGGATGGCCGGCCGACGCGACGCCGATCGAACACATCCACGTGTCGCAGCGCGGCCATTTCGGGCGCACGCTGATCGACCGCGACGAGCACGACCTCGCCGCGCTCGGCTACGTCGTGCGCTATGGCTCGATCGTCCGGGCGCTCGCGCAGGCGGTGCGCGGCACACGCGTCGACTGGCTCACGTCGACCACAGCACGCGCGCCGCAACAGGACGCCGACGGCGTCACGCTCACACTCGACGGCCCGCAAGGCGAACGCACGCTGCGCGCGCGCATCGTCATCAACGCCGAAGGCGGGCTGTTCCACGAACAGCAGGCCAATACCGGCAAGCATCGCCGCGACTACGGCCAGACCGCGATCGTCGGCACGGTCACGGTCTCGGCGCCGCGCCCGAACGTCGCCTGGGAACGCTTCACGCACGAAGGCCCGCTCGCGCTGCTGCCGCTCGGCGGCCCGCGCCAGGCCGAGTATTCGCTCGTGTGGTGCTGCACGCCCGACGACGCGGCCCGCCGCGCCACCCTTCCCGACGACGCGTTCCTGCGCGAACTCGGCGCTGCATTCGGCGAGCGGATGGGCCAGTTCGTCGCGATCGCGGGGCGCGCATCGTTCCCGCTCGGGCTGAACGCGGCGCAAACCCTCGTCAACGGGCGCATCGCGATCGTCGGCAACGCCGCGCAAACGCTGCACCCGGTCGCCGGCCAGGGGCTCAACCTCGGGCTGCGCGATGCGCACACGCTCGTCGACGCGCTGTCCACCCAGGGCTTCGAAGCGACCGCGCTCGCCACCTTCAACGCGCGGCGCGCGCTCGACCGGCGCTTCACGATCGGCGCCACCGACACGCTCGCGCGCCTGTTCACGGTCGACGCCGGCCCCCTTCCGCTGCTGCGCGGCGCGGCGCTCACCGCGCTCGAGTTCGTACCGCCGCTCAAGAAGGCGATCGCGCGCCAGATGATGTTCGGCCAGCGCAACTGACACGCGGCGCACCGCGTGTTGCGCGCCGTCAGGCCACGCAAACCGGGTCAAATCGGCGGGGCATGGGAATACGGTAAAATGCCCGTTTTCCCTCCGCCCTTTTTTGCCCGCGACGCCCGGCGCTCGCGGGCGGTGCCATTGCGATGCCCGTTATCGGCTCTCACGTATTGCGTAACAACCTGTTCGTCGCCCCGATGGCCGGCGTGACGGACCGTCCGTTCCGCCAGCTGTGCAAACGGCTCGGGGCCGGGTACGCCGTGTCCGAGATGGTCGCGTCCAATGCGCAGCTGTGGAAGAGCGCGAAGACGATGCGGCGGGCGAACCACGAAGGCGAAGTCGAGCCGATCGCGGTGCAGATCGCCGGCGCCGATCCGGCGATGATGGCCGAAGCGGCCCGCTATAACGTCGACAACGGCGCGCAGATCATCGACATCAACATGGGCTGCCCGGCGAAGAAGGTCTGCAACGTCGCGGCCGGCTCCGCGCTGCTGCAGAACGAGCCGCTCGTGCAGCGGATTGTCGAGGCCGTCGTCGCGGCGGTCGGCACGGGGCCGGATGCGGTGCCCGTCACGCTGAAGATCCGCACCGGCTGGGATCGCGAGCACAAGAACGCGATCACGGTCGCGCGCCTTGCCGAAGCGGCCGGCATCTCGATGCTGACCGTGCACGGCCGCACGCGCGCCGACCTCTACCGCGGCGACGCGGAATACGACACGATCGCGGCCGTGAAGGCGGCCGTGCGGATTCCGGTCGTCGCGAACGGCGACATCACGTCGCCGGCAAAAGCGAAGACCGTGCTCGACGCAACCGGCGCCGACGCACTGATGATCGGTCGCGCCGCGCAAGGCCGGCCGTGGCTGTTCCGTGAAATCGATCATTTCCTGCAAACCGGCGAGCTGCTGCCCCCGCCGCGGATCGACGAGATCCAGCACGTGATGAACGAACACCTGGAAGACCACTACGCGTTCTACGGTGAATTCACGGGCGTCCGTACTGCGCGCAAGCACATCGGCTGGTACACTCGCGGCCTTTCCGGTGCCAACGGGTTCCGGCACAGGATGAACACGCTCGATTCCACCCGCGAGCAGCTCGCCGCCGTCAATGCATTCTTCGAGGCGCAAAAGGCGCTGTCGGACCACCTCGTCTACGTCGATGACGAAGAGGAAAACGGCCAGGGCGAGTCGGACGACCATAACCAGTTAGCAGCATGAGCAAGCACAACATCGAACAATGTGTCCGCGAGAGCCTGGACGTGTATTTCCGGGATCTAGACGGCTCCAATCCGCACGACGTCTATGAAATGGTGATGTCCTGCGTCGAAAAGCCGATGCTCGAGGTCGTGCTCGTACAGGCCGGCGGCAACCAGTCGCTCGCCGCGGAGTACCTCGGCATCAATCGCAATACGCTGCGCAAGAAGCTGCAGCAGCACGGCCTGCTGTAGGCGGCCGTCCCGTCCCCGTTTCCCTGGCTATTGGTGGTTCCATCATGATCAAGCAAGCGCTCATTTCCGTTTCCGACAAGACCGGCATCGTCGACTTCGCGAAGTCGCTGTCCGACCTCGGCGTCAAGCTGCTGTCGACCGGCGGCACCGCGAAACTCCTCGCCGACGCGGGCCTGCCCGTGACAGAAGTGGCTGACTACACGGGCTTCCCGGAAATGCTCGATGGGCGCGTGAAGACGCTCCACCCGAAGGTGCACGGCGGCATCCTCGCCCGCCGCGACCTGCCCGAGCACATGCAGGCGCTGGAGCAGCACGGCATCCCGACGATCGACCTGCTGGTCGTGAACCTGTATCCGTTCGTCGCGACGATCGCGAAGGACGACTGCACGCTCGCCGACGCGATCGAGAACATCGACATCGGCGGCCCGACGATGCTGCGCTCGGCCGCGAAGAACCACCGCGACGTGACGGTCGTCGTCGACCCGGCCGACTACGCGGTCGTGCTCGACGAAATGAAGGCGAACGGCAACGCGATCGGCTACGCGACGAACTTCCGCCTCGCGACGAAGGTGTTCGCGCACACCGCGCAATACGACGGCGCGATCACGAACTACCTGACGAGCCTGACCGACGAGCTGCAGCACGCGTCGCGCAGCGCGTACCCGGCCACGCTGAACATGGCGTTCGACAAGGTGCAGGACCTGCGCTACGGCGAGAACCCGCACCAGAGCGCCGCGTTCTACCGCGACCTCGCGGCGCCGGCCGGTGCACTGGCGAACTATCGCCAGCTGCAGGGCAAGGAACTGTCGTACAACAACATCGCGGATTCGGACGCGGCGTGGGAATGCGTGAAGACGTTCGACGCGCCGGCCTGCGTGATCATCAAGCATGCGAACCCGTGCGGCGTCGCGGTCGGCAACGACTCGGCCAACGCGTATGCGAAGGCATTCCAGACCGACCCGACCTCGGCGTTCGGCGGCATCATCGCGTTCAACCGCGAAGTCGACGAGACGGCCGCGCAGGCGGTGGCGAAGCAGTTCGTCGAAGTGCTGATCGCGCCGTCGTTCACGGACGCCGCGAAGCAGGTGTTCGCCGCGAAGCAGAACGTGCGCCTGCTCGAAATCGCGCTGGGCGACGGCCATAACGCCTTCGATCTGAAGCGCGTGGGCGGCGGCCTGCTCGTGCAGTCGCTCGATTCGAAGAACGTGCAGCCGAGCGAGCTGCGCGTTGTCACGAAGCGCCAGCCGACCGCGAAGGAAATGGACGACCTGCTGTTCGCATGGCGCGTCGCGAAGTACGTGAAGTCGAACGCGATCGTGTTCTGCGGCAACGGCATGACGCTCGGCGTCGGCGCAGGCCAGATGAGCCGCGTCGATTCCGCGCGCATCGCGAGCATCAAGGCGCAGAACGCGGGCCTCACGCTGGCCGGTTCGGCCGTCGCGTCGGATGCGTTCTTCCCGTTCCGCGACGGTCTCGACGTCGTCGTGGCGGCAGGCGCGACCTGCGTGATCCAGCCGGGCGGCTCGATGCGCGACGACGAAGTGATCGCGGCAGCCGACGAGCACGGCATCGCGATGATCCTGACGGGCGTGCGCCACTTCCGTCACTGATCGCACGCGGCCCGCGCGGCCGCTCCATGCAAACCCGGCGGCATCATACCCGCCGGGTTTTTTATTGCGCGGCGCCGGCGCACGCGACCGTGCGGCCGGTGCCACGCACCATTCGTTGTAGTATCGCTGCATCAGGTCTTTCTCCCCACTCATGCGAATTCTCGGCATCGACCCCGGCCTGCGCGTCACCGGCTTCGGCATCATCGACGTCAGCGGCCACCGGCTCGCCTATGTCGCGAGCGGCGTGATCCGCACGCCCACGGCCGACCTCGCCACCCGGCTCGGCACGATCTTCCAGGGCGTATCGACGCTCGTGCGCGAACACGCGCCCGACCAGGCGGCGATCGAACAGGTGTTCGTCAACGTGAACCCGCAGTCGACGCTGCTGCTCGGCCAGGCGCGCGGCGCCGCGATCTGCGGGCTCGTCTCCGGCGGCCTGCCGGTGGCAGAATACACCGCGCTGCAACTGAAGCAGGCCGTCGTCGGTTACGGCCGCGCGACCAAGTCGCAGATGCAGGAGATGGTCACGCGGCTGCTCAATCTCACCGGCCAGCCCGGCAGCGACGCGGCCGACGCGCTCGGGATGGCGATCTGCCATGCGCATAGCGGCAATACGCTCGGCACGATCGGCGGCCTCGCGCCGGCGCTCGCGAAAAAAGGGCTGCGCGTGCGGCGAGGACGGCTCGTCGGCTGACGCGACGGCACGCATTCCTTCGGCGCGGCGCGCGACCACCCGCATCGCACGCATTGCGCCTGCCACTGCCCTGCCCGCCTGATCGCGTCGCGCACGCGCCGCGCGTCGCCCCGACCTGACGGCCAACCCATCGGCATCGCGCCGCACCTGCGCTACACTCGCGCTTTCCTCCTCGCATCCCGCCATCCATGATCGGTCGCATCGCCGGCATCCTGCTCGAAAAGAATCCGCCTCACCTGCTCGTCGACTGCAACGGCGTCGGCTACGAAATCGACGTGCCGATGAGCACCTTCTACAACCTGCCGCAAACGGGCGAGCGCGTCGTGCTGCTCACGCAGCAGATCGTGCGCGAGGACGCGCACCTGCTGTACGGCTTCCTGACGCCGCAGGAGCGCACGACCTTCCGCGAACTGCTCAAGATCACCGGCATCGGCGCGCGCATGGCGCTGGCCGTGCTGTCCGGCATGAGCGTTCAAGAGCTTGCGCAGGCGGTGACGATGCAGGACGCCGCACGTCTCACCCGCCTGCCCGGCATCGGCAAGAAGACCGCCGAGCGCCTGCTGCTGGAGCTGAAGGGCAAGCTCGGCGCGGACCTCGGTGCGCTCGCCGGCGCCGCGTCGCCGTCCGACCATGCGACCGACATCCTCAACGCGCTGCTCGCGCTCGGCTATTCGGAAAAGGAGGGCCTCGCCGCGATCAAGAACGTGCCGGCCGGCACCGGCGTGTCCGAGGGCATCAAGCTCGCGCTCAAGGCACTGTCGAAGGTGTAACGGCGGCCCGGGCAGGTACCCCAACGGTGTGTCGGAGCCAGTGTCGCGCCGCCGTGCGGCGCGCGCCAGTCGGCCGTTCGGCCAGTTCGGCCGCGTGACGGCGCGCGGTACAATGGCCGCATGATTGAAACCGACAAACTCGCCGCCGAGCGGATCATCGCCGCCACGCCCGCCTCGTCGCACGAGGAGGTGTTCGAACGCGCGCTGCGGCCGCGCCAGCTCGACGACTACGTCGGCCAGGAAAAGGTGCGCGGCCAGCTCGAGATCTTCATCGAGGCCGCGAAGCGCCGCGCCGAGCCGCTCGACCATGTGCTGCTGTTCGGGCCGCCGGGCCTCGGCAAGACCACCCTCGCACACATCATCGCGCGCGAGATGGGCGTGAACCTGCGCCAGACGTCGGGCCCCGTGCTCGAGCGCGCGGGCGACCTCGCCGCGCTGCTGACCAACCTCGAGGCGAACGACGTGCTGTTCATCGACGAGATCCACCGGCTGTCGCCGGTCGTCGAGGAAATCCTGTATCCGGCGCTCGAGGATTACCAGATCGACATCATGATCGGCGAAGGGCCGGCCGCGCGCAGCGTGAAGCTCGACCTGCAGCCGTTCACGCTGGTCGGCGCGACCACGCGCGCGGGGATGCTGACCAACCCGCTGCGCGATCGCTTCGGGATCGTCGCGCGCCTCGAGTTCTACGACGCCGATCAACTGTCACGCATCGTGCGGCGTTCGGCGTCGCTGCTCAACGCGCAGATCGATCCGAACGGCGCGCTGGAGATCGCGAAGCGCTCGCGCGGCACGCCGCGGATCGCGAACCGGCTGCTGCGCCGCGTGCGCGACTTTGCGGAAGTGAAGGCCGACGGCCAGATCACCGCGGCCGTCGCCGACGCCGCGCTTGCGATGCTCGACGTCGATCCGGTCGGCTTCGACCTGATGGACCGCAAGCTGCTCGAGGCAATCCTGCACAAGTTCGACGGCGGCCCGGTCGGCATCGACAACCTCGCGGCGGCGATCGGCGAGGAGCGCGACACGATCGAGGACGTGCTCGAACCGTACCTGATCCAGCAGGGCTTCCTGCAGCGCACACCGCGAGGGCGCGTCGCGACGCTGCTCACGTACCGCCACTTCGGGCTCGCCGCGCCCGATGCCGGCAACACCGAACGCGGGATGTGGGATACCCCCGCCGGGAAGTAGCCCGCAGCCCGCACCAAGCCAGCCATGACCACGCCGCCCAGCCGCCACCCCACCGCCCCCGCACCGGGCCCGCGCTGGGTCGAACCGATCCGCAAGCGGCTCGTGGCCGGCATCACGCACCTGACGACGGGTGGCGGCGGTCCGTCGATCGATCTCTCGTCGCCGCCCGGAGATCCGGGGCTGTTCGGCCCCGACGCCATCTGCTGGCGCGTGCATGCCGATTTCACGTCGATGATGACGGGCGGCATTGCCGCGCTGCTGCTGCAGGCGCTCCATCCGCTCGCGCTCGCGGGTGTCTGGGATCACTCGTCGTTTCGCACCGACATCCTCGGTCGCTTGCGGCGCACCGCCACGTTCATCACGGGCACGACGTTCGGCAGCCGCGCGGACGCACTCGCGCTGATCGAGCGCGTGAAAACGATCCACGCACGCATCTCGGGTACCGCGCCCGACGGCCGGCCGTACCGCGCCGACGATCCGGCGTTGCTGACCTGGGTGCATGTCGCGGAAGTGTCGAGCTTCCTCGCCGCGCATTTGCGCTATGTGAATCCGTCGCTGTCGGGCGAGCTGCAGGACGCCTACTACGCTGAAACGGCATTGATCGCCGAGTTGCTCGGCGCGCGGGAGGTGCCCCGTTCACGTGCCGAGGTCGCGGCCTATTTCGCGCGCATGCAACCCGAACTCGAAGCCGGGCCGCACACTTTCGACGTCATGGACATCCTGCTGAATGTGCCGGTTGCAACGCCCGTGCTGCGGCCGGCCGCGTCGCTGATCATGCATGCGGGCATCGACCTGCTGCCGCCCTGGGCGCAGCGCAGGCTCGGCGTGTCGGCGTTCGCGCCGCTGCGACGCGCGGTGGTCCGGCCCGGCGTCCGGGCAGTCGCCCCGGTACTGCGCTGGGCGCTCGTCAACGGCGCGTCGAAACGCGCACGCCGCCGCGCAACCGCGACACCGCCCGACGGCAACCCGCCCTCCTGACACTTCCTCAGATCATTTCGATTGTCTGCCAACGGCGTCCACGAACCCGGTGATCGACGGCAAGACGCGCCACGCACGGCCGCGCCAAGCCTGACGCAGAAGACGGCCCCGGCCGGTCACGCTGGCCGGAACCGGTACGAAGGGATCAGAGTACCTTGCGATACCCATCATCGTCGTCGCTCGCGTCGTCCAGATGCGACACGTCGGCCCATTGCACGACCTGCGCGCGGCCATCGACGTAATCGACGACATTGATGCTCGTGTTGAGCAATTGATAGCTGCGCGGCGCCGACAGATCGAGACCGTTTGCAAAGCGGTACACGCAGTCGAGCACGCCGCCGTGCGCGACACACGCGATCCGCCCGCCCGGATGCGCGGCGACGATCGGCTCGAGCGCATGCAGCACGCGGTGATAGAACTCGCGCTGCGACTCGCCGCCGTCGGGTGCGAAGCCCGGGTCGCGCGTCTGCCACGCGGCGTAAGCGTCCGGAAACAGCGTCTCGATCTCGGTACTGTCATGCCCCTGGAACACGCCGTACGCGCGTTCGCGCAGCCCTTCGCGCAACTGCAGCGGCAGCCCGAGCGCATCGGCAAAGGGTTGCGCGGTCTGTTGCGCGCGCATCAGGTCGCTCGAATAGAGCGCGTCGATCCGCTGTCCTTCGCGCGCTTCCCGCGCGAGCCGGGCGGCCAGCCGCCGCGCCTGCGCGAGCCCCGTGTCGGCCAGCGGGATGTCGATATGGCCCTGGATGCGCTTGATGCGGTTCCAGGCCGTCTCGCCATGGCGAATGAAGAGAATCTGCGTGGTGGCCATCGCGGCGCGTCTCCGGGAAAGAATCAGGGCCGCACTTGCAGCCAGAATGTCACGGGGCCGTCGTTGACGAGCGACACCTGCATGTCGGCGCCGAACTCGCCGGTCTCGACGACCGGATGGCGCTCGCGCGCGGCCGCGACGAAATAGTCGAACAGGCGCGCACCTTCGTCGGGCGGCGCGGCCGGCGTGAAGCTCGGCCGCAGCCCGCTGTTGGTATCGGCCGCAAGTGTGAACTGCGACACGAGCAGCAGGCCGCCGGCACCGCCCGCGCCATCGATGTTCGACACCGGCAGGTTCATCTTGCCGGCCGCGTCGCTGAACACGCGATAGCCAAGCATCTTCGCGAGCAGCTTGTCGGCCGCGGCCTCGGTGTCGCCACGCTCCGCGCAGACGAGCGCGAGCAGCCCTGCGCCGATCTCGCCCGTCGTGCGGTCGCCGACGCGCACGTCGGCGCGCTTCACGCGCTGGATCAGCGCGATCATGCGGTCAGCGTGACGCGCGCGAAGCGGCGCTTGCCGACCTGGACGATGAACTCGCCGGCCTCGACCTTCAGGCCCTTGTCGGACACCGTCGCGCCGTCGATCTTCACGCCGCCCTGCTCGATGTTGCGCAGTGCTTCGCTCGTCGACGGCACGAGGCCCGCCTGCTTCAGCAGCTGGCCGATCGCGAGCGGCGCGCCCGCGAGCGTGACCGACGGGATGTCGTCCGGCACACCACCCTTCGCGCGGTGGTTGAAGTCTTCGAGCGCACGCTCGGCGTCAGCCTGCGAGTGGAAGCGCGCGACGATTTCCTGCGCGAGCAGCACCTTGAAGTCGCGCGGATTGCGGCCGCCTTCGGCGTCGCGCTTGAAAGCGGCGATCTCGTCGAGGCTGCGGAACGACAGCAGTTCGAAGTAACGCCACATCAGCGTGTCCGAGATGCTCATCAGCTTGCCGAACATGTCGGTCGGCTTCTCGCTGATGCCGACATAGTTGCCCTTCGACTTCGACATCTTCTCGACGCCGTCGAGGCCTTCGAGCAGCGGCATCGTCAGGATGCACTGCTGTTCCTGGCCGTACTGCTTCTGCAGTTCGCGACCGACCAGCAGGTTGAACTTCTGGTCGGTGCCGCCGAGTTCGAGATCGGCATTCAGCGCGACCGAGTCGTAGCCCTGCATCAGCGGGTACAGGAATTCGTGGATCGAGATCGGCACGCCGCCCTGGAAGCGCTTCGTGAAATCCTCGCGCTCGAGGATCCGCGCGACCGTGTAGCGCGACGCGAGCTTGATCATCCCGTCCGCGCCGAGCGGCATCGACCATTCGCTGTTGTAGCGAATTTCGGTCTTTTCGCGGTCGAGCACGAGTGCGGCCTGTTCGAAGTAGGTCTTCGCATTCGATTCGATCTGTTCGCGCGTGAGCGGCGGACGCGTGGCGTTGCGGCCCGACGGATCGCCGATCAGCGACGTGAAATCGCCGATCAGAAAGATCACGGTGTGACCGAGGTCCTGCAGCTGACGCATCTTGTTCAGCACGACCGTATGGCCGATGTGGATGTCGGGCGCGGTCGGATCGAGGCCGAGCTTGATGCGCAGCGGCGTGCCGGTGGCTGCGCTGCGCGCGAGCTTCTGCGCGAACTCTTCCTCGATCAGCAATTCGTCGACGCCGCGCTTCGTGACGGCGAGCGCATGGCGGACTTCGTCGGTGATCGGGAAAACAGGCTTGGAACTGGGTTCGGTGCTCATCGGTGCCAGGAAGAATGTCGCAAAGACAGGGATTTTCCCATAACTTGCGCGTGCATCGCTTAACGACGCGTCAGGTTGCGCGGATAATCGGGCGCAAGGCGCGCGGCACCGGCCCGCGCCGCTCGATCCAGGAGAACCCAACGTGCCGCAACGACATCCGCAACCCGCCCATCCGGCCGACGGCATCTACTTCGGGCTGATGTCGGGAACCAGCATGGACGGCGTCGACGGCGTCGCCGTGCGTTTCGAGACCGGCCGCGCACCGGTCGTGCTCGCGGAAGCATTCGTCGGCTTCGCGCAATCGCTGCGCGACGCGCTGTTCGCGCTGCAGCAACCCGGGGACAACGAAATCGACCGCGAATCGGTCGCGGCGAACGCGCTCGTCGCGCGCTACGCGGTGTGCTGCCACGAGCTGCAGCGCATGGCCGGGCTGTCGCGCGACGAGATCCGCGCGATCGGCGTGCACGGCCAGACGGTCCGGCACCGTCCCGAGCGCGGCTACACGCGCCAGCTCAACAATCCGGCGCTGCTCGCCGAGCTTGCGCGTATCGACGTGATCGCCGATTTCCGCAGCCGCGACGTCGCGGCCGGCGGCCACGGCGCGCCGCTTGCGCCGGCGTTCCATGCGACGGTATTCGGCGCGCCGGGTGAGACGCGGATCGTCTGCAACCTCGGCGGCATCAGCAACATCACGATCCTGCCCGGCGAAGGCGACGATGTGCGCGGCTTCGACTGCGGGCCCGCGAATGCGCTGCTCGACGAGTGGGCGACACGCCACCTCGGCAAGCCGTACGACGACGGCGGCAAGTTCGCCGCGCGCGGCACCGTGAACGCGCCGCTGCTCGACGTGCTGCTCGACGAGCCCTACTTCGCCGCGCCGCCGCCGAAAAGCACCGGCCGCGACCTGTTCAATCCCGCATGGCTCGACGCGAAGCTGGCCGCATTCGCACAGGTCGCGCCGGAAGACGTGCAGGCGACGCTGACGGCGCTCACCGCCGTCTCGGTCGCCCGCGAGATCGCGCAGCACGCGGCCGGCTGCAAGGCCGTGTTCGTCTGCGGCGGCGGCGCCCGCAACCCGGTGCTGCTCGATGCGCTCGGGAATGCACTGCACGAGGCCGGTGTGCCGGCGACGGTGGATACGACGGCGGCGCTCGGCGTGCCGCCGCAGCAGGTCGAGGCGCTCGCGTTCGCGTGGCTCGCGTATCGCTTCACAGCACGCCAGCCCGGCAACCTCGCGAGCGTGACGGGTGCCGCGGACGCGCGCGTGCTCGGCGCGCTTTATCCGCGCTGATGGAAAGCCCCCAAGGATGCGACGCCACACAGGCCGCGCGGTTCGCGCCGCGTACGGGCACAAAAAACGGGGCATGAAGCCCCGTTTTTCATTCCGGCGAACCGGACAGGATCCGTCGTGCGCTCAGACCGAGAACGACGAGCCGCACCCGCAGGTAGTCGTGGCGTTCGGGTTCTTGATCACGAACTGGGCACCATTGAGGTCGTCCTTGTAGTCGATCTCGGCGCCGACCAGGTACTGGTAGCTCATCGAGTCGATCAGGAGCTGGACGCCGTTCTTGTTCATCACGGTGTCGTCCTCGTTGACTTCCTCGTCGAACGTGAAGCCATACTGGAAGCCCGAGCAGCCGCCGCCCTGCACGAACACGCGCAGCTTCAGGTCGGGATTGCCCTCTTCGTCGATCAGTTGCTTGACCTTGTCGGCCGCGGCGTCGGTGAAGACGAACGGCAGCGGCATATCGGTGGTCGTTGCTGCGGATTCGGTAACAGCGTTCATGCGAACTCTCCAAAAAGCTTTAGCCGCTATTGTAGGGCCGATCAGAAGATCGTGCTGATGTCCATGAAATCAATAGGTTCTTGTTGATTTCAATGCGGGGACCCGCACGCGGACGGCCGCCGCGCGGGCATAAAAAAACCGCCAGCGCGAAAGCTGGCGGTTTTTCCGGCGGACGCCGCCCGGAAGCGGCGCGGCCATGAAGCGGAATTAACGCTTCGAGAACTGCTTTGCGCGACGTGCCTTGCGCAGACCAACCTTCTTACGCTCGACTTCACGTGCATCGCGCGTGACGAAGCCTGCGTTCGACAGCGACGGCTTCAGCGTCGCATCGTAGTCGATCAGTGCACGGGTGATGCCGTGGCGCACTGCACCTGCCTGACCCGTTTCGCCGCCGCCATTGACGTTGACCTTGATGTCGAACGTCTGGCCGTGGTTCGTGAGTTCCAGCGGCTGACGCACGATCATCAGCGACGTTTCGCGCGAGAAGTAGTCAGCGATGGGCTTGCCGTTGACGATGATGTCGCCCTTGCCAGCCTTGATGAAGACACGTGCGACTGCGCTCTTGCGGCGGCCCGTACCGTAGTTCCAGTTACCGATCATGTGGGCTCCCCTTAGATCTCGAGCGCCTTCGGCTGTTGCGCCGAATGCGGATGCGTAGCTTCAGCGTAGACCTTCAGCTTCTTGATCATCGCGTAGCCGAGCGGGCCCTTCGGCAGCATGCCCTTGACCGCCTTCTCGAGCGCACGGCCCGGGAAGCGTTCTTGCATCTTGCCGAACGTCGTTTCATAGATGCCGCCCGGGTAGCCCGAGTGACGGTAGTACTTCTTGTCCAGAGTCTTGTTGCCCGTGACCTTCAACTTGCTTGCGTTGATGATGATGATGAAATCACCAGTGTCGACGTGCGGGGTGAACTCAGGCTTGTGCTTGCCGCGCAGACGGCGTGCCACTTCGCTGGCAACACGGCCGAGAACCTTATCCGTCGCGTCAATCACGTACCATTCGCGCGTCACCTCATGGGCTTTTGCGGAAAACGTCTTCATGATCGATCCAAAAAAAATGCTTTGCCCGATGTGTTCTTCCTGCTTGTCTGTGTGCGCTTCGAGGCGCGGTGCAGGCTCTCCCTGTTCTTTTTCCGTGGGCATGAATGCGGAAAAGCCCTGAATTATAAAGGAAATGCGGCAGCGCGGTCAAAGAGATTCCAAGTCCCGTGCCGGCGGCGCCCGAAATGGGCCAAAATCCGGTCGTGCCCCAACACACCAGGCGAACCGAGCGCCCGGGGAGGCACCCATCGACGCGCGGCACCTGACCTTGCCGCGCCAGACTGGCCGACAACGGAAAAACAACAAACAAGCACGATGAAACAACGACTTACGCCCTTTCTCGCGGCCGCCTTGCTGGCCGCCGCCGCGCCGGCCGTCGCCGCCCGGGCCGGCTGCGAGGCCAAGCTCGACGCCCTCGATGCCCGTATCGCCGACGCCCGCGGCGCCCATGCCGAAGATCGCATCGCCCGCCTGCGCGCGGTACGCGAACGCGTGCGCCACTTCTGCGCGCGCGGTCACGGCCACGCATCGGCCGTACACGTCCCGGCCCCTGCCGACCGTTCGACCGGCACGCCGCCCGGCGCGGCATCGCAGCCAGCCGCACGGCAGCCCGCGTAGCGGGGTCAAGGACGGGTTTCGAAGCACGCAAACTGCATGCCGATGCTTGCACGGGACGAAAAAAAGCCCGAACGGCTGGTTCGGGCTCAATCCACCTTAGGAGGAGGGTGGAGGAGACATGCGAAGATTGCCGCAGCGCGGCAACCAATGAGGCTCATTATACGAACGCGTCGCGGACTTCACAAGAAAATTTGCATTACGAAATCCAAAACCATAATGCGAAATATAGCCAATTTCACCGGCCAGGCGCATTTTCTCTTTTAAAATCAATCAATTGGATAGCAAGAGCAGGACCAGCAACCCGTCGCATCTAGCGTAAAACCCCTAACGAAAACAGGGAAATCGACGTTCGGCGCCCCGCCGGGCGTCGCACACGGCGGCGGCGCGTCGCGCGTCGTGCAGCGCATCAGCCGACCGAAGCGCCGCGGGCTACAATGCCGGATCGAATCCGAATCAGGCAACGCTGGAGTGCAAGCATGGAATGCAAAGTAAGCTGGATGGGTCAGGACGGCATGGCGTTTTCCGCCCAGACCGGAAGCGGGCACCTCGTCGCGATGGACGGCGCACCGGAAGGCGGCGGCCATAACCTCGCGCCGCGCCCGATGGAAATGGTGCTGGTCGGCACCGGCGGCTGCACCGCGTACGACGTCGTGCTGATCCTGAAGAAGAGCCGCCAGGAAGTCACCGGCTGCTCGGTCACGCTGAAGGCCGAACGCGCGAGCGAAGATCCGAAGGTATTCACGAAGGTCCACTTCCACTTCACCGTCACGGGTCGCAACCTGAACCCGGCCACGGTCGAACGCGCGATCAACCTGTCGCACGACAAGTACTGCTCCGCGTCGATCATGATCGCGAAGACGGCCGAACTCACGCATTCGTTCGACATCGTCGCTGACTGAACTCGCGGCCGCCACGCATGAAAAAAGGGCCGGCGCTCCTGGCGGAGCGCCGGCCCTTTCGCATTCGAACGGCAAAGCAGGCCGATAAGCCGGATTCTGTGCACGCTGCACGCCGAAGCGCACGGCGCGTGGCAGCCATTCCTCTAGGCGCGCCATTGCTGACGCGCTCAAGCTTCCTACCCGCAGACGAGACGGGGGCCCCGTCCTGCATCCGAAAATGCGCGCCTGCCTACTTGGAATTGCTCCGGGTGGAGGTTACCGTGCCGGCGAACGTCGCCGTCGCCGCGGTGCGCTCTTACCGCACCGTTTCACCCTTACCTGATCCCGGCTTGCGCCGGGCCATCGGCGGTTTGCTTTCTGTTGCCCTGTTCCGCGTGTCGCCACGGATGGCCGTTAGCCATCACCCTGCCCTGTGGAGTCCGGACTTTCCTCGCCCCCGCCTGCCCGAAGGCGGCGAGGCCGCGACTGCCTGGCCTGCTTTGCGACGCGCATTCTAGCACCGTGCGCCGCCGTCGGCAGCGCGCGACCGGCGGCCGCTGCGGAAAACCGCCGGATCGTCGTAGAACGCGGGCGCGGCATTCGCGTCGCACCAGCCCGGCACGCCCAGCACCGGGAGCGGTGCGAAATCGCGGCTCGTCAGCTCGCGGGTCGCGAGTTCGCCGGCGATCCGTGCATCGACATGCGCGGCACGCCGGGCCTCGGGCCACGAGAAATAGTCGTCGCTCACTTCGACGATCCACGTATGCGCGGTGCAGGACTTGTAGGGTGCGACGAGCTTCTCCAGCAGCGCATGGCCGACGAGCCGCGCCTCGCAGCGCGTGCCCCACGCGTCGCGCGCCGCCACCAGCAGTTGTTGCCAGCTGAAGCCGCGCAGCGCGTCGGCAAGCGTGCGGTCGGCCGTCACGAACAGCGCGGCGTTCTCGTCGAACAGCGTCAGCGCATCGCGCAGCGTGCCGCGCACGGGCCCGACGCCGCCCGCGGCGTCGATCGCCGCGGCCTGGCGTGCGTTCAGCGCGGCCTTGGTGCGCGGATACGCGAACCAGACGAGCGCATTGAAGAAGTCGTGAAGATTGTGGCGGGTCGGGACACCGCCGGTGTCGGCAATATGGGTTTCGTATGCGACGCCGGGTGGCAACTCGGCCTGCGGCACGAAGCGCAGCGACCGGCCGCGACCGCTTGCCTGCGCACCGCCGTGCAGCGCGCCGTTCAGCGCATCGAGCAGCGCGGCCGCCTGAAGCGTACGACCAGGCGCCGCGTATGGAGCGAGCCACGGCGCGGACCAGTCGATCCGCGCGAACACCGCCGCCCCGCCGCCGGCCGTCAGGCCGGCCGTGCGCGGCGGTGTGCCGGTCACGCGAACTTCCAGCCGATCGTTTCGCCGGCGCGCAGCGGCACGACCGGCGTATCGCCCGCAAAGACTTCGCGCGGCAGTTCCCAGGTCTCGCGGCGCAGCGTGATCGTGTCGGTGCTGTGCGGCAGCCCGTAGAAATCGGCGCCGAAGCGGCTCGCGAAATTTTCGAGCTTGTCGAGCGCACCGGCCTGCTCGAACGCCTCCGCATACAGCTCGAGCGCGTGCAGTGCCGTGTAGCAGCCCGCGCAGCCGCACGCGGTTTCCTTCGCGTCACGCGCGTGCGGCGCGCTGTCGGTGCCGAGGAAGAAGCGCGGGTTGCCCGACGTCGCGGCTTCGACGAGCGCGACGCGGTGCGTTTCACGCTTCAGCACCGGCAGGCAGTAGTAGTGCGGGCGGATCCCGCCGACGAACAGCGCGTTGCGGCTGTACAGCAGGTGCTGCGGAGTGATCGTCGCGCCGAGCAGGCCCGGTGCCGCGTCGGCGTCGCGCACGTAGTCGGCGGCGTCCTTCGTCGTGATGTGCTCGAAGACGACCTTCAGGCCGGGGAAATCGCGGCGCAGCGGCGTCATCACGCGGTCGATGAACACCTTCTCGCGATCGAACATGTCGATCGCCGGATCGGTCACCTCGCCGTGCACGAGCAGCGGCATGCCGGTCTCCTGCATGACCTCGAGCGTCTTCGCGCACTTCGCGAGATCACTGACGCCGTGATCCGAGTTCGTCGTCGCGCCGGCCGGATACAGCTTCACGCCGTGCACGAAGCCGCTGTCGCGCGCGCGGCGGACTTCGTCGGGTGACGTGTTGTCGGTCAGGTACAGCGTCATCAGCGGCTCGAACGTCATGCCCGCCGGCAGCGCGGCCAGGATGCGCTCGCGATAGGCCTGCGCTTGCGCGGTAGTCGTGACGGGCGGCTTCAGGTTCGGCATGACGATCGCGCGGCCGAACTGGCGCGCCGTGTGCGGCAGCACCGCGGCCAGCATGTCGCCGTCGCGCAGGTGCAGGTGCAGGTCGTCGGGACGGGCGAGCGTGAGCGTCGCCGGAGAGGAAGCGTTCGAGGCAGTCATAGGAGGCGTCGTGAGGAACGGGGGCCATCTGCGGGGCCGGAACGCGCGTGCGCGGGCCGACTGACGGCAAACCGCAACACGGGGCCTTCGGCCGGCGGAATCCGCTTTTTACCGCTCAAGGCTCGGTGATATGCTAGAAGTCATATTGTACCGGGGTTCACCCGGTTGGTTCCCCTGCTTCCGCCCCCGCCCCAAGTAAAATGTGCCAACTCCTAGGAATGAACTGCGCCGCGCCGACGGACGTCACATTCTCCTTCACAGGTTTCGCGGCCCGGGGCGGCCTCACCGATCACCATGCCGACGGCTGGGGGATCGCGTTCTTCGAGGACAAGGCCTGTCGCCTGTTCATCGACCAGCAGGCGTCGGCCACGTCGCCGATCGCCGAAATGGTGAAGCGCTACCCGATCAAGTCCAAGAACACGATCGCGCACATCCGCAAGGCCACGCAGGGCCACATCCTGCTCGAGAACAGCCACCCGTTCATGCGCGAGCTGTGGGGGCGGCACTGGATCTTCGCGCATAACGGCGATCTGCAGGACTACGAACCCGACCTCGACGGCAGCGTCTACCACCCGGTGGGCACCACCGACAGCGAGAAGGCGTTCTGCGTGCTGATGCAGGGGCTGCGCGAAGCGTTCCCCGGTGCGCAGCCGCCGTTGCCGGAACTGTTCGAGCGTGTCGGCGAGCTGACGCGAGGCATCACCGATCACGGCGTATTCAACTTCCTGATGTCGAACGGCCAGGCCCTCTTCGCGCACTGCTCGACGCGGCTGCACTACCTCGTGCGGCGCTGGCCGTTCTCGACCGCGCATCTGGTCGACGAAGACCTGTCGATCGACTTCGCGAAATACACGACGCCCGAGGATCGCGTCGCGGTGATCGCCACCCAGCCGCTGACCGACAACGAAATCTGGACCTCGTTCGAACCGGGCGAGCTGATCATGTTCCAGTGCGGCGATGTCACCGCGCGGATGCAGATTCCGGTGCCCGAACGCGTGCTCGAGAAGCTGCGTAACCCGGCGCTCGACGCGTCGGCGTCCGCGCCGTGCGGCGCAGCGCGGCGCGAGGCGCTGGCGGCCGGCGCCGCAGACGACGCCGACGATCCGATCGATTTCTGAGCCGCACGCAGCGCTCGCCGGTTCCCTTACCCTTCGCCATCGCCACGCGGCGGCACACATCGACGGCGATTACCGGTACAGCTGGTAACGTCCGACGCGGAAGCCCGTCGGCGGACGGCGCACGAAAAAAAAACCGCCCGGCGGACAGCCGGGCGGCTTTTCATCGGCGTGCACGATGCGCGCCGGACACAGTCGCTCAGTGCAGGATCTTCGCGAGGAAGTCCTTCGCGCGGTCCGATTTCGGATTCGAGAAGAAATCGTCCTTGCGGT